>NZ_JBEOZE010000003.1:0-442959 GCF_040297465.1 Streptomyces sp. NPDC001787
TCCGTCCGGCCTGGTTACGCGCGTGGAGGCTGCTGGACGTCGGCTGGACGAGGTCGTGGAGGACGCCGCGCGGGGTGCGGTGGAGCGGCTGCCCGGCACCCCAAGGGGTACCGGGCCCACGCCGGATGTCCGTACGGACTACTTCAGCTTCGTACCGGTGGAGCGCAGGTTCGCGCAGGCCTCGGTGACACGCTTGGCCATGCCACCCTCGGCGGACTTGCCCCAGCTGCGCGGGTCGTAGACCTTCTTGTTGCCGACCTCGCCGTCGACCTTCAGGACGCCGTCGTAGTTGCGGAACACGTGGTCCACGATCGGCCGGGTGAAGGCGTACTGGGTGTCGGTGTCGAGGTTCATCTTCACGACGCCGTTCTCCAGCGCGGTGGCGATCTCCTGCTCGGTGGAGCCGGAGCCGCCGTGGAAGACGAAGTCGAAGGGGGACGCCTTGCCGTACTTGGCGCCGACACCCTCCTGGAGGTCCTTCAGCAGCTCGGGACGGAGCACGACGTTGCCCGGCTTGTAGACGCCGTGGACATTGCCGAAGGAGGCGGCCAGCAGGTAGCGGCCCTTCTCGCCCAGGCCGAGCGCCTCGGCGGTGCGCAGCGCGTCGTCGACGGTCGTGTACAGCTCGTCGTTGATCTCGTGCGTGACGCCGTCCTCCTCGCCACCGGTCGGGGTGATCTCGACCTCAAGAATGATCTTGGCGGCGGCGGCCTTGGCGAGCAGCTCCTGACCGATGGCCAGGTTGTCGGCGAGGGTCTCGGCCGAGCCGTCCCACATGTGCGACTGGAACAGCGGGTTCAGACCCTTGGCGACACGCTCCGCGGAGATGTCGAGCAGCGGACGGACGTAACCGTCCAGCTTGTCCTTGGGGCAGTGGTCGGTGTGCAGCGCGACCGTGATGTCGTACTTGGCGGCGACGATGTGCGCGAACTCGGCCAGGGCCACGGCGCCCGTCACCATGTCCTTGTTGTACTGGCCGCCCAGGAACTCCGCCCCACCGGTGGAGATCTGGACGATGCCGTCGCTCTCCGCCTCCGCGAAGCCGCGCAGTGCAGCGTGCAGGGTCTGGGTCGAGGTCACATTGATGGCCGGGTAGGCGAACTTGCCTGCCTTCGCCCGGTCGAGCATCTCGGCGTAGACCTCGGGGGTTGCGATGGGCATCTGACCGCTCCTTGGGATGTGCGGGTGTGCAGTGCTGGTCCCTGACCTGGGGGCGACGTCATCGTCGCCCCCATCTTCCCAGACTCTTCGTCCGGCTCCACCCGGAGGACCCTCACGAGTACGGGTACGGGGTGGGCGGTTTCACGTGAAACCGCCCACCCCGTAGAAAAACCGCAGGTCAGACCCGTATCAGCCCAGATCGAGGTCGGCCACCGAGTAGACCTGGACATAGGGCAGGCCCGCCTCGGCGATGGCCTGGGCCGCACCGCGCTCCACGATCACGGCGACACCGACGACCTCACCGCCCGCCTCGCGCACCGCCTCGACGGCCGTCAGCGGCGAGCCACCGGTGGTCGAGGTGTCCTCGACGACGAGGCAGCGGCGGCCCTTCACCTCGGTGCCCTCGATCCGGCGCTGCATGCCGTGCGCCTTCTGCGCCTTACGGACGACGAACGCGTCCAGGCTCCGGCCGCGCGCCGCGGAGGCGTGCAGCATCGACGTGGCCACCGGGTCGGCACCCAGCGTCAGGCCGCCGACGCAGTCGTAGTCCAGGTCGGCGGTGGCGTCGAGCATGACCTGTCCGGCCATCGGCGCGGCCGTGCCGTCCAGCGTGATCCGGCGCAGGTCGATGTACCAGTCGGCTTCCAGCCCCGAGGAGAGGGTCACCTTGCCGTGCACCACGGCCTTGTCCTTGATCTGCTGGAGCAGCTCAGCGCGTACGTCAGTCATGTCAACGAGGGTAAGCGCTGCGGCCCACCCCGGCGTACGGCTCAGAGCCGCACCCAGCTCCACGTGGTCGCGATCTCCAGCGGGTCGATCGGGGTGACCAGGCGCGGGGCGGTGTTCAGACCGTTCGGCGGACCCGACTGCGGCTCCACGCACACCGCCTCGTCCTGCTCGTCGTAGATCACCACCCACTCGTCCCGGCTCTTCACGGTCAGTTCGAGCCGCTCCGGCCAGGTGAGCCTCACATCGACCCCGTCGGGCATCCCGAAGCAGTCGTCCCACGGTCCGGGCAGGGGATCGATCCGGCGGCCGGTCGGCAGGTGGTCCCCGCCGCGCTCCTCCTGCCAGGCGGCGTCGAAGGAGAGCCGCACGTCCCGGCCCTCCAGGTCGCGGCGGAACCAGGGGTGCCAGCCGGCCTGCGCCGGGAAGGAGTCCCCGTAGGTCTCGACGGAAAGGCGCAGCGTGAGGGAGTCCTCGGCCAGCTCGAAGCTCTGCGTCACCCGGCCCTGGTACGGCCACGGCTCGGCGAGGTCGTAGTAGAAGGCCGCCTCCGCCCCGTCCTCCCGGGCGGTGTGCCAGGCCGTGTCGCGGCCGGTGCCGTGGATGGCGTGCGGCGGGGCGTTCAGCGGCAGCCGGTGGACCGCGTCACCGTTGCGGAACTCCCCGTCCCCGGTACGTCCGCACCAGGGCACCATCGGGAAGCAGCCGTACCGCTCCCCCTGCCGCAGCAGTTCGGTGCCACCGATCCGCAGGCTGCTGATCCGGCAGCCATGGACGGGGTCAACGGTCAACTCGGCGTCACCGACGGACAGCCGGACGTTCTTCGCAGCTCTGCTCACACCCCCGACACTACTGGCGCCGCTACCTCCGGCGACGCAGTGCCCGGCCCAGGACGACGGCGGAGGCGATCGCGAGGGCCGCCGCCGGGGCGACCCAGCGCAGGGCGGTCCCCGCACCGTGCGCGTCGGGCGAGGGCACCGGGGCGTACCGGCCGCGCGGCGGCGCGTGGTCGACCTCCTCGGCGCTGCGTCCGATCATGGTGCGCCGGGCGTGTGCGGCCTCGGCCGGGGGCTCGTCGGGCACGGTGAACTCCACTTCGGCTACGGGGTCGAGCGAGGGCGGCGGCACGGGCGCGTCGAACACGGACCCCTTGCCGGCGGCCGGGGACCGGCCCCCGGCGTCATCGGACTCGGAGTCGTCATCGGCGTCGGCGTCGGCGTCGGGGCTGTCAGCGTCATCGACGGCATCGCCCGGTTCATCGACGTCGTCGTGCAGGGCCTCGGCACGCAGATCCTCGTCGTCCTCCGCACCGGGCCGTTCCGCGTCGGCCGCGTCCGCCGCGGGCCCGGGGGACGGCTCCGCCTCCGTGCCCGCCTCCGTGCCCGCCTCCGTCGCGGGCGGCTTCTCTCCCTCCCCGTGGGAGGCCAGCGTCTCCGTCACCAGCTGCTGCGTAAAGCGGTCCAGCAACCGGTGGGCCGCCGCCAGGGCCGCCGCCGGGTCCAGCTCCTTCAGCCGGCCGTCACCGCTCGCGGACCCCGTGAAGAGGAGGGTCGTACCGCCGTCGGTCTCCGTGAGGCCGATGGTCAGCTCCAGCGTGACCGCACCGGTGCCCCGGGCCTCCGCCCCCTCCCCGGTCACCGAGACGCGGTCCCCGTCCGGGCCGGACAGCGACAGCGCGCCCCGGTACGTGATCGTGTGGCCGCCGACCCGGATCTTCAGGCGGCCGGCCAGCGGCCCGGCCGTCTCCTCGGCGTCCTGCTGGAGGCCGGGTACGCAGCGGGCGACACGGGCGGGATCGCCCAGCGTCCGCCGAAGGGACGGGGCCATCACCGGAACGAACACCTCATGCTCCATGGAAACCGAGCCTACTCAGCCCCGGCCGGTACGTCAGCGCTTCCGCACCCGGCACCACCCGGAACGGGCCCGCCCCCCGGGGCCGCTCGCGGACCCTCCCCGGAGGTCATGTCTCCTCCCAGTACCGCGGATGGATCAGGGTCGACGGTGGCTGCCCCTTCACCCGTACGTGCTCCGCCGACCGCCCCGCCTCCCGCAGCTCGCGCTCCCCCAGCGACCGCAGCCCCGGCGCCCCGGCGGCCAGGCCCAGCGGCGGCACCGCGCCCGGGGAGGCCAGCACGAAGCCCCAGTCCCGCGGGGCGGGCCCCTCTCCGTCGTAGCGGTCCGGGCCCGCGGCGATGCCGGAGAGCCTGCCGGTGACGCGGTACGGCCGGGCCGCGAGGCCTCCCGCCCGGACCGAGGCCTCCACCGTCCAGTACGTCTGCCCCCGGCTGCCCGGCGACCCCGCGTGCACCACCAGCCGCCCGCCCGGCGCGAGGGCCTCGCCGACCAGGCCGTAGAACTCCGCGGAATAGAGCTTCGTGCTCGCCGTGATGCCCGGGTCCGGGAGGTCGGAGATCACCACGTCGTAGCGTTCGCCGCCCGCCCGCAGCCAGTTGAACGCGTCCGCGCCGACCGCGGTGAGGCGCGGATCGCGGTAGGCGTGTCCGTTGAGGCCGCGGAGCGCGGGGTCCGTACGGGCCAACCGGGTGACGGCCGGGTCCAGCTCGACGACCGTGACCTCCCGGACGTCCCGGTAGCGCAGCACCTCGCGGGCGGCGAGCCCGTCGCCGCCGCCCAGGATCAGGACCCGCTCGTGGCGTCCGTTCATCGCCGGGTGCACCAGCGCCTCGTGGTAGCGGTACTCGTCGCGGGCGCTGGCCCGCAGGCGCCCGTCCAGATACAGGCCGAGGGAGTCGCGGCCGGTCCCGGTGAGCACGACCTCCTGCACCCCGGTCCGCACGGCGACCCGAACCTGGTCCCCGTAGACGGCCCGCCGCGCCGCCCGCTCGAAGTCGTCGACCAGCAGCGTGGCGCCCGCGAGCAGCCCGATCACCGCGAGGTTGGCGAGGACGAGCAGCCAGCGGGACCGGGAGCTGAGGTCCCGCCGGAACAGCCACAGCACCAGCGCCCCGCCCGCCGCCGCGTTGACCGCACCGGTGAACAGCGCGCCGGTCAGCTGCCCCAGCATCGGCAGCAGCAGAAAGGGGAACGCCAGTCCGCCCACCAGCGCTCCGACGTAGTCGGCCGCGAAGAGATCCGCGACGGCCCCGCCCGCGTCCTGCCGGTCCACCCGCTGGATCAGCGTCATCAGCAGCGGGATCTCGGCACCGATCAGCATCCCGATGGCCAGCGTGAACCCGACCAGCGCGTAACGCGATTCACCGAGCCAGGCGAACGAGGCGTACAGCACGAGCGCGGAGGAGCCGCCGATCAGCGCGAGGGCGGCCTCGATGAGCCCGAAACCCACAGCCGCACGGCAGCGCAAACGTTTCGCGAGAAGCGATCCGACCCCCATCGCGAACACCATCACGGACAGCACGACGGACGCCTGGGTGACCGAGTCGCCGATCAAGTACGAGGCGAGCGCGACCAGTTCGAGTTCGTACACCAGACCGCAGGCGGCACAGACGAAGACTGCGGCCAGCACGAGATACCGGCCGGTCCTGGGCCGTACGGGAAGCCGCGCGGCGGCCCCCCGCAGCGGCACCTGCTGGTCGATCATAATGCGAACGCTACGTGACGAATTGATCGCCATCTGTCACCCACAAGGGTGCAAGTGTCTTGAGGAGCAGCCGCGGAGGGTAATGCGGGACGAGCCGCGCGGGCACCCGGGGCCCGCCCCCGCTCAGAGGGCCGGCACCGGCATCCGCACGCCCACCCGGGTACGGGTCACCACCAGCTGCCCTTCCTGGGGGTACGCGTGCCAGGTACGCCACCGCACCTGCCCCTCGGTCCGCTGCGCCAGCATCGCGGTGAAGGCGTGCGGGCTGCCGGGGAACGTCCCGGCGAGGCCGTGCGGATGGTCGGCGACCAGCGCAAGGAGCTCCTGGGCGCGCCCGGCGAACGAACCCTCCGAGAGCGTCTCGACGCGCGCCGCGAATTCGTACTCCCAGCCCCCGAGCCGCTTGGCGACGCCGAGGGGAAGGGGCGTACTGCTGCCCGGAATGCAGGCAACGGTCTCCGAGCAGGAACCTCGGTCCTCCTCCAGGAGCACTTGATGGGAGGCGCCGAGGAGCCTCAACTGGAGCTTGGCGTCGGCGAGCTGGAGATCGAGGACGGCGAGGGCGGGCAGCGGCTCCCGCCCCAGCGCCCAAGCCAGGTCGGCAGCTCGGGTATCGGAATAGGCCGTCTGGAGGGTCGTGAGCATGGGTCGGCTCCGCTAACACACATGGACACATGGACAGGGGGCGTCCCCGGGACGACACACATGGGAGTAGGGGAACGCCCGATCAGGTCCAACTGGGGTCCGAGGGCTGGATGTTCTCTAGAGCGAGGGAATCACGAAGTACGCCGCACTCACAGCGTTTTTGCCCAACTTGACGTGGTTTCCATCCCCTCGGGGGCTGCCCGGTTCACCTGTTCAACCCGAACACCTCACGTATCCCAACGAAAAGGTGCCCGGCGGGAGTTCACCCACCGGACACCCGAGGGAGCATCCCCCGCACCAGCCGTCCGGGTCACTTGCCAGGGGCACCCGCCCCGGTCAACTACCCACCGTCATAAGCCATATACTCCGGGTCAGCTTCCCCCGCCGCAGCCGCCCCCGCCGCCGCACGACGAACCGCCCCCGCACGAGGAACTGCTGCTCCCGCACGAGTGCCCGCTGCCGCAGGACGCGCCGCCACCGCCGCCGCCACCGCCGTCACCGCCGCCCGCCCACCAGCTGCGCCTGTCGCCGGTACGGCCCCGGCCGCGGCGGGAGGCGGCCCGCCGACGGAGGCCGGCCCCGACCACCGACGGGCTCACGGCCACGACCAGCACAAGCACGATCATCACGATGAAGAAGGCTCCCACCTGTCCTCACACCCTTCCGTCCCCCGAAGCGGAACCCCCCGCTTCATGTTCATGGCGATTCTTTCGTGCAGCGGGGATGCCCCGCCGCGCCGGAGCCGAAAGCGGACTTGAGCAACTCCAGAGCTTCGGCACAGGATGGCCCATGACACAGGGACGACCGCTGCTCAACCGCCGCCTCACCGAGTTCGGCACGACGATCTTCGCGGAGATGTCGGCGCTGGCCGTACGGACCGGTTCCATCAACCTCGGCCAGGGCTTCCCCGACACCGACGGCCCCGACGAGATCCGCGAGGCCGCGGTCCGGGCCCTGCGCGACGGCCGCGGCAACCAGTACCCACCGGGGCCCGGCGTCCCCGAACTCCGTACCGCGATCACGGACCACCAGCAGCGGCGCTACGGCCTCGCGTACGACCCCGACACCGAGGTCCTGGTCACCGCGGGCGCCACGGAGGCCATCGCCGCCGCGATGCTCGCCCTGCTCGAACCGGGCGACGAGGTCATCGCCCTGGAGCCGTACTACGACTCGTACGCCGCCTCCATCGCCATGGCGGGCGGCACCCGTGTCCCGGTCACACTGCACCCGGAGGCGGCGTCCGGGACCTACCGGCTCGACCTCGGCGAACTGCGCGCCGCCGTCACCCCGCGCACCCGCCTGATCCTGCTCAACACCCCGCACAACCCTACCGGCACGGTCCTCACCCGCGAAGAGCTCGCCGCCGTCGCCGAACTCGCCCGCGAACGCGACCTGCTCGTCGTCACCGACGAGGTGTACGAACACCTGGTCTTCGAGGGCGAACACATCCCGCTCGCCTCCTTCCCCGGCATGCGCGAGCGCACGGTCACGGTGAGCAGTGCGGGAAAGACCTTCTCGTTCACCGGCTGGAAGGTCGGCTGGATCACCGGGAGCCCGGAGCTGGTCACCGCCGTGCGCTCCGCGAAGCAGTTCCTGACCTATGTCTCGGCCGGCCCCTTCCAGTACGCGGTCGCCGAGGCCCTGCGGCTGCCCGACAGCTACTACGAGGCCCTGCGCGCCGATCTGCGGGCCAAGCGGGACCTGCTGAGCACGGGGCTCGCCGAGGCCGGGTTCGGGGTCTACCGCCCCGCCGGAACGTATTTCGTCACCACCGACATCCGCCCGCTCGGCGGCGAGCGCGACGGCTTCGCGTTCTGCCGCGCCCTGCCCGGCCGCTGCGGGGTCGTCGCGATCCCGAACGCCGTCTTCTACGACCACCGCGACCAGGGCGCGCCCTTCGTCCGCTTCGCGTTCTGCAAGCGCGCGGACGTGCTGGAGGAGGCGGTGTCCCGGCTGAAGGGCCTGGCCGGGTGAGAGGCGGCCAGGACCGGAGCCGGACATGACGGAGCCCGGACATGACAGAGCCCGGCCGGTCGGGGACGCGGGTCCCCGGCCGGCCGGGCTCTCGTTCGGGAAGGGGCGCTCAGCCCTCGGAGGGCGCGTCGCCCTCGGCCTTCTCCTCGGCCTCGGCCTTGGCCTCGGCCGGCTCCAGGCCCAGGCGCTCCACGAGCCACTTGTCGAACTCGATCGAGGCGCGCACCCAGCTGACCGTCGAGGAGACGAAGTGCTCCAGGCTGACGCCGGTGCCGATGAGCATCTGCGCCTCACCGATCAGCCGGACGGAGCCCGCCTCGCCCTCCTCGCCCTCGTGGGCGTGCGTGTAGACCTTCGGCCACAGGGTGCGGCGGTTCCAGTCGTCGATCGCGTCCAGGAGGACGGGGCGCTGGTCGAGGTCGTGCGGGCGGTCGTAGAACGTACGGACCGAGAAGACCTGCTGCTCCTCCTCGCCCCGGAACATGAAGTACGTCCGGAACTCTTCCCACGGCGCCGCGAGGTCGCCCTCGTCGTCGACGACGTACTTCAGCTCCATCTGGTCCAGAAGCTGCTTGACGAGGTCCTGGTCAGGGACGACGGGGCCCTCCGGTCCTGCCGCCTGCGGTTCGGGCTGGCCCCCGAAATTAGGAATCGAGGACGGATCGATGCTCACCGTTATTTCCCTTCGTGACGGTTGCGGCCATCCTCTCCCATGGCGGGCGGGGCATGGCAAGCCCCGGCGGCCCCGATCCGCCACAAGCTGACACGCAGCCGGTGCGGACCGGGCCCGCCGGGGTCAGGGGGACCGGTGCTACGAGGCGCGGCCGACGCTCAGGCCGTCGTCGGACCGGTCCACCCGTACGGTGTCGCCGTCCGTGACCTCGCCCGCGAGGATCTCCTTCGCCAGCCGGTCGCCGATCGCCGTCTGGATCAGCCGGCGCAGCGGCCGTGCCCCGTACGCCGGGTCGTTGCCCTCCTCGGCCAGCCAGGCCAGGGCCTCGGGCGTGACGTCGAGGGTGAGCCTGCGGTCGGCCAGCCGCCCGGCCAGGCGGTCGATCTGGAGTCCCGCGATGTGCGAGAGCTCGTCGCCGGACAGCGCGGAGAAGACCACGATGTCATCGAGCCGGTTGAGGAACTCCGGTTTGAAGGATGCCCGTACGACATCCATGACCTGCTCCTTCTTGACCTCGGGCTTGACCAGGGGGTCGACCAGGTACTGGCTGCCGAGGTTGGAGGTCAGGATCAGGATGGTGTTGCGGAAGTCCACCGTCCGGCCCTGGCCGTCCGTGAGCCGGCCGTCGTCGAGGACCTGGAGCAGGACGTCGAAGACCTCCGGGTGGGCCTTCTCCACCTCGTCCAGCAGGACGACGCTGTACGGGCGCCGGCGGACGGACTCGGTGAGCTGGCCGCCCTCCTCGTACCCGACGTAACCGGGCGGGGCGCCGACGAGCCGCGCGACGCTGTGCTTCTCGCCGTACTCGCTCATGTCGATGCGGATCATGGCCCGCTCGTCGTCGAACAGGAAGTCCGCGAGCGCCTTCGCCAGCTCGGTCTTGCCGACCCCGGTGGGGCCGAGGAAGAGGAAGGAGCCGGTCGGGCGGTCCGGGTCGGCGATGCCGGCACGGGTGCGCCGTACCGCGTCGGAGACCGACTGCACGGCCTCCCGCTGCCCGATGAGCCGCCTGCCGAGTTCGTCCTCCATGCGCAGCAGCTTCTGGGTCTCGCCCTCCAGCAGCCGGCCTGCCGGGATGCCGGTCCAGGAGCCGACGACATCGGCGATGTCGTCCGGGCCGACCTCCTCCTTGACCATCGTGTCCTTGGCCGCCTCCTGCTCCGCCTCGGCGGCCTCCTCCAGCTCGCGTTCCAGGCCGGGGATCTCCCCGTACAGCAGCTTGGAGGCGGTGTCGAAGTCGCCGTCGCGCTGGGCGCGCTCGGCCTGTCCGCGCAGTTCGTCGAGACGTTCCTTCAGCTCACCGACGCGGTTGAGGCCCTGCTTCTCCTTCTCCCAGCGGGCGGTGAGGCCGCGCAGCTCCTCCTCCTTGTCGGCGAGGTCGCGGCGGAGCTTGTCCAGGCGCTGCTTGGAGGCGGCGTCGGTCTCGTTCTTGAGAGCCAGCTCCTCCATGCGCAGCCGGTCGACGGCGCGCTGGAGCTCGTCGATCTCCACGGGCGAGGAGTCGATCTCCATCCGCAGCCGGGACGCCGCCTCGTCGACCAGGTCGATGGCCTTGTCGGGGAGGAAGCGGGAGGTGATGTAGCGGTCGGAGAGCGTGGCCGCCGCGACCAGCGCGGAGTCCGCGATCTGGACCTTGTGGTGGGCCTCGTAGCGGCCCTTGAGCCCGCGCAGGATCGCGATGGTGTCCTCGACGGACGGCTCGGCGACCAGGACCTGCTGGAAGCGGCGCTCCAGGGCCGGGTCCTTCTCGATGCGCTCGCGGTACTCGTCCAGCGTGGTGGCGCCGACCATCCGCAGTTCGCCGCGGGCCAGCATCGGCTTGAGCATGTTGCCCGCGTCCATGGCGGAGTCGCCGCCCGCGCCGGCGCCCACGACGGTGTGCAGCTCGTCGATGAACGTGATGATCTGGCCGTCGCTCTCCTTGATCTCGGAGAGGACGGTCTTCAGCCGCTCCTCGAACTCGCCCCGGTACTTCGCGCCCGCGACCATGGCCCCCAGGTCCAGGGAGACGAGGCGCTTGTTCTTCAGGCTCTCGGGTACGTCGCCCTTGACGATGCGCTGGGCGAGACCTTCGACGACCGCCGTCTTGCCGACGCCGGGCTCACCGATGAGCACCGGGTTGTTCTTCGTGCGGCGGGACAGGACCTGGACCACGCGGCGGATCTCCTGGTCCCTCCCGATCACCGGGTCGAGCTTGCCCTCGCGTGCGGCCGCCGTGAAGTCGGTGCCGAACTTCTCCAGGGCCTTGTACTGACCCTCCGGGTCCGGTGTGGTCACCCGACGCCCTCCCCTGCTCTTCTCGAACGCGTCCAGCAGCCTCTTCGCACTGGCCCCCTGCTCACCGAGGATCTCACCGGCCCGGCCGCCCTTGGCCGCGATGCCGATCAGCAGATGCTCGGTGGACAGGAACTCGTCGCCGAGCTCCTTGGCCTGCTGGGCGGCGTCCGCGATGACCGCGAGCAGTTCGCGGTTGGGCTGCGGCGGCGCGACGGTGGAGCCGGTGACGCTGGGCTGGGCGCCCAGGAGCTTCTCGGTCGCGCCGCGTACGGCGGCCTGGTCGGCGTCGACGGCGGCGAGCAGGTCGGTGATGTTCTCGTTGTCCTGGCCCTCGAGCAGCGCGAGCAGCAGATGCCCGGGGGTCAGGTCGGGGTGCCCGTCCTTCACGGCCCTGCTGGTGGCCGCGTTGATGGCGTCCCGGCTCTTGTTGGTCAGCTCGGCGTCCACGTGCGCTCTCTCCTCCTTGCGGTGGTGCTTGACTCGGTTCCGGCGTCGGGTCCGGCGGTCGTCGGCCGGGCGGCGGTGACGGCGGCCGGTGGACCGGCGGCCGTACGGGCCCCGCCCGCACCATTGACTGAATCAACGTACACAAAGTTGAGTGTATTCCGCTCAAGCCTGAATGCGCGCACCCGCGGCCCGGCTCCGCCGCGCACGGCGGCTCCAAGCCCTGATCCGAGTGAACCGCTCACCCCCGGCACCCGCCACCGCACACCGCGCCGTACGCCCGCCCGCGCGGCGCGCCCGCGCACCGGGGGTCGCCGCGTCGGCGCACCGGGGGCCGCCGCGCCGGCGGAATGTCTACGCTTTCGGCATGCCCGACGTACGCAACCTCAGCCCCGAGTACCTGGCCTTCTGGCGCGAGTACCACCTCTGCACCCTGACCACGCTCCGCCCGGACGGCACACCGCACGTGGTGCCGGTCGGCGTGACGTACGACGCCGAGGCCGGGATCGCCCGCGTGATCACCAACAAGAACAGCCGCAAGGTCGCCAACATCATCGCCGCGGGCCCGGACGGGGCACGGGTCGCGGCCTGCCAGATGCACCGGGCCCGCTGGGCGACGCTGGAGGGCCACGCGATGATCCGCCCGGAGTCGGACATCGTGGACGACGCCGTACGCCGCTACACGGACCGCTACGGGCGCACACCCAAGCCCAGCCCGGACCGGGTCGTCATCGAGATCGCCGTGGACCGGGCGCTCGGCAGGGCGTGATCCGCCCGGCCGCGGCGGAACAGCACAACGGCGCCACCGCGTTCAGGTCACGGTGGCGCCGCTGTGTGGGGGAAGTACCTGAGCGACAAGGAACGACGGGGGAATCGCTCAGGCACTGCGGGGGGTGGCGGAGATGGTTTCTGGCTCGAACAGCTCATGGTCCCGCTGGTCGAGATTGACGAAAATCATGCCGTAGCGCACGGCGCAGCGGACCGGCTGCGGAGCGCCGCGGGGGCGGCGGAGACACCGATAGGCACGGACACCCTCGTCCTCCTCCAGCACGACGACGATCGGCTCTCCGAACAGGGTGACCATCAACGAATCGCCACGGCGGGGGAGTGCCGTGAGCAGATCGATGAAATGCCACCCTGAGCGGTAGGCCGTGGCCATCTCCCGCCGGAAGGTGCGGTCATCCGGGGGGATGCTCATGCCTCTGCCGTCACTCGCGGCGCGATGTCCCACACCAGGTCGGACGCCTTCACTCCGGCCGGCGCGGTGTCCCACACCAGGTCCGGCGGAGGCGCTGCCAGAGTCCGCGCCGCCGGCGTTCCGACCGGCGCGATGTCCCACACCAGGTCCGGCGGGGGAACGGCCCGCACCTGCGTGCCGGTCGCTCCGGTGGGCGCACTGTCCCAGACCAGGTCCTGGATACTGACCGCTCCGAGCGCCAGCCCGGCGGAGAAGGCCGCGGCAAGCGCCGAGCGAAGCATTTTGCTACCCATAGTCGGCTTCGTCCTCACTTCCAAGGTTTCCTCTCCCCCGCATGACAAGACGATGGCTCATTCAGGCACGTCAATGCCACAGGATCGATGCATCATGTTCCTGTAGTTTCATGTTCCTGGGGGGTGGAGAATTGATAACAAATAGCACAAATGCGACACATCCCCACTCTGTCACCGCCTTGTGCGAGGAGGGGATACGGCTCTACGCCAGCGCCCTGAGCGTGGGCAAGATAGCCCGTTCCGAGGTGGGGTCAGCGCCCTGTCTGCTCGAATTCGCCCTGCTTCACCCGGATCCGGCCGATGACGCCTGGCTCCGGCCGGTACCTCCGTCCGCCGCACTGACACAACGGCTCTACCCGATCGAACGGGAGATCCAGGCTCGAAGACAGCTCTCGGTCGAGCTCAGCGACACCTTCGAACCGTTCATGGCGATCAGTGCCCAGACGCCCACCACGCACGCGATCACCGTGCTTGAGGGCAAGGACCGGATCAACGCCTCCATCGAGCTCGCCATGGCCGAATGCCGGTCGGAGGTACTGACCATCCAGCCCGGCGGCGGGCGCAGCGAGGGCACCCTCAACATCGCCGTGGAGCGCGGCAACATGCTCACCGAGCGCGGTGTCGGCATGCGCTCGCTCTACCAGCACACCATCCGGCACAGCCACGGAACCCTGACGTACGCGGACCGCATGACGGCGGGCAAGGTCGAGATCCGCACCCTCGAAGAGCTGATCGAGCGTCTGATGATCTTCGATCACACCGTCGCGTTCATCCCCGCCACGGACGACCGCCGGGTGGCGCTCGAACTGCGCCACCCCGGGCTCGTGCAGTACCTCGTCAAGGTCTTCGAGCAGCTGTGGAACCAGGCCGCGCCGCTGCGGGAGGAAGTCAAGTACGAGCCGACGCCCAAGGGAATCAGCGGCGTCCAGCGCTCCATCGCCCAGCTCCTCGTCGAGGGCCATGTGGACGACTCCATCGCCCGGCGGCTGGGCATGAACGTCCGCACCTGCCGGGCGCACGTCGCCAAACTCTCCACCGCGCTGGGCAGCAGCAGCCGGGCCCAGCTCGGTTATCTCATCGCCCGGTCCGGAATCCTCGACCAGGACTCCTGACCGCCCCGGACGCGACAGGGCCCGCCCCCGGAACGAACTCCCGGAAGACGGGCCCTGCGGGCCGGACCCGGACGCCGCGTACGCGTCCGTCGCCCGCCTCAGTCCTTCGGCTTCTTCGGCCGCCAGACGACCAGCGCGCTGGTGTGCTGCACATCCTGGTACGGGACCAGATCACGGCGGTACGAGGCATGCACCTGCGCCTCGCGCTGCTGCATGGCCACCGCCGCGCCGTCCACCGCCGCCGAGAGCTCGGCGACGCGCTGCTGGAGCGCGGCGACCTGGTTCTCCAGCTCGATGATGCGCTTGATGCCCGCCAGGTTGATGCCCTCGTCCTGCGACAGCTGCTGCACGGTGCGCAGCAGCTCGATGTCACGGGCCGAATAGCGTCTGCCGCGCCCGGCCGTACGGTCCGGGGAGACGAGGCCGAGACGGTCGTACTGACGCAGCGTCTGCGGGTGCAGACCCGAGAGCTGCGCCGCGATCGAGATCACATACACCGGTGATTCATCGGTCAACTGGTACGGGTTACGTCGCCGGCCGTCCATCTCAAGCTCCCTTCGCAGCCTGGAACAGCTCCGCCCGCGGGTCCTGGTCCGCGGTCGCCTTCCGGTAGGCCTCCAGCGCGTCCTCGGCCTCTTGCGCGAGGTCCTTGGGCACGTCCACCTCGACGGTGACCAGCAGGTCGCCGCGGGTGCCGTCCTTGCGTACGGCGCCCTTGCCGCGGGCGCGCATCGTACGTCCGTTGGGGGTGCCTGCCGGGAGCTTCAGGGTGACCGCGGGCCCGCCGAGCGTGGGCACCTTCACCTCGCCGCCGAGCGCCGCCTCCGGGAAGGTGACGGGCACGGTGATGGTGAGGTTGTCCCCCTTGCGGCCGAAGACCGGGTGGGCGTCGACGTGGACGACGACATAGAGGTCGCCGGCCGGACCGCCGCGCTCCCCCGCTCCGCCCTTGCCGCGCAGCCGGATCCGCTGGCCGTCGAGGACGCCCGCGGGAATCCTGACCTGCATGGTGCGGGCCGACTTCGCCCGCCCGCTGCCCTTGCAGACCTCGCAGGGGTCCTGGGCGATGAGGCCCCGGCCCTTGCAGTCCACACAGGGGTCGGTGAGCGAGAAGCCGCCGCCGCTGCCGCGCGAGACCTGGCCGGTGCCGACACAGGTCGGGCAGACCCTCGGGGTGCCGTTCTTGTCGCCGGTGCCCGAACACGCCTTGCAGGGCGCCTGGCTGGACATCCTCAGCGGGACCGTGGCCCCGTCGACCGCCTCGGTGAAGCTGAGCGTCACCTCGGACTCGATGTCCTGACCGCGGCGCGGCTGCACACGCGTCCCCGCACCGCCCCGGTTGAACAGGCCGCCGAAGACGTCGCCCAGACCGCCACCGCCGCCGAATCCACCGGCCCCGCCGCCCTGACCACCGCCCTGGGTGCCACCGAAGAGGTCGCCCAGGTCGAAGTTGAAGTTGCCTCCCGCGCCACCGGGACCGGCCCGGAAGCCACCGTTGCCGAAGAGGGCGCGCGCCTCGTCGTACTCCTTGCGCTTCTTGGTGTCACCGAGGACGTCGTTCGCCTCGGAGATCTCCTTGAAGCGCGACTCGGCCTTCGCGTCACCCTTGTTGGCGTCCGGGTGGAACTCGCGGGCGAGTTTGCGGTACGCCTTCTTGATCTCGGCGTCGGTGGCGTCCTTGGGGACGCCGAGGACCTTGTAGTAGTCCTTCTCGACGAAGTCCTTCGTGCTCATCGACGTCCCTCCTTCCGGACGATCGGCCGAGCGACCGGCCTGTGGGCCGGTCGCTGGGCCGGGCGGTACACACCGGGATGGTCGGACGGAATGTCAGACCTCCTCGGTGCCACCGCTCTCCTCGTCATCTGCCTTCTCTTCCTTCGCCGCCGCGGGCGTGGCGCCCGGCTGCGGCTCGGCGACGGCCACCCGCGCGGGGCGGATGGTGCGCTCGCCGATGCGATACCCCGGCTGAAGGATCGCCACGCAGGTCGTCTCGGTGACGTCCGGCGCATAGCTGTGCATCAGGGCCTCGTGGATCGTCGGGTCGAAGGGCTCGCCCTCCTTGCCGAACTGCTGGAGGCCCAGCTTCGCGACGGTCGTCTCCAGCGATTCGGCCACCGACTTGAAGCCGCCGACCAGCTCACCGTGCTCCCGTGCGCGGCCGACGTCGTCGAGCACGGGCAGCAGCTCGGACAGGAGGTTCGCCGAGGCGATCTCCTTGACCGTGACCCGGTCCCGCTCCACGCGGCGGCGGTAGTTCTGATACTCGGCCTGGAGCCGCTGGAGGTCGGCCGTGCGCTCGGCGAGTGCCGAACGGGCCTGGTCCAGCTGAGCCGTCAGGCCCGCTGTCTGGTTAGCGTCCCCGGCCGGGGCCGCCGCCTCCTCCTCGGAGGGAGCGGCGGCCTTCGGCTCGGCGTCGTCGGAGGTGGCGCCGGAGGGGACGTCGGGCTTCTCGTCGAAGCCCGGGGTCTCCTCGGTCACGCCGCACCGCCCTTCGTGTCCTTCTCGTCGTCCACGATCTCCGCGTCGACGACATCGTCATCGGCCTTGGCACTGTCGCCCGGCGCGTCGGCGCCCGGCGTCGCACCGGCCTCGGCGTTGGCGTACATGGCCTGGCCCAGCTTCTGGGAGACGGCCGCGACCTTCTCGGTGGCGGTACGGATCTCGGCGGTGTCCTCGCCCTTGAGCTTCTCCTTCAGCTCGCCGAGCGCGGTCTCCACCTCCGTCTTCACATCACCGGGGACCTTGTCCTCGTTGTCCTTGAGGAACTTCTCCGTCTGGTAGACGAGCTGCTCGCCCTGGTTGCGGGACTCGGCGGCCTCACGACGACGGTGGTCCTCGTCGGCGTACTGCTCGGCCTCTTCGCGCATCCGGTTGACCTCGTCCTTCGGCAGCGAGGAGCCACCGGTGACGGTCATCTTCTGCTCCTTGCCGGTGCCGAGGTCCTTGGCAGCGACGTGCATGATGCCGTTGGCGTCGATGTCGAAGGCGACCTCGATCTGCGGCACCCCGCGCGGGGCCGGCGGCAGACCGGTGAGCTCGAACATTCCGAGCTTCTTGTTGTACGCCGCGATCTCGCGCTCGCCCTGGTAGACCTGGATCTGCACGGACGGCTGGTTGTCCTCGGCCGTCGTGAAGATCTCGGAGCGCTTGGTCGGGATGGTCGTGTTGCGCTCGATGAGCTTCGTCATGATGCCGCCCTTGGTCTCGATACCCAGGGACAGCGGGGTGACGTCGAGCAGCAGGACGTCCTTGACCTCGCCCTTGAGGACACCGGCCTGGAGCGAGGCGCCGATGGCGACGACCTCGTCCGGGTTCACGCCCTTGTTGGCCTCCTGGCCACCGGTCAGCTCCTTGACGAGCTCGGCGACGGCCGGCATACGGGTCGAGCCACCGACGAGAACGACGTGGTCGATCTCGGAGAGCGCGATGCCCGCGTCCTTGATGACGTTGTGGAACGGCGTCTTGCAGCGGTCCAGCAGGTCGGCGGTCAGCTGCTGGAACTGGGCGCGCGTGAGCTTCTCGTCCAGGTGCAGCGGGCCCTCGGCGGACGCCGTGATGTAGGGCAGGTTGATCGTGGTCTCGGTCGAGGACGAGAGCTCGATCTTCGCCTTCTCCGCGGCCTCGCGGAGACGCTGGAGAGCCATCTTGTCCTTGGACAGGTCCACGCCGTGACCGTTGGCGAACTGCTTCACCAGGTAGTCGACGACGCGCTGGTCCCAGTCGTCACCACCGAGGTGGTTGTCACCGTTGGTGGCCTTCACCTCGACGACGCCGTCACCGATCTCCAGGAGCGACACGTCGAAGGTGCCGCCGCCGAGGTCGAAGACGAGGATCGTCTGGTCGTCCTTGTCGAGGCCGTACGCCAGAGCGGCGGCCGTCGGCTCGTTGACGATACGCAGGACGTTCAGGCCCGCGATCTCGCCGGCCTCCTTCGTCGCCTGACGCTCGGAGTCGTTGAAGTACGCCGGGACGGTGATGACCGCGTCGGTCACCTTCTCGCCCAGGTAGGACTCGGCGTCCCGCTTCAGCTTCTGCAGGATGAAGGCGCTCATCTGCTGCGGGTTGAAGCTCTTGCCGTCCAGGTCGATCTTCCAGTCAGTGCCCATGTGGCGCTTGACGGAGCGGATGGTCCTGTCGACGTTGGTGACCGCCTGGCGCTTGGCGACCTCGCCGACGAGCACCTCGCCGTTCTTGGCGAAGGCGACGACGGACGGCGTGGTCCTGGCGCCTTCGGCGTTGGTGATGACGGTGGGCTCGCCGCCTTCGAGAACGCTGACGACGGAGTTAGTCGTGCCCAGGTCGATGCCGACCGCACGTGCCATTTCAATTCCTCCAACTGACTACTTGAGTGGATCTGACTCAAGAATGCATGACTCCCGCCCCAGAGTCAACAGACCTGAGTCGGCTGGACTCAACTTAAGTGCTCACACCCATGACGACCAGGGCTTTCCAGGTCGCGACCCTCGCCGCACACGACCTCGGCGCGCGCCACAGAAGGCCTCGGCACCCCCCTTGACCCGCCCGGCACCCCGCAACACGCGCCGCACCCGCCACCGCGGACCGCACGCAGCGCACCCGCACGGGAGGCCGCGCCACACCCCGGCGCACCCCCCACCCACCATCCCACCGTGGGATCGTTCTGTCACAAAATGCCGTGAGCCGGTCATAACCGGCACACCATCGGACCTCGAACCCCGGGTGGGCGCGATGCAGGACGCGGAACAGCGGCGCGTGAGGCAGCAGAGGCAGCGGCGACAGCAGCAGCGACAGCGGAGCCGGCGGAGCCCGTACCGGCCCGGCGCGCTCGCACCGCGCACCCCACTGCGTACGGCCGCGCGCGCGGCGGCACACACGACGGCGGACGCGGCACACCGCTTCACCTCCCGCGTGACGGCCAAACGGGTGCTGGACCTGATCCTCGGCTCGGCCCTCCTGATCCTGGCAGCCCCGGCCCTCGCCGCGGGCACCCTCGCACTCGCGGTGAAACACCGGTCCGGCGGCGTACTGGAGCGCCGGACCCGGATCGGGCTGCACGGCCGGCCCTTCGAACTGCGCTCCCTGCGCACCCGCCGGCTCCGGCTCGACCTGCTCTCCCGGCTGCCCCACGTCGTACGGGGAGACCTCTCCCTCGTGGGTCCCGCACCGCTGGCACCGGGCGACCCGGGGGCCGGAATCACCGGAGCCAGGTACTGGCGTCATGAGCTGCGACCGGGCCTGACAGGCTTGGCCCAGGTGCGGGCCCGGTCCGGGATGCCCTGGGACGAACCCGCACTGCTCGACCAGCACTACGCCGAGCACCGGGGAACGGTGCTCGACCTCGCCGTTCTGGCCGAGTCCGTACACCGTCCGCTGCGTGCGGCGCTCCGCCGGTCCGCCCGGCGCGGCAAGGCACACCTGAGCGACACAGATCACCGCTTGTCCGGCTACAGAGCCGCGGAATAAGTGGGTAGTGTCAGCACAGACTGATTAAGTTACTGCTTAGTAGTGTCGGATCCCACCCTCGCAGGCCCGAGGAGCCCCCACATGCAACTCGCCGCGATCATCGTGTCGCTGGTGCTGACCGTCGTCGGCGTCGCGCTCCTCGCCCGAGCCGTCGCGCAGATCTACCGTTTCGTCCGCCTCGGACAACCGGTACCCGCGGGCAGCCGCACCGACGACCCCAAACAGCGCACGATCACCCTGGTCAAGGAGTTCCTCGGCCACACCCGGATGAACCGGTGGGGCATCGTCGGCTTCGCGCACTGGTTCGTCGCCATCGGCTTCCTGACCCTGCCGCCGACGCTGCTCCAGGCGTACGGACAGCTCTTCCAGGCGGACTGGGTGCTGCCCGTCATCGGCGGCTGGCTGCCGTTCGAGATGTACATCGAGTTCATCGGGCTGATGACGGTCGCCGGGATCGTCACGCTGATGGCGATCCGGCTGCTGAACCTGCCCTCCCGGGCCGGCCGCAAGTCGCGCTTCGCGGGCTCCAAGGCCTGGCAGGCGTACTTCGTCGAGTACGTCATCCTCGTCATCGGCCTGGCGATCCTGGTCCTGCGCGGCCTTGAGGGCGCGATCCACCACGTCGAGGGCTACGAGGCCGCGTACTTCGTCTCGTACCCCCTGGTGCTCGCCTTCAAGGGGATGGCGCTCGGCACGCTCCAGAACCTCATCTACTTCACCGCGATGATCAAGATCGGCACCTCGCTGATCTGGATGATCACTGTCTCGCTCAACACCAACATGGGTGTGGCCTGGCACCGCTTCCTCGGCTTCCCGAACATCTGGTTCAAGCGGAACGCCGACGGCGAGGTCGCCCTCGGCGCGCTCCAGCCGATGACGAGCGGCGGCAAGGAGATCGACTTCGAGGACCCGGGCGAGGACGACGTCTTCGGTGTCTCGCAGGTCGAGCAGTTCTCCTGGAAGGGCATTCTCGACTTCTCCACGTGCACCGAGTGCGGCCGCTGCCAGTCGCAGTGCCCCGCCTGGAACACCGGCAAGCCGCTCTCCCCGAAGCTCCTGATCATGTCGCTGCGCGACCACGCGCACGCCAAGGCCCCCTACCTGCTCGCCGGTGGCGGCAAGGACATGGAGGGCAACGAGAAGGCGTCCGCGGAGCAGCTGAAGGACGTTCCGGCGGCCGCCCTCGCGGAGGCCGAGCGCCCCCTCATCGGCACCGCCGAGGAGAACGGCGTCATCGACCCGGACGTGCTGTGGTCCTGCACCACCTGCGGTGCGTGCGTGGAGCAGTGCCCGGTCGACATCGAGCACATCGACCACATCGTCGACATGCGCCGCTACCAGGTGATGATCGAGTCCGCGTTCCCGTCCGAGGCGGGCACGATGCTCAAGAACCTGGAGAAGAAGGGCAACCCCTGGGGCCTCGCCAAGAAGCAGCGCGTCGAGTGGACCAAGGAGGTCGACTTCGAGGTCCCGATCGTCGGCAAGGACGTCGAGGACCTCAGCGAGATCGAGTACCTGTACTGGGTCGGCTGCGCGGGCGCGCTGGAGGACCGTGCCAAGAAGACGACGAAGGCCTTCGCGGAACTGCTCCACATCGCGGGCGTGAAGTTCGCGATCATGGGCGGCGACGAGAAGTGCACGGGTGACTCGGCCCGCCGCCTGGGCAACGAGCCGCTGTTCCAGCAGCTCGGCCAGGAGAACGTGGCGATGCTGAACATGGCGTTCGGCGAGGACGACGAGGACGAGGCGACCAGGAAGCCGAAGTCCTCCAAGAAGATCGTCGCGACCTGCCCGCACTGCTTCAACACCATCGCCAACGAGTACCCGCAGCTCGGCGGCGAGTACGAGGTCATCCACCACACGCAGCTGCTCCAGCACTTGGTGGACGAGGGCAAGCTGATCCCGGTGACCCCGGTCGAGGGCCTGATCACGTATCACGACCCCTGCTACCTGGGCCGTCACAACAAGATCTACACGCCGCCGCGCGAGATCATCGCCAAGGTCCCGGGTCTGCGGAACGAGGAGATGCACCGCCACAAGGAGCGCGGCTTCTGCTGCGGCGCCGGCGGTGCCCGGATGTGGATGGAGGAGCGGATCGGCAAGCGCATCAACAACGAGCGCGTCGAGGAAGCCCTCTCCCTCAACCCGGACATCGTCTCCACCGCCTGCCCGTTCTGCCTCGTCATGCTGACCGACTCGGTCAACGGCAAGAAGAACGACGGCAAGGCCAAGGAGTCGATCCAGGTGGTCGACGTCTCGCAGCTCCTGCTGGAGTCCGTGAAGACACCGGCGGACCCGGAGGGCGAGCCGGAGACGGTGGACGCGCCGGAGCCCGAACCGGCGAAGTAGCCGAACCCGTCGGCGTACGCGAGCGGCCGGACCTGCCTCGGGGGCAGGACCGGCCGCTTTCGCGTGCGGGAGCTTCCACGTACGGGAGCAGCCCGCGCGTACGGGCGGCCTCGCGTACGGGCGGCCGGGGGCTGAGCCGGACCAGGTACGCGGTCGGCGGTCGGCGAACTGCGGCGTCCTGTGCCCCGGGGCGGCCGGGCCGCGCCGGGGCAGCCCGGCCGCCCGGGATCACGTTCTCGACGGCCCCGTCGCTGCCCTGCCGGCTCCCTCCCACACCTCCCGGCGGCCCCCAAAGACCCCCCAGCTGTCCCCCCAGGACTCCCTTAGGGGATGTCACAGCTCGGCCGCAAAGGCGGGCGGGTTCGCCGGGCCCCCTCACCACACCCACCCGGACCAGGTACGTTCGATTCCGTGGCTGGATTCAGGATCGGACGCGGCCGGGACAACCGCACGCCGCAGCAACCGCAGCAGCACCCGCAGCAACAGCCGTACGGAGGGCAGGCACCACAGCCGCCGTACGGCCGTCAGCCGTGGCCCCCCGCAGGGGGCAACGGCGCACCGCCGTACGGAGCACCCCAGGGTGCCCCGTACAACGGCGGACAGGGCGGCGGCGGGTACGGCGGCGGACACGGACAGCAGGGCGGCCCCGGCAACGGCGCCCACGGACACGGCGAGCCCGAGTACTTCGGCGACCCGTACCAGGAACCCCCGCACCAGGACCCGTACGCCAACAGCCCGGGTCACACGCAGGCGTTCAGCATCAACGAGGACCCCTACAACGACGCCGGCGCCTACGGGGCCGGCCAGGCCCCCGCCCAGCCCGCAGGCCCGCGCCTGCCCTGGAAGGACCTGCTCACCGGCATGGTGATGCGACCGGGGCCGACGTTCTGGCAGATGCGCGACTACCCGGTGTGGGGCCCGGCGCTCATCGTCACGTTCCTGTACGGGCTGCTCGCGATCTTCGGCTTCGACCAGGCGCGCGACGAGGCGATCAACGCGACGATCTCCACGGCCGTCCCGTACGTCATCATCACCGGCATCGGCTTCGTCATCGGCGGCCTGGTCCTCGGCGCGGTCACCCACACCCTGGCGCGCCAGCTGGGCGGCAACGGCTCCTGGCAGCCGACCGTGGGCCTCTCGATGCTGATCATGTCGGTCACGGACGCCCCGCGCCTGCTCTTCGCCCTCTTCCTGGGCGGTGAGAACTCCCTGGTGCAGGTGATCGGATGGATCACCTGGCTGGCGGCCGGAGCACTGTTCACGTCGATGGTGAGCAAGTCGCACGACCTGCCGTGGCCGAAGGCGCTGGGCGCCTCGGCGATCCAGCTGATCGCGCTGCTGTCGATCATCAAGCTCGGCACGATCTGACCTGACCGGGCACCACACGAAGAACCCCCGGAGCGCGGTGCGCTCCGGGGGTTCTTCGATATCCGCCCCCGATCCGGGGGATGCCCTCAGGCGTCGAGGACCTGCCCGTCACGGCGTACGACGGGCTTCTCCACACTCCACGGGAAGTTGATCCACTGATCGGTCTTCTTCCACACGTACTCGCATTTCACGAGCGAGTGCGACTTCTCGTAGATGACCGCGCTGCGCACCTCGGCGACATGGTCGATGCAGAAGTCCCGGACCAGCTTCAGCGTCTTGCCCGTATCGGCGACGTCATCGGCGATCAGGACCTTCTTGTCCGAGAAATCGATGGCATTCGGAACGGGCGCCAGCATGACGGGCATTTCCAGCGTGGTGCCCACGCCCGTGTAGAACTCCACGTTCACCAGGTGGATGTTCTTGCAGTCGAGCGCGTACGCGAGCCCGCCCGCGACGAACACCCCGCCCCGGGCGATGCTCAGCACCACATCGGGCTCGTACCCGTCGTCGGCCACCGTCTGCGCCAGCTCGCGCACGGCGAGCCCGAAGCCCTCGTACGTCAGGTTCTCCCGCGCCTCGCTCATCGATCCGCCCTCACACCTGGGTCCGATGGAAATTCATGTACGACCGGGAGGCGGTCGGTCCGCGCTGCCCCTGGTAACGCGATCCGTACCGCTCGGATCCGTACGGGAACTCGGAGGGCGAACTCAGCCGGAACATGCACAGCTGACCGATCTTCATTCCCGGCCAGAGCTTTATCGGCAGCGTCGCGAGATTCGAGAGCTCCAGGGTCACATGCCCCGAGAACCCCGGGTCGATGAACCCGGCCGTCGAATGCGTCACGAGCCCGAGCCGCCCCAGCGAACTCTTGCCCTCCAGCCGCGACGCGAGATCGTCGGGAAGCGAGATCACCTCGTACGTCGAGGCGAGCACGAATTCACCGGGGTGCAGGATGAACGCCTCATCCCCCTCCGGCTCGACCGTACGCGTCAGGTCGACCTGCTCGATGGCGGGGTCGATATGCGGATAGCGGTGGTTCTCGAACACCCGGAAGTAGCGGTCCAGCCGCACGTCGATGCTCGATGGCTGCACCATCGACGGGTCGAACGGATCAATGCGGACCCGCCCGGCGTCGATCTCGGCCCGGATGTCCTTGTCTGAGAGAAGCACGTCCCGAGGATACGCAGAACGCGCGAGCCCGCCCCAACCGGACCGCCCCGCGCGCCTGCCGAACCACTCCCCGGACCGCTCGACGACACCCCGGAAACCCCGAGCGCCGCCCCCGGAAACCGGGCCTGCCCCGCTCCTACCGCTCCTCGAACACCACCGGCACCGCATGCCTCAACCGGGCACAACGCGGACACCGGATCAGCCGCCCCGGACCGATCCGGCCGGCCCCGAGCTGCTGCATCGGGAACGACGAGGTAGCAAAAACGTGCCCTTCGGCACAGCGGACGACGGTGCGCTCCATCGACTCCATCAAGTCCCTTCCCCAACCAACCCTTGGACGAAAACGCCACATTAGGGGATGAACAGGACGCCACTCCAGGCGGCACTCCGACAACCCACGCTACGCCCCCAACTCCCGCCCCTCACAACCGCATCCACCCCTCCCCACCCCCGGAAACGACGACCGGCCCCACGACGAATACGCCGGGGGCCTGCCATGGGGTACAGTGTGCGACGATGCATCGCCGATGATCGGCGCGCTTCGCGGGTGTAGTTTAATGGTAGAACATGAGCTTCCCAAGCTCAGAGCGCGAGTTCGATTCTCGTCACCCGCTCCATGATGAAGGCCCTGGTCAAATGACTGGGGCCTGTTTGTTGTCTAGACCAATTTCATGACGCGTGCCATTGGCGTGCCATAAGGGCCCGGGGCCTTTCCGACCTGCACCAATGGCGCGTATGGCGCCCCGACGGCGAGAGCACCGTCGTTGAGCGCCCTATCCCGACATCAACTTCAAATGGCCCGCGTCACATGCACGGTGCGGACACGTTGCATCCCTGCGCGATCAGCGCCGCGACAGCCCGTGGGGTGGACGGTCCGGGCGGCGCAGGCGGCAGCTCGCCCCACGCGCAAGCCGCGTCATGGGTACCGTGCTGGAGACGAACTCTGTACGGACGGACCGGCGATCGCGCCGGATCGTCCGGCGGCCGGGAGGTGTCCTGATGCTGGAGGCGCCGCGGAGATCGGCAAGCGCGTCCGCAGGGCGAGGCTGCGGTTGGGTATGCCGCAGGCCGACCTGGCGACGGCCCTGGGGAAGTCGCAGGGCTGGGTGTCGAAGATGGAACGTGGCCTGATCGAGCTGGACCGGGGCGGGCTGCTCAACCAGGTGGCCGCAGAGCTGCACGTCCATCCGAACGACCTGATCGGGCGCCCGTACAGCAGCTCCCCCGACGACAACCAGTGGCAGGTTGCCGCCTCGTCGATCCTGCGCGAGCTGCGCCGCTACGACCTCGTCCCCGTCTTCGACGGGGCTCCGAGGCCCGCACTTCGGCGACGCCGACCGCCCCCGCTACATCGAGGAAGGCATCTGGCGCCGCACCCAGGAGAAGGCCACCGCTGGCCAGTCCGGCTGGGCGGCCTCCGACGACGCACGGCGGCGGATCATCCACTACCGCTACCGGTACGGCCTGGTGCCCACCACGGCTGCGCCGGCCATCGGCTTGACCGACCTGTACCTCTATCACTCCGCATCCGCCCCGGCCGACGAGATCGACGCGCACCACGACGCCCTGTGGGATTCGCTCGCCACCGGCGGCTGGAAGCAGGCACCCGGTGGATTCTTATGGACACGGCGGGATCTGAAGTGCCGGATCACCGAGCACGACGTCCACCCCCAGGACGCCGCTGCGGGCCGCACCCTCCCAGTCGGCTACCGGAGCCTGGACGTGCAGATCGCCTCTGTGTCCTACGCGCCGCCGCCCGCTGTCCGACAACTGCCATGGAACGTGCTCTCCACCGGAATCCGGTTCAAAGACCACCCTGGCACGCCGACCCGCGTGCCGGACCTGTCCGTCCTTGCGGACATGCGACCGTTCCAGGTGGAGATCGGATGCGGTACGTCGGTCGAGGCGGGCATCCCGCCCCTGCACCGGCTCCACGAGATCTACCAGGTCACCGACCGCCAGAGCCACGAGCCGCGCGAGCACCGCTTCACCCTCTCCCCGACAGCGGACACACTCCTCCATGAGGTGCTGACGGAGCCGGAGGAGAAGACGGCAGAATTCGTGGAGATGTTCCGTGCCTGCTTCCTGGCCGAGCCGACCCCAGCCATGTGGGCACTGAAGGAACTGAAGGACGCCGGGCACCTCGTCGGTCCGGTCATCACCAACAACTTCGACGTGCTCGCCGCGGGCCGGGCTCGACGAGTGCTTCATGCGCCGCTACGACCAGGCCGTACCCGACGTCGAGTGGGTCGACGGCGCCAAGGCACTCCTCGTCGTCGGCCTGCACGCCGACCAACGCAAGGTCCAGGCTCGCGCCCGTGCTCGCGGCATGCAGATCGTCTACCTGGACCCGGAGGGCTTCTGGCACGACGGCCAGTTCATGCCGTACCCGCTGGAGGGGCCCCAGGACGGTGACTTGGTGTGCCGGGCAACCGCTGCTGAGGCGTTGCCCGCACTGGTCAATCTCCTGAAGCAGCACGCTGGTTGATCTACCTGCACGAAGAGGGACGCGCCGGGTGGTGACGCTAGCGTGACGCACCCGGCCGGCCCGGACTCACCGGGCGGGCGAGAGGCAAGCAAAGGAGCGTCGACCCCATGCGCGTATCCGTCATCGGCTGCGGTCACCTGGGCATCCCCCACGCCGCTGCCATGGCCGAGATCGGCCACGAGGTCATCGGCGTAGACCTGGACCAGGCGAAGATCGACCGCCTCAACGCCGGCGAGTGCCCCATCTACGAGGACGGCCTGCCCGAACTCCTCACCACCCACACCGCCACTGGACGCCTGCGGTTCACCACCAGCCTCGAAGAGGCGGCCGAGTTCGCGGACGTCCACTTCCTCGCCGTGGGCACGCCGATCGACGCGGACGGACGCAGCTACGACACCGGACAGGTCTTCGGCGCCGCCCGCGCCCTCGCCCCGCACCTGACCCGCCCCACGGTCATCATCGGCAAGTCCACGGTCACCGTCGGCACCTCCCGCGACCTCGGCGCACTCCTCGCGCGTCTGTCCCCGGCCGGTGAGGACGTGGAGGTCGTCTGGAACCCGGAGTTCCTCCGCGAGGGCCACGCCATCGACGACACCCTGCGACCCGACCGGATCGTGGTGGGCGTGCCGTCGGCCCGAGCGGAAGACGCGGTACGTGAGGTCTACGCACCCCTCCTCGCGAACGGCGTCCCGCTGTTTGTGACCGACCCCGCCACAGCAGAACTCATCAAGGGCGCCGCCAACGCCTACCTCGGCATGAAGATCTCCTTCATCAACGGCGTCGCCGACATGTGTACCGCCGCCGGAGCCGACGTCCAACAGCTCACCGAGGCCATCGGCCTGGACCCCCGCATCGGCCGCGGCGGGCTCAACGTCGGCCCCGGTTATGGCGGCGGCTGCCTCCCCAAGGACGTCCGCGCCTTCACAGCCTCCGCCCGCACCCTGGGCGCCATCGAGGCAGCGACCATGCTGCGCGCGGCGGAGGAAGTCAACGAATCCCGCCCCGCCGCCGCGCTGAGGCTCATCGAGCAGACGCTCGGCCGACCTGTCGACGGAGTACGCATCACCGTCTGGGGCGCTTCCTTCAAGGCCGGCACCGACGACGTCCGCGAATCCCCGGCCCTGGCGATCGCAGCGCTCATGCACCAGCGCGGCGCGACCGTCACCGTCCACGACCCCCACGCCGTGCCCACGGCACTGCGCCGCCACCCCGAACTCGACTACTGCGTAAGCCTCGAAGGCTCCCTCGCTGCAGCCGAGTTGATCGTCCTGGGCACCGAATGGCCCCACTTCCGCGAGGCGGACCCCAAAGCACTCGCCCCACTGGTCGCGGACCAGGTCCTCGTCGACCTCCGCAACCTCATCGACGCCGACGCCTGGCGCATGGCCGGATGGACCGTACGCCAGCTCGGACGCCCCGCACAGGAATAGCCGAACCCATCGATCGGAGGTCCGACGTGGACACCCTGCGGGACAACATCGAGAAGCTCTCCGCTGTCTGCCGAGCGGCAGGCGCCCATCTCCCCGACGAGGAGCTCAAGGCTCTCCAGGTCGGCAAGGTCGCCGAAGAGGCCGTGGAGGCCATGCACGCCCTCCACGGCCTGAAGGGCCTCACCACCTGCGGCGACGACCACACCTGGTCCGAGGTCCAGAACGACCTGGTCGATGATGTCATCGCGGCCCGCCTGGCTATGCACTACATCGACCCCACGGGCGCCCGCGCCACCTTCGACGAAATCCTCCACCATCGGACGCAAAGGGGCCGCGAGGCCTGTGGCGGCCTGGCAACCTCCGAGCATGGCCGTCGGCCCCACCCATCAGCGGTCCGGCCATGTTCAGGCACGAGCCACGGCAGACACCAGCGTGGTAGCACTTTCTTAGGGCATCAAGGCCCGGGCACACGGCACCTTTGCGGTGGCATGCCTCCTGACTTCGCAGCGGCTGGCCCCGCCCGGAGGCTGCGGGCATGAATCGGGGAGACACACCTCCGGCGGCTGGGGCGGCCGGTTCCAATTATCCGCCCGCTCGATTCACGGTTTGAATTTCTCAGTCCCGACCACAGGAATAATTCCCTCGCCATCAAGAGTCTTAAGAGTACCCAAAAGCTTTCCCTGCGCCCAGCTATTCCAAGATTTGGCGATCAAATTATAGGAGGATCGACGTCCCCCACTCGTCCCAAGAACCACGCGATCCCGGAAGAATCGATTCCTGAGCACGAGGCGAGGATCTTTTGCGTCCATATTGGCACCAGAAATCAGACCGTTAGCCCAATCTTCGATCTTTTCTGCGTGCTCGGTCCGTGCCGCTTGGGCGAGAACCACCAGGTGAGTGGGCTGATTAATCCCAGAGGCCCGATATGAAGCCGCAGCAATAGGCGCCATGGTTGTAAGCTCTGGCCATGCCGCAACAGCTCTCAAGATATCCGAGGTGGCTGCTTTCGTGTCGTAGAAACCGTCGAAAAGAGTAACAGGATCCCACATTTTATACATTTGCCCGATGATTCGTGCTGCCGCAGCCACGATAACCCTGTGGGGAATCTTGAGTAGCTGAGCCGCTTGCCGACGATGCCCTGAGTCGAGTACGTCGAACGTCTCTGCCTCACAATTAGGAATGACAAGCATCTCGACCGACACACCTGAGTGCTTGATACCCATCAACCTATGTTGCCCATCAAGCAGCATTCCATCTCTATCGAAAGCGATACCCTGGTGCGTAGTCCTCCAGGCCCCATTAGCCATCGCCTTCGCATATCGTTCATAGACGGTATCGGAGAGAACTCGATTATGCGTCGGGTTGCAGTGAGTCAACCACAGATCAGCCATCTCTGGACTAATAGCCATGTACTTGGGTCCGGTCGGCAGAGCCGGGAGATCAATCATGTTTCGCTTGCACCCCTTGACATAGGTATGACAACAGCATGATTGCAGACCAACGGCGCCATTTTACGCACTTGCACCTAAGTGATGAAATTAGGCCAATATTTGTGCGAACTACTTCACTGTCGCGCAATTAGCAACGGTTTTCGGCTCCACTATTTTCGCCTCTGATCGGTATCTTCGACTGCCAGAATCCGCTCCGGCCCGCCTATGCAGCGGGCGTGGTCCGGGTCGTCGGCCTACGCTCGCGACGTTCGCCGCACCGTCGGTAATCGGGGGTCGCTGGCTCTACATCACCGCCATGCACTCGACATGCATCGCGGGCCGCCCCTCCCGGTTGCCGTGCCCCATCCGTGCCCTTCGGGGCGGACAACAGCGGTCATGAGCGGCGCCCAGAGGGCGCACCAACCTCGCTTGCCCTAGTCAGACATACAGGTCAGAGCGCCTCTGGCAGCCCAGCACCGTTGATTCCCAAGCTCAGAGCGCGAGTTCGATTCTCGTCACCCGCTCTTTGATTAAGGCCCTGGTCAATGACTGGGGTCTTTTGCTTGCCGCCCAACGACAACGGCAGGAGCATCACTCGCTAGTGACAGCCGTAGAGCGACCGCCCCCATGCCTTCACCCGGAGCATGCGACCTCAGGCGTCAAGGCTGGGGCCAGAGACCCGAGCCAGCGCGTGCATACTCCAGTATGCTTGGGCTCATGTCCTCAACGACTCGCATCACCGTCACGCTCCCCAGCGATCAGGTGGCGGAGCTCCGCAAGCTCACGGACAACGTCTCCGGCTATGTGGCGGAAGCCGTGGCCCGCCAGATTCGGCACCAGCTGCTGGGCGATGACCTTCGCCGCCACGAGGAAGAACACGGACACTTCAGCAACGAGGAACTCGCCGAGGCCCGCGCGAAGATCTTCGGTTCCGACGGCTCCTCCAAGGGCGCGGACGCCGCGTGAGCGAGCGTATCGAGACCGTTGTTCTGGACTCGGAAGGGCTGTCCGCCTGGATCGCGCAGGACCGCAAGCTCCTCGCGATGCTGCAGGTCTTCCACGACATGGGAGCGGACCTCGTGATCGGGGCGAACACCATCGTGGAAGTCAGCCACTCCCGCACCAACATGCCTCGCCTGAACTGGGCCCTGTCCCGCGTCAAGGTGGAACCGGTCACCGAGCAGGCCGCCAAGGCGGCGGCGGAGCTCCTCAAAGGCGCCGGACTGCATGGGCACAAGTACGCCATCGACGCCACGGTCGCCGAGGTCGCCTTGCGTCAGCCGAAACCCGTCGCCCTCCTGATCTCCGACAGCGACGGCATGACCAAGCTCTGCGGCAACCAAGTCCACATTGTCTCTCTCTGACCCGCTGGCCCACCCGGAGCACGCACCTCAGCAGGTTCCGTTGCACTGCAAGCGCTCGTGCCCCATCCGTGCCCAGCAGCGCGGACAACAGCGACCCACCCAATGCGAAACTGCAGGTCAGAGGCCCTATAACGACTCAAGAACCGTTGACTCCCAAGCTCAGAGCGCGAGGGCGATTCTCGTCACCCGCTCCGTGCCCGTCAGCCGGCGTCCGTCCGGGCTTGTCACGGGTGTTCGGTGTCCACCGGCGGGTGCTGGCGGTGTCGGGGTGGGTGTCGGTGCTGAGATTCTCGGAGGGAAACGGCTGCCCCGGCCGGGCGCCGGGGCGGCGAAAGGCCTGGCGTGCGGGGCCGGCGGGACCGGGTAACGTCTTTGTCATGTTCTTCCAGACGCCGATTTACGAGTGAGCGTGTGATGGGCCCCTGCTGACGTCCCTCGACGTCGCCGTGCCCGCCCCCCACCGATGAATCCGTAGACCACTTCACATCATTACCGGGAGAGCCCATGACCGTGAGCAAGAACATCAACAACCCCGTGGGCATGGGCGGCGGCCAGCGCAAGAAGCTGTCCCGCGCCGAACGGCAGAACAACGGTCCGCACCGCAACCTCGACCGCCAGGGTGCCGCCGACCGGAAGGCGGAGCTGGTGCGCAAGATGCGCGAGAAGGCAGGCGCAGCCGGGGACGCAGGGCAGACGGGCGACGACGCCTCACAGCGCTGACGCGCCGCCCACCCGCAGGGCAGCACCCCGCACGGGGCAGGGGCCCGGACCGCGACGCGCGGTCCGGGCCCCTGCTGCCGTACCGGGTGCTTCCGGAGCTCAGGGCGCGAGTTCGATCCCGTCACCCGCTCCACAGCCCGACTCGAATGCCCCAGGCGGGCGGCCGGGGGGGCCTTGTTGTCCAGATCCCGGAACCCATGCGTCATTCCGCGGGTCGCAAGTGCCCTGTCGGCGCGTCAGGTCGGCCGAGGGGCAGCCGCTCGGTTGGAAGCCGGATCCGACGTGGCGCTGAGACGTGCAGGTCGCCCCACCGGGAACAGCCGGTCCGGCCGGCACGGTTGCATCGACCGAAGGACCGGCGCGGCACAGGCGGGGAACACGGAGATCATCAGGCCGCCCGCCCCACCAGGAGCCGGGCCTCGGGATCGCGGTGCGCCCGCCGGCCGCGTACTCGGACCACGACGTACTGCTACAGAAGGACTGTTTCATGACTGACCGACCCCTGACGCTCATGGCCGTACACGCCCACCCCGACGACGAGGCCACCGGAACCGGAGGGGTCCTGGCGCGGTACGCGGCGGAAGGCATCCGCACGGTCCTCGTGACATGTACCGACGGCGGTTGCGGTGACGGGACGGGGGGTGCCAAGCCCGGCGATCCCGGGCACGATCCGGCGGCCGTCGCCGCGATGCGCCGCCAAGAACTCAAGGCGAGCTGTGACGTCCTGAAGATCAGCGCTCTGGAGATGCTGGATTATGCCGACTCCGGGATGGCCGGCTGGCCGAGCAACGACGCCCCCGGATCCTTCTGGCAGACCCCCGTGGAGGAAGGCGCCGCCCGGCTTGCGGAACTCATGCGGCACTACCGGCCCGATGTGGTCGTCACCTACGACGAGAACGGTTTCTACGGCCACCCCGACCACATCCAGGCCCACCGCATCACGATGGCGGCGCTGGAGATGACCGCGCTGACACCGAAGGTGTACTGGACGACGATGCCCCGCTCGACGATGCAGCGGTTCGGGGAGGCCATGCGCGAGTTTCAGGAGGACATGCCGGAGCCGGATCCTGCCGAGGTCGCCGCGATGGCCGAGATCGGCCTCCCCGACGACGAGATCACCACGTGGGTGGACACCACCGCATTCAGTGGTCAGAAATTCGATGCGCTGGCCGCGCACGCCAGTCAGGGCGAGAACATCTTCTTCCTCAAGATGGGCAAGGAGAAGTTCGGCGAGTTGATGGGCATGGAGACCTTCGCACGTGTCAAGGACACCACCGGCGCGGCCATACCCGAGAACGATCTCTTCGCCGGACTGCGCTGATCCGCCCGTCCGGCCAGGGCCGAAGGCCCGGGAGGGGGCCGGGGGGGGGGGGAGGCCGAAGGCCCGGGAGGCCGGGAGGCCGAAGGCCCGGAGCGGGCCGGGGCGGCCGGGGGGCCGGGCGAGCGCGTCCGCCGGGAGCGTTCGAGCTGTCGCGCGTCGCGGTCCGGTTCGGCATCGTGCGCCTGTGGGCGGTCCCCCGTCCACTGGGCGGTGTCCCGGCAGGTCGGGGCCGGTTCGCCGTGGGCGGCCTCGCCGGAGCGCTCGGTCGCACGAGCCGTGATCGCGCCGCTCATGCGAGGTTCCTCGCTCCGGATCCGTGGGGCGCGGCCCTGACGTCAGGGCCGGTTCGCGGGCACGGTGTCCTTCGCCACCAGCGTGTTGCCGGACCAGCAGAGCCGGTAGAAGTCGACCTGGTCCAACAGGTCGCGGCCCGAGCGGTAGAACTCGCAGGTGGTGCCGGGCGGGCGGGGCAGGGAACGGGCGTGGTCGGGCGGGAAGGGGTAGGGGCGGGCCGGGAGCAGAGAGGCGAGTTCGGCGCGCGGCCGGCCTGGAGCCAGCTCGTCGTACCGGGACGGCGGCAGCACGCTCGTGGTCAGTTGCCAGGCCAGGTAGACGGCGGCGGGCACGAAGAAGGCGGCTGCGGCGACGGGCGCGACGGCGGCGACGACGGAGCGGCGGCGGGCGGCGCTCCGTACGTCGGCGAGCCGCTTGGCGGACTCCGGGGCGGTGGCGGAGTCCATGTGCGGAGCCGGGTGGCGAGCGGAATCGGACGGCGGCGCCGACCCGTCGTACCGCCCTCGGATCCAGGCCCGCGTTCCGGGCGCCATACCGGGCGCCGATTCCGGTGCCCCGGCCCCTCGCCCTCGGGTGCGGGCCGTGACCTGGTGCGGGAGGACGGCGACGACGCGAAAGCCGCCTTGGTACGGGCCGGTCCGCACGGAGCCCCCGAGGACCGTCACCCGCTCCCGCAGCCCCGCCAGTCCCCGTCCGCCGGTGCCGGCCGCCGGGCCTTCGGCCGCGTGTGCCGGTCCGCCGGCCGGTGGGGCGGTGTTCACGACGCTCACACGGGTACGGTCGGCCTGGTGCGTGATCCGTACCCGGATCACACTGCCCGGCGCGTGCTTCACGGCGTTGGTGAGGGCCTCCTGGACGATCCGGTACATCCCGCGTTCCACCAGGGGGGACAGCGTGGGTACCGCCCCGCACCGCTCCCACCGCACCGGCGCGCCGAAGGCGACCGCCCGTCCGAGCAGGTCCTCGACCGTGTCCTTGGTGTGCAGGCCGGTGCCCGTTCCCGATCCGGGCGGGTCGTGCAGGACGGCGATGGTCTCCCGCAGCTGCTCCACGGCGTCCGCGATCGTCCCGCGCAGCTCGGCCAGGTCGGTGCGGTCGCGGTCGGTGAGGTCGGGGGAGAGTTCCAGGGCCCCGGCGCGCAGGGCGACCAGGCTCAGCGCGTGGCCGAGGGAGTCGTGCATGTCGGCCGCGATGTCCGCGCGCTCGGTCAGCCTCGCCCGCTCCGCGACCAGGTGCTGCCGCTCCTCCAGTTTCCGGGCCAGCCGCCAGCCCTCCCGCACGAGTTCGCGCCGGCCACGCCAGTGGCGTCCGGCCAACCACGGCAGCAGAAGGGCGGCGGGCAGCACGGTCAGCGCGTAGAACCACCACACCGCCTGTACCCGCAGCACGGCGCAGGTCGCGACATCGACCGCGAGGCACCCGACCAGCACCAGGAGCGGGCCCCGAACCGCGGCGACCCGGGCGCCCAGCAGACAGCTCAGGACGGCGAGCGACAGAACCTGGGCGTTGGCGGGGGTCCCGGAGCCGGCCAGGCCCAGCGCACACAACCCGTTGGCGAGGACGGTCGCGGCACCGGGCCGACGGTGGGACAGCGGCAAGGCGACCGCCAGGACCGCCAGCGGGAGGAGCAGGTCCAGGGCCGGCGATGCCGCACTCGCGTCCCGGAACCCGTAACCGGTCGCGGCGGCGAGCACACCCCACAGCGCCACATCGCCGAGCACGGTCCTGGCCGGGGGCAGGGGTATGCGATGCGGCATGGTGCGTCGACCGTCCTTCCGATGGATCTCCAGACCTGCTCGGCCGATTCTGTGGGACGGGCCCGGACGCCCGATCACGCGGAGGCATCCGGAGGCGCCCGGTCACGGCACAGGTCGGACGTCCCGGCACGGTACGGGGTCAGGCGTCCCGGCGGCGTAGTACGTACAGGCCGATCAGGTGCGCCGCGGCAGCCCACGCCACCACGATCGCCGTCGCCGTCGCCGTCGTCGGTGTGTACGGGGCCTCGGTCCCGACGCGCACCAGGTGATCCCCCGCACCGTGCGGCAGATAGTCGTTGACGGCCGCGAGCGCCGGGCCGCCGAGCCCCAGGAGCACGCTCGGCAGCGCCCACAGCAGCGTGACGAGGATCGACAGCGCACCGGCCGGATGGCGCGTGGCAAAGGCGGCTCCGACAGCCAGCGCGGCGACGAGTGCCTGGTAGAGACCGATGGACAGCACCTGCCGGAGGGCCGTGCCGGCCTCGAACGAGGCCCGTCCGTCGAACGCCCCCCACGCCACCGCCGCGCCCACGATCGCGTACACGATGCCGGCGGCGCACGAGACTCCGGCCGCCACCAGTGCCTTCGCCGCCTGGACCCGTTGCCGCCGGGGCACCCACAGCAGGGAGGCCCGTACGGTCCCCGTCGCGTACTCGGAGGTCACCGCGACCGTGGCCAGGATGACGACGGCGAATTGGGTGAGCACGACGGAGGAGGCCGCCGCGTTCCCGACGGGTTCGATCGGATGATCGTTGATGCGGGCGATCGAGGCGTAGTAGAAGGTGTGGACGCCGGTGATCGCGAGGCCTGCCAGGAGGCACAGCCAGGGGGCCCGGACGGACCACAGTTTGGTCCACTCGCAGGCGACGGCCCCGGCGAAGCCGCCGGGTGCGCCTCGGCCGGGAGTGTCGCGCACGGCCTGGAGCGAGTCTGTCCGCTTGCCGGGTGTCGTCGTGGTCACGGCGTTCCCCCTTCCTTCGGCGCCACGGCCGCGCCGGTCGTTTCCGCGCCACTGTCGTTTCCGCTGCCGTCGGCCGTGTCCGTGCTGCTTCCGCTGCCGCCGGTCGCGTACTCGACGCTGCGTGCGGTCAGGTCCATGTACGCCTGCTCCAGCGAGACCCTGACGTCGCTCAGCCCGTGCAACCGGACCCGGCAGTGGTGGGCGAGGTCGCCGATCTCGGCGGCTGTGCGGCCCTCGACGGCGAGTTCGCCGGACGCGGACGTCTCGACGCTCACCCCGTCGGCCGCCATCAGGTGGCGGACCAGCGTCGCCCGCTCCTCCGGATCGGGCACCAGGGTGCGCGCCGACGCGGGAGAGGCGGCTGCGAGGAACTCCGTCATGGAGGTGTCGCTCAGCAGCCGGCCCCGTCCGATGACGACGAGGTGGTCGGCCGTCAGCTGCATCTCGCTCATCAGGTGGCTGGAGAGGAACACGGTGCGCCCTTCCGCCGCCCGGTCACGGACGAGCCGGCGAATCCACCGCACGCCGTCCGGGTCGAGGCCGTTGACCGGCTCGTCCAGTACGAGCACCGGCGGATCGCCGAGCAGCGCGCCCGCGACCCCGAGTCGCCCGCTCATGCCGAGGGAGTACGTGCCCGCCGGCCGCCGGGCCACCCCGGTCAGGCCCACCGCCTCCACCACCTCGTCCACACGGCCCACGGGGATGCCGTTGGCCCGTGCCTGGGCGACGAGGTGCGCGCGGCCGGAACGGGCCGGGTGAACGGCTCGGGCGTCCAGCATCGCGCCGACCGCGCACAGCGGCCTTCGCAGGGCCGCGTAGGGCCGGCCTGCGATCAGGGCCCGCCCTCGGGTGGGATGGTCCAGGCCCAGGATCATGCGCATCGTGGTGGACTTCCCGGCCCCGTTGGGACCGAGGAAGCCGGTCACGCGGCCGGGCTCGATGTCGAGCGTCAGCCCGTCCACGGCAAGGGTGTCGCCATAGCGTTTCGTGAGTCCTCGGAGGGTGATCACGGAGCTCCTTCGCTGTCGGTCGCGGAATACGGAACGCGGAGTACGGAATACGGAGTACGGAACGCGGAGTACGGGACGCGGAGTACGGAACGCGGAAGGTGCTGCGGCGCGCCCACCGACGCGGGTGGGCCGCATCTCCTCCACCCGAGCGACGCTAGGAGTCCGAGGCACCGGCGCCCATCGGTCGAACGGCAGCGGCGACCTGCCCTTCGTCGGGGGTGAGCCCCGCCTCCGGGCGGATCCATGGGCGTACCCGTCCGCACGGTGGCGCGCCGCCCGTAGGCTCGCCGCGTGGAAGAGACGACGCCGAGCAGCCGACCGGTCCGGGTCCTGGTGGCCGACGACGAGGCGATGGTCCGGGCAGGTGTCCGGGCCATCCTGGCCAGGGACCCGCAGGTCGAGGTGGTCGCCGAGGCGGGCGATGGGCACGAGGCCATCGCGCTCGCCCGCCTGCACCGGCCGGACGTGGTCCTGTTGGATATTCAGATGCCCGGTCTGGACGGTCTGACGGCGGTGGCGCGGCTCCACCGGGAACTGCCGGCGGTCGGTGTGATCATGCTGACGACCTTCGGCCAGGACGAGTACGTCACCCGCGCCCTGGAGGAGGGCGCCGACGGTTTCCTTCTGAAGGCGGACGACCCGAGGGAACTGCTGAACGGGGTGCGGGCGGTGGGGGCCGGCGGGGCCTACCTGTCCCCGCGGGTCGCCGGCCGGGTCATCGCCGGGCTGCGCGCACACCGAGTGGCGCATCCCCACCGCTCGCTGGAACGGCTCACGGAACGGGAGCGCGAGGTTCTGGCCGGACTCGGGGCGGGGTTGTCCAACGCGGAGATCGCGAGGCGACTGCACCTGGTCGAGGGCACGGTGAAGGCGCACGTCAGCGCGGTGCTCACGAAGCTGGGCGTGCGCAACCGGGTGGAGGCGGCCATCTCCGCGTACGAGGCCGGGCTGACCCCGCCGCGGCAGGATCCGCCCGACCCGGGGCAGCCGGCCCCAGGGCGGCTCAGGCCGGAGCAGCTCCGGCGCGAGCAGCTCCGGCCCGGCGGAACGTGAATCGTTCGGCGACGGCGACGAGGCGTGCGCGTGCCCGCTGTGTGACGTTCACCGATTCGGCGACCGCGGTCCGGCCCGCGGGGATCGCCCTCGGCCCGGAGCTCATGGCGCTTGGCCCGGCGGGGAGGACAGGCTGGCGCGGGCCGCGGTCATGAAGGCGGTCTTGCGCTCCTCCAGGTGCTCGTTGACCTCGGTGTCGCCGATGTCCCGCCACACCGCTTGGTTGAGCGCGCGACCGTACGCGTGGACAGCGGCATGCAGGTCCGGATCGCAGAGCAGCACGAGGTGCCGTTCAGCGACCCAGAGTGTCGTCATGGTGGCCCCGGCGGGCTCGCTCCAGCCGTCGTCACCGCCCCATGGATCGGGGCGGCTGTAGGCCGCTCGTTCGGCCGCCTGGGCGCATGCGATGAACTCCTTGATCGCCTGGAGCTGTTCGGCCCGGCGCGCCTCGCCGGTGGCCTCCCTCAGCCGTCGTTCCTCGGCCCGGTCCGCGGACCGCTGGGTGGCGCGCTGGGAGAGGGCCGTCAGCCCGCCGCCGAGCGCGACACCCGTGAGCGAGAGGACCGAAGTCCACACTTCCGAGGCCACGTTGTCCCCCTAAGACACGTCTCCGCACATCAGCGTGCACATGGTCTCGTACGGCGCCCCGGTGTTCGTACAGTGCCCGGACATTCGTACGGCGCCCCGGTCCTTCGTGCGGTCCGGAGAGGGCTTGTTCAGAGGCGGCAGCTGATTTCGAGGCCGTCCTCGACGGGGAACGTGACGCTGTGGTAGCCGTTGGCGGTGTCGCGGACGTGGTCGAGATAGGGGCCGAGGCCGGGGAGGTCCACGTCGTCGGCGACGACGAGGGTGCCGGGGGCGATGTGTGGTTCGAGGAGCCGCAGGACGGGCAGGCAGAGGTTCTTCCAGCCGTCCAGGAACAGGAAGCCGACCGGCTGCCGCAGCTCGGCGAGCGTCTCCAGGGCGTTCCCCTCCAGCAGGGTGATCACGTCGTCGAGGCCGGTGGCGGCGAAGGTGTCACGGGCGGTGGACGCCTTGATCCGGTTCATCTCCGTGGTGATGACCCGGCCTGTGCCGTTGTCGCGGACGGCGGCGGCCAGGTGCAGGGTGGAGATGCCGTACGAGGTGCCGAACTCGACGACGTTGGCCGGCCTGGTGGCGCGGATGAGGTTGTAGAGGAGCCTGCCGCCGTCGGCGGAGACCGGCATGTAGATCTCCTGTGCCGCGTCGGCGAGTTCCTGGGCCGACAGCGACGCCCGGTCGTCGAGCGGGATGCTCCACAGGCGTGACGCCGTCTCGTCGTCACGGGCCGCGGCTCCGAACATGCGGGTCAGGGCGGCGGAGACACGTGGTTCCGCGAGGGTGCAGGGTTGCGTGGGCACAGTACTGACTCCTTCGGGCGGTGCGATGGGTGGTTGCCGTCTCGTCAGGCCGTACGGGCGGGAGGGGCCCCGCTAGCGCGGGGCCGCGGTCCGCCGGGCGCGGCGGGCGCCGGCGACGGCCAGGGCTCCGGCCAGGAGTACGACGAGGGCCGCGGCGCGCAGTGCGGTGTTGGCGCCCTGGGTGAACGCGTCGGTGACGGCGGTGTGGTCGGCCGGGGCCAGCGCGAGCGCTTCCTGCACCGTGCGGGGGAGCGGCGAGTGCCGGCTCAGGTCGTCGGGCAGGTGGTGGGTGAACCCGGCGGTGAGGATGGTGCCGACAACGGCCACACCCAGAGCGCTGCCCAGTTCGCGGGTCGCGGACTGCAGACCTCCGGCGATGCCCGCCCTCTCCACGGGCAGGGCCGCGGCGATCTGCGCGGTCAGGCAGGGCGCGGCCAGCATGATGCCGAGGCCGATGACGAACAGCGCGACCGCGTACACGGGGTAGGCCATGGTCGAGGCATACGAGAGGCCGAGCAGACCGGCACTGGTGAGCGCGAAGGCCGCGGCGAGGGTCGCGGGGTTGCCGAAGCGGTTGATGAGCCCGGGAACGTAGCGGGTGCCCACCAGGAGCGGGAGGGTCAGCGGGATGATCCCGAGCCCTGCCTGCAGGACGGAGAAGCCACGTCCGTACTGCAGGAGTGAGGCGTTGACGTAGAAGAGCCCGAAGCTTCCGAAGAAGGTGATGGTCATGCCCAGGCTGGCGCTGCTGAGTGCCGCGCTGCGAAACAGCCGCGGGTCGAGCATGGGATGGGTGGCGCGCAGCTCGACCCGCACCCACCACAGGCTCAGCAGAACGCTGCAGGCGAAGGCGACGAGGACGGCCGGGCTGCCCCAGCCCTGTTCGGGCCCTTCGATGATTCCGATCAGCAGTGCGACGAAGGCTGCCACGAACAGCAGCGTGCCGGGCAGGTCGAGGGTGCGCTCAAGCCGAGCGCTGCGCGGTACGGAACGTGCCACCCACACCAGGCAGCAGGCCGCGATCAGGGCGACCGCCTCGAACAGCGTGCGCCAGGAGCCCGCGCTCAGCACCGCGCCGCCGCCGACGTTGCCGACGACGCCGCCGATACCGGTGGCCGCCGCCCAGACGGCCAGCGCGTGGGGGCGCCGCGCGGGGGCGGTGGCGTGCAGGAGGACGCCGACGCAGTTGGGCAGGACGCACGCGGCGCCGAGGCCGGTGACGGCGCGCCCGATCAGCATGATCGTCACGTTCGGCGCCACGGCCGACACGACGGCGCCGAACGCGAATATGCCGAGCCCCGCCATGAGGACGCCCTTGCGGCCGAGCTTGTCGCCGGCCGCACCGGCGGGGATGACCAGGCAGGCGAAGATCACGACATAGGCGTCGACGATCCACAGCAGGTTCGACGAGGTCGGTTCCAGTGAACTCGCGGCCAGCTGCGGCACCGCCAGGTTGATCGCCGCGACGAATCCGACGACCAGGGCGGTGCACACACTCACACAGGCGAGCACCGGGCCGGACCGCCGCGTCGGGGGCGGAGCGCCCTCCGGTATGGGAGCCATAGCTCTCGATTCCTTCTGGATTGCCGTACACGGATGCACGGCCGGACACCCCATTACGAGTCACCGTGCACCGTAAAGCTAACACGTACGAGACACAGTGCCTCGTATAGAGTGGCGACATGATGGATGGAAGTGGTCGCGGACGGCCCCGCAGCGAAAGCGCACGCGCCGCCGTGCTGCACGCCGTCGACGACCTTCTGGTCGAAGTCGGGTACGCGGCCCTGACCATGAAGGGCATCGCCGAGCGGGCGGGCGTGGGCCGTCAGACCGTGTACCGCTGGTGGTCGAACAAGGCGGAGGTCCTCTACGAGGCCAGCGCCATCGACGCCCGGCACGAGCTGTCCGTGTCCGGCAGCGGCGACCCCCGCGGGGACCTCAGGGCCTACCTCGACGCCCTCGTCGCCTTCCTGTCCCGCTCCCACGCGGGCGCGGCCTACCGCGCCCTCATGGGGGAGGCCCAGCACGACGCGGACGTCGCCGCGCTGCTCGCCTCCCGCGACATCCTCGGGGAAAGCGCCGCAGAGGTCGTCGAGGCGGCTCGGAGGGCGAGCGGCACCCCCCTCTCGCTCGAACAGGCGACCGCGCTCCTGATCGGCCCGCCGTTCTTCCACATCCTGTCCGGGCACAGCGCGGACGGCATCGACACCGAGCGGCTGGCGGAGCAGTTCATGCGCACCCTGAACCATCCGGGGACATGAGGCGGCCCAGCGCCACGTACACCCCGCGTGCCCGCATGCCCGGCACACCCGAACCGGCCGAACGACGCGTGGGTAAAAGACGCGTGGGCGAACGACGCGTGGGCGAACGACGCGTGGTTGAACGACGCGTGGGCGAAGGTTCTAGTCTCCTGGCATGGAGTGGATATCCCCAGTCAGCACGGCACTTGGTGCGGTGATCGGGGTGGGCTCGACCCTGCTCACCGATCGGTTCAGGTGGCGCAGGGAGCGGGCCGGCCAGAATCTCGATACGCGGAGGCAGTTGTACGCCGACTACACCGCCTCGCTCTCGCGGATACGAACAGCCCTCAACGAGTGTGCGCGGACGAACATTCCCGCGGAGGAGCGCCCTCGGAGGGTGCGTGAACTGTTTCTGGCACCTGGGGCGTACGAGATCCGCCACCAGTTGGCCATCATCGCGCCGCGAGAGGTTGTGGAGGCCGCCCGCTCCGCGTTCGTGGTGCTGAGGGACACGCGGGACCTGCTCGTGGAAGGGGCCACGGTCGACAGCCGGGCCTACGGAGAACTGGAGGAGCGGTTCGACGCGGCGGTGGTCGAGCTGCGCGACGTGATGCGCCGGGACCTCGGCGCGGTCGATTCGATCACGGCACGATGAGGTTCACCGGACCGGGAACCCGAAGGAGTACCCCTGCTCCCTCAGCCAGGGCAGGATCTCGCGCAGAGCGGCCAGGGTCTGGGAGCGCTCGCCTCCCGCGTCGTGGAAGAGGATGGTCGGTCCGTTGGAGATCTCTCTCTTGACGGTGGCGACCATGGCGTCCGCGCCGGGGCGCTCGAAGTCCTTGGTGTCGACGTTCCAGCCCAGCGGTCGCATCCCCTTGGACGCGGCGAGCCGGCGGCTGTACGGGGTGAAGGCGCCTCCCGGGGCCCGGTAGTACTGCGACCGGACGCCGCCGGACGCCTTGGTGATCATGCGTTCGGCATCCAGGATCTGCTGGGACTGGTAGGCCTCGGACTTGGTGTCCATGGTGGTGTCGTGCGAGACGGTGTGGTTGCACAGCCGGTGCCCGTCCGCCACGACCTTCTTGACCAGGTCCGGGTACGCCTGGGCCTGCGTACCCACCATGCAGAACGTGGCCTTCACACCGCTGTCCTTCAGCAGCCGCAACACCTGCGGCGTCCACGCCGGGTCCGGGCCGTCATCGATCGTGATGTTGACGCCTCGCTCGCCGCGATCCGAGGCATGCACGATGTCCGCCGCCACGGGCCGGGAGTCCGGCGCCGAGACACGGGCTTCCGGCTTCCGGCCTCCGGTGGGCTCGGCCTGCGCGGTCCACACCGAGGCGCCGGCGGCCACCACCGTCACCCCGAGCGCCGCCGAGAGAAGCTTGCCGTGCCATCCCCTTCCCTTGTGCTTCGCCATGTCCGCCCGCCCCTTTGCTGTCTCCGCCGATGCCCTGCCCCCATCAAGACATACGAAAGCCCTCACAAGATCCCCCTGTTACCGATCGCGGACGAATCCGCAGGGGACCGGCGACAATCACCGGAGTCCCGGGACAGATGAGGGCCGCGCGGCGCCCCCGTGAACGGAGAAGAGCCCGTCAGCAAGCTGACGGGCTCCCGCGAAGGGCCGAGGCTAACCTGCCATCAGGTCAGATCGTCGGTGTGTCGTCGACGATCTCCTTGTGCGGTTCGATGATGAACTTCCAGCCCTCGCTGGGCTCCAGGAACCGCACTCGGGTCGGGTAGATGTCCAGGGCACGGCGGTCGCGGTTCTGGCTGTTGTTCTTCCGCCCCCGGGCCGGCTCCTCGTAGAGGTCGACCTTGACGTCCGGCACCGCGACGGCTTCCTCGCTCCAGCGCTGCACGACCCCCGCGCCGAACGCGTCCCGTGCGGCGGAGTAGAGCGCGTCCAGGGACTCCTTGTTCCCACCGGGCACGAAGAGGGCAAGGTTCAGGAGGACGCCGGCACTCTGGAGAACCTCGATTTCCTCCCCGGCCTTGTCGGCGATCCAGATCCCGGCCTCTTCGGCGTTCTCCGGGAGGACGTGGATCTCCTCACCGAACACCGTCCTCGCGACGAAGGCCCCTCCCTCAAAATTCTTGCCCGGCTCCGTGAGGAAGGCCGGGGCATAGCAGTCGAGAGGAAGGCCATCCATCCCTGCCGAGACGAAGATGGCGTCCTGGAGACCCAAGCCTGAAATCTCTTCGGCCGTAAGACGTCGAGCCGTAACCTTCTCGGTATTCACGCCATTCCCCTTTTAATCGCGGCGTCCTGTGAATTCATCAAGACTCTACCACGAAAGGGACCAGCCGCTTCCCATTACCCGCGCCTTCGCCGCACGGTAAATGCAGCCACACCCAGGAGGCGCCATCCCGCTTCCGCGCGGCTTTCAGCAACGAAGTCGGCCGCCCGGAGAAGTCGGCGAGATTTTCGAAACGGGGACCGTACGAGGCAGGGATAGAGCAAGCAAATTGCACATTCGCAGCATTCTGCGTTCATATCCAGACAAAGCAGCGAACTACACGCACGGAACGGGAAACCCGGTCGAGTGAAATCGGGCGGGCTTCCCGTTCTCAGCTGCGATTCTCCCGCCCGCTCCCCGTACATGCCCGGGGACAGTGGCGGTGGGGCTCCCCCGCTGTCAGCCCATGAAAGGCCACATCTGAGACCCGCAGATTCCGTCAACGATAATCTCCGGCGCGCCCGTGGTCTGAAATTCCTTCAGCGCCACGGTAGTCCCAGGGCCGAAGATTCCGCTTATGGGTCCGGGATTGAACCCCTGTCGCCGCGGGCACCGCTGAAGCAGCGCCACGGCCCCGCCCGTATCTCCCTCACTGATGGTGGGTATGCCTCAGGTCTTCCGCCGGGAGCGCTTCCCACGTCGCCGGCCCTACGACACCGTCAGCGGTAAGTCCACACGCCGCCTGGAAACTCTTGACCGCTGTGCCCGTGTCGGCCGTGGAGCCTCCGTTGACAGGCCCGCCATACACTCCTTCCCGCCGAAGCACTCTTTGAAGTAGCTCCACGAAGGAACGAGGGCCCGGTTGCCCGATTCCTGGTATTCCCCCAGGGAGGGTGGAATACGGCAGCATCTTTCCTCCAATATGGCCGCGCGTTCTGCCTTGTTCCAACGTGACACTCGGCGCATGGACGCGCATGCCGTAAGGAACGAACCATTCGTCGTCGTATCCGCTGGGCGGCCACGTACCTGTGTCACCTCCGGCCCCAGATGCGTGACCGCCCTCCGTGCCACACGCTGGACATACAGCGTTTCTCTTCTCTCGTAGAGGGGTGATCAGTCATGTCCTCACCCGATCGGATCAAGCAGGAGTCGGCAGTCAGTCAGGTGCTCGACGAGATCGGCACACCTGACTACTTCGGCCGTGCCCTGCTCTCCGCAATTCTTCGCGACGCCACGGAAAAGCTGCGTGCCGGCGATGGCGACAGTGATCACGTGGAGTTGTCCGCAAAGATCGTTGTCTCCTTCTCGGCGCCCACAACGCGTTCCGGCGGCTTCTGCTTCCACACGGATCACGTGTGGGTCTGCGTTTTCCCGGAGTAAGGGCTGTCCCGTAATCCCTGACGGATCAGCGCGCGGCGTCGGATGCGGTGCATCGCAAGGCGGAGGGACGCCCGCATACTGGATATATGCGGGCGTTCCGACAAAGCGGCGAGGTGCCGTAGCTGTCGTCGCGCGCCCGCCAGGGATCAGGGGACAGCCCTTAGCCGTCGGGCGGGAACATCGGCCTGATGCGGGAGGTGCCCGGGGCAGGGCATCGGCTCCGGGTGCGGGCCCGGTTCACTGTCGCCGTTCCCCGGCGCAGTCAGGCGCCTCCCCGCTTTCTCGCACCCGCTTTCCTCGCACCCGCCCCCGCCATCCGCGCCGGCGCGTGTCATCACTCGACCGAGAGCGCTTTACCGGCCATAGCTGCCCGGTGGGGAAATGACCCGAGAAGTCCCCGGCCCCACACGTATCGCTGCCGCTCCGGAGCACCGGAACACCGGCCGTGCCCCGGTGCGGCCCTCGCCGCCGGGAGGGGGCCGTTCCACTCCGGTCGGTCGCGGCCACCTCGTAAATGACCGGATTACGGTGCCCCGCACGGCGGACGCGGTGTCCTGGCGGGAACGCCGGTCCGTCGAAGTGGCCAGCGGGATGGTTCCCGGACGCTGTTCGGCAGACAGTGCGCGGGCGGCTCCGCAGACGGTTCGACAGGCGGTTCCGCCGACGGTTCACAGGCGGTTCCGCGGAGGTGTGCCGGCACTGGGGTGCCGGCACACCGCTGTCGCCACCAACCGCCTTCGCCACAACGGCGGTTGCCCTGCCCTCAGCGCCGGCCGAAGAGGGAGACCTGCATATGTCCACAGTCACGGCGTCCGGCACCTGGACGGCTGTCAGCCCCGCCCCGCCCAACCTCTCGGGTCTCTCCACCGACAACGTCACCTGGGGTGTTCCCGTCGGCGGAGGCAAGAGCGGTTACCGGTTCGCCGGTGGCACGACCGAAGTGAAGGTCGGCGGAACGGAATTCACTCTGGGGACCTTCACCCACCAGAACTTCCCGATCCAGGGTGGTGCGAACAACCAGTTCGACGTGGACCTCGCGGTACGCATTCGGTTCGAGGAGGACGACTCCGACCGCCAGTTCAGCTTTCGCTTCCACCACTTCGAGACGCCCAATGACGGCCCGACCCCCGACGACGAGGTCGACCTGCCCACTCGGGTGTCCCCGGAGAGCGTGACCATCGACGGCGAGGAGTACGCCGTCGTGATCACCGGCTTCAAGCAGAACGGCCAGATCGTCAACAAGTTCATCAGCCCGGAGAACGGTGCCAACAGCGCCGACATCGTCGCGGTGCTGTCCCGCGTGGGCAGGCCGGACGTGGTCATCGCCGATGTCCGCTCCAAGGGACAGGTCAAGCGCACACAGGCGGACGAGTACGTCGAGATCGTGAACCAGGGCACGGCATCCGCCGACATCTCCGGCTGGACCCTCTTCGCCGACGACCCCGGCCAGAACTTCACCTTCCCGCCGGCCACCGTGCTCCAGCCCGGTCAGCGGATCCGCATCCACACCAACGAAGTCCACCCCGAATGGGGCGGCTTCACCTACGGCAGCGGACGCCCCCTCTGGAACGACAAGGGCGACACCGCCCACCTCCGCGACGCCGATGACGCGGTCGTCTCCGACTACAGCTACGGCGCCGGCAACCCCTGATCGCCCTTCCGGAAACCCCTCCCCGGACGACCCGGACGACCCGGACGGTCCGACCGCCCCGGACGGTCCGACCGCCCGGACAACGGTCCGGGGAGGGGTCACCTCGTGACTCGTCGTCGTCAGCGCCTCGTACCCGCCGGGGCCCGGCCCGTCGCCGTTGTCACCGCGGCCCCGGCCGCCAGGGCCGCGCCCAGCCACATCACCGCCGTGGTGCCGATGCCGTCCGCCACCAGGCCGCCCAGCAGCGCGCCCAGGGCGATGGCGCCGTTGAACGCCCCGACGAACAGCGAGGACGCTCCCTCGCGGGCTTCGGGGGACGCGGCCAGGATCCAGGTCTGGGTGCTCACCGAGACCCCGCCGTAGGTGAGGCCCCACACGGCCATCAGCGTGCCTGCTGCCAGGAGTGATCCGCCCAGTGCCGGGAGAAGGGCGACGGTGAGCGTCAGGGCCGCGGCGATCACCAGCAGGGTCCTGCGGGGTGAGCGGGCCGCACCGGCGCCCGCGAGGAAGTTCCCGGCGACGCCCGCGGCTCCGTAGACCAGGAGCAGCGTGCCGATCAGGCCCTCGCCCGCCCCGGAGACGTCCTCCAGGACCGGCCGGACGTAGGTGTACGCGGCGAAGTGGCCGGTGACCAGGAGGACGACGACGGCCAGGCCGGTGCGTATACGGGCGTTGCCGAGCAGCCGCAGCACATCACCCAGCGGCGTGGGCCGCTCCGCGGGCAGCGGCGGCAGAAGGACGGCCAGCGCGACCAGTACGAGCAGTGCCAGGGCGGCAGCCGCGATAAAGGCGGTGCGCCAGCCGGCCAGGGCCCCGGCGTACGCCCCGGCCGGGACTCCCAGCACCGAGGCCACGGCGATGCCGCTGAAGACCAGCGAGGTCGCGGCGGCCACCGACCTCTCCGGCACCAGGCGTACCGCCAGCCCCGCCGCAATCGCCCAGAAGCCGCCCATCGCGATCCCGACCAGCACCCGCGCCACGACCATGACGCCGAAGCCGGGAGCCCAGGCCGCGCCCAGGTTCCCGATCATCAGCACGGCCGCCAGGACGCAGAGCGCCACGCGCCGGTCGAGCCGGCCCCCGGCCCGGATCACCAGGGGCGCGGAGACCGCCGCGACGAGCCCCGTGATCGTCAGAGTGAGGCCGGCCGTGCCCTCCGACACCCCGAGCGAGCCGCTCATCGGGGTGAGCAGCCCCACGGGCAGCATCTCGGAGGTGACCACGGTGAACGTACCGACGGCCAGCGCCACCACCCCCAGCCGGCCCCGCACCCCGGAACGTTCCCGTGTGCCCGCTGTCCGTACGGATTCCTCTGCCTGCGTCATGCCTCCAGACAACAGACCGCCGCCCGGCGGAACAACGGCGAATCCCTCATCGATTCATTAGCCGGACTCATGGATCGATAGACTGGAGGCGCAGGACATACCGGTCCGCCGTCCGAGGGATCCGAGGGATCCGAGGGAGGAGAACCGTGGGCACTCCGGAGACCCGCGAGCTGGAGGCGTTCCTCGCCCTCGCCGAAGAGCTCCACTTCGGCCGGGCCGGGGAGCGCCTCTACGTATCGCAGAGCCGCGTGAGCCAACTGCTGCGCACCCTGGAGAACAGGGTCGGCGCCCGGCTCGTGGAACGCACCAGCCGTCGCGTACGGCTCACCCCTCTCGGCGAGCAGCTGTACGCGGGCCTGCGCCCCGCCTTCGACGCCATCACCAGCACGCTCGACGACGTCCGCGCGACGGCCGCGGGCGCCGGCGGGCTCCTGCGCATCGGTTTCCAGGGCACGGTCAACCATGACGTGATGGCGGCCATGGCGCTGTTCCAGAAGGAACACCCCGACTGTGCAACCGAGTTGGTGGAGATCGCCTTCTCCGACCCGTTCGGTCCGCTGCTGCGGCGCGAGGTCGACACGGCGGTGGTCCTGATGCCGGTGGAGGAGAGCGAACTCGTCGTCGGACAGGTCTTCTCCGCACAACCGCAGACTCTCGCGGTCTCCCCCCGGCACCCCTTCGCGGCTCGCGACAGCCTGAGCGCCGAGGAACTCGCCGCCTGCCCGCTCATCAGCGTCCGGGGCGCGGCGCCGGAATACTGGCGCCGCGCGCAGGCCCCGGACACCACCCCCGAAGGGCTCGCCATCCCCGTCGGGCCCACGGTGGCCACGTTGCAGGAGGGCCTCGCCCTCGTGCGGGCGGACCGCGGCTGCCTGCTTCTCTGCCGCCCCACCGCCGACTACTACGGCCGCCGCGAGGTCACCTTCGTACCCGTCACCGGGCTCCCCGATTCCTACCTCGGCCTGGTCCGGCGCCGGGGCCATGAGACCGCTCGCGTGCGCGGCTTCTCGCAGGCACTCGCCACCGTCACCGGCCGCGTCCGGAACAGCCCCTGAGGGCTGTCCCGTAGCCGGGTCGCATACTCGTACGGAGATCGCGTACGGGATGACGTACGGGGACGACGTACGGGGAAACGGGGGAACAGGTGGGCAACTGGGCGCGGCAGCACCGCGGGTGGCTGTGGGGTTCGGGGTGCGCGCTGGCCGTACTGGTCATCGTCGCGTTCTCCGTCCGGGCACCGGTGAAGCAGTGGTGGCTGGCACGTGAGGCGTGCGGGGGCATGCTGACCGGCGCCGATCTGGAGACCGTGCGCGCGGGTGTCCGCCTCGGCGCGGAGCAGGAGTCCTTCGACCGGGAACTCGGCGAGTACCACTGCGTGTTGACGAGTGACCGGGGCAAGGTCGTGGTCGCCGTCGACGCCTACCCGGGCGGGCGGGGCCGGGACGAGAAGCTCTCGTACGTGGCCCGCTCCTATCCGCCGCACGCGGTGCTGCCGGGCGGGCTGCCCGGCTTCGAGACCGAGGACAGCCTCGTCCATCTGATGCCCGAGTGCCCGGACGGGCGCGAGGGAACATCCGAGGAGCACCCCCGCCTTCTGGTGGGCACCTGGACCTACTTCGCCAAGAGCCGCGCGGAGAAGGCGGCCATGCTGCGGATCGCGGTACGGATGACGAACGCGGTGACCGAGAAGCTCGGCTGCGGTGGTGAGCCGCTGCCCGCACCGGAGCACGGTGCGGTGCCGGACACGGGCGTACGGGTGCCCCTCGCCGAGGCGAAGGGCACCGCCTGCGACGCCCTCGCCACCACGCGGATACCGGCGGAGGGCCGTGGCGGAAGGGTCCGTATCGCCGTAGCCGACGGTGGAGTCGTGGGCCGGTGCACCCTGTACGCACCGGGGGCGGACGGCGGTGCCACCGCACGGAGCGACGGCGAACCGCTGGGCAGGCCCGTCGTCGAACTCACCGGCTGGCGCGGGGACTGGGGCACGGGGCTGCCCACGAGCAGCTGGGGCCCCGACCTTCCGCTGGGGAACGCGGGCGCCGCCTGGCAGCCCGCGCTGGACGAGCACCGCGCGTGGGCCGTCGCCGAGTGCGACGGTGAGCAGGCCGGCTTCGCCGCGCACTGGGGCGAGGGTTACCCCCGCCGGGCGCAGGGCGAGAAGTCCGAGCCCCCGACGGCCGCCGAGCGGAAGGAGCGGCGCGCGCAGCTCAGCGCGTATGTGACCGCGTTCGCGAAGGACCAGGTGCGGCGCGGGAACTGCACGGGGCTCCGGCTGCCGGACGGGCCGTAGAACCTGGCCGGACGGGCGTGGAAGCCCCCGCCGGACCGGCCCGCAGAGCATCCGCCGGGCCGGCCGCGGGGCCTCACCGGCCAGTGGTGGAAGCCCCCTGCCGGACACGGGTCGCAGAGCCTCACCCAACAGGGCGTGGAAGCCCCGCCGGGCCGGTCCGCAGAGCATCGCCGGGCCGGCCCGTGGACCCTGCGCCACGGGCCGTGGACCCTCACATCTGCTGCTGCGGAGGGTAGAGCTCCTCGATGCGGCGCTCCAGGGCGAGGATGCGTTGGAGCGCGCTGTCCCGGTCGGCCACGAGCTTGCTGACGCGATCGTCGACCTGGCCCCGGTCGTAGCCCCGTCGCACCAGTTCGAAGCCGAAGGGGGAGACCGTGTCCGACGCGACCGGACGGGGCGGGGCCGCGCGGTCCTTCCCGAAGGCGGCGCGTATGCGGGCGGCCTCGTCCTTGGCCCCGGCGAGCAGGCCCTCCGCCTCGGCCCGGATCCGTCCGGCCTCGATACGGGCGCGCTCCAGCGTGGCCTCCGCGTTCCAGGACGCCTCCTCCAGCCGCTGCTCCGCCCTGCGGCGGATCTGCTCGGTGTGCTCGGTGACCTCCTGCGCCTGCGCCGAGGCCGCGACCAACAGCCGTTCGGCCTCCGAGCGGCTCCGGCGCAGCTCCTCCAGAGCCTGCGCACGGGCCGACTCGGCCTGCGCACGCGCCGACTCTGCCACCGCCTCGGCCTCCTCTCGCCGGTCGGTGGTCTGCCGCAGCGTGCCCTGCCAGAGCTGCCACGACTTGTTCAGCAGCCGACCGGTGACCGAATCGGCCCGCCCCAGCTGCGCGATGCCCAGAATGTCGGCGCCGGGCATCGAGACGGCCTCGTCGACGAGCAGCGTGCTCAGGGCGTCGTGGACGGCGGCGGCGTCCGCCGGCCGGTCCTCGGGGCGCTTGGCGAGCAGTCTCAGGATGAGGTCGTTCAGCGCGGCGGGAACGCCCGCGACGAGATCGGCGGGCGGGGTCGGGGTGTCCTCCATCTGCATCCGGAGCACCGCCAGCGCGACCCGGCTGGTGAACGGCGGCCGGCCGGTCACCGCGTGGTAGAGAAGACATCCCAGGGAGTAGAGGTCGCTGCGGTGGTCGATCTCCCGTACGCCATGGGCCTGTTCCGGGGACATGTACGGCGGTGAGCCCAGCAGGGCGCCGGTGACGGTGAGTTCGTGGACACTCATGGTGTCGCCCATGAACTTCGCGACCCCGAAGTCGAGCACCTTGACCGTGCCTTCGGGCGTCAGCAGGACGTTGGCGGGCTTGATGTCCCGGTGGATGACGCCCCGGCGGTGCGCGGCGTGCAGCGCGTCGGCGATCTGCACGGCCCAGCCGACGGCGAGCGGCCACGGCGGGCCGGCCTCCTTGAGGCTCTGGCGGAGGGAGACGCCGGGGACCAGTTCCATCACGAGGTAGAGGGTCTGGCGCCCGCCCACCGGCACCTCGCCCCAGTCGTGCACGGTGACGATGTTGCGGTGGGAGAGCCGCCCCGCCAGCTGCACCTCGCGCCGGAACCTGGACTGCGTCTCGTCCTCGCCCATGCCGAACTGCGCGTGGACGAGCTTGACCGCCACCTCGCGCCGCATCCGCTCGTCCAGCGCCGACCAGACCTCCCCCATGGCGCCGGCGCCCAGCCGGTCCCCGATCCGGAACCGCTCGGCGAGCAGTGCACCCTTCACCCGTTGCCTCCCCCGTTGCCTCCCGCGCTGCCGGACGGCCGCCGCGCCGTGACGGCCGGGCCCGGAACCCGTTGACGAGTATCGCCCGTCCCCCGTGCGTCGCGGGCGGTCACGGGCCGCCCGAGTTGCCCGAGCTGCCGTACGATCCGCCCGCCAGGAGCCTCAGCCGCCGGGCCTCCTCCTCCAGGCGGTGCGCCACGCCTCCGGCGCCGCCCGCCGTGTCGTCCAGCCCGCTGGCGAGGAGCTGTACGGCGAGTGCGGTGAAGTAGTGGGCCGTGGCCAGGAGATGGTCCTCCACGTCGACCGGGGGCACGCCGCCCCCGTCCGGCGGGAAGCCGTTGGCGTCGTCGAGCACACGGCTGATCCGTTCGGTGATCTCGTCCCGGGCGTCGTGCCCCAGCGTCACCGCCCGGCCGACCTGGTTGAGCACGGAGTGGCAGGAGCGGCCGAGCTCCCCCAGCAGCCGCCGGTCCCGGTTGACGGCGGTGGTCGCCGGGCCTGCGGGGCCGACACTGCCCGAGGTGACACGGGAGCCCGTCAGGAGCGGCTCGTAGGTACGGAGGTCGATGGCGCTGGTGGCACCGAGCGCCGCCCGGAAGCAGCGGTGGACATGGAACTCCGTCTCGTGCGGCTGCGCCGGGAGGTCGTCGTCGCCCGCGAACACCACGTCGTTCCCGCGCCGCACCCCCAGGAAGCCCACCCCGTACAGGATGTCGACCACTCCGGACAGCGTCAGCGCGTCCGCGTACGCGGGAAACAGCCGGTGGAGCGTTTCGGCCGCCGCCTCGTAGCGGCTGCTGAGCGCGGCGCGGGTGACGACGTAGCCGGTGTTCTGGAAGAGCGGGAAGAGGTGTTTGAGAAAGGGGTGCGCGACCAGGTACTCCATCGCCAGGTCCTTGAGCTTCCAGGCGGAGAACTGCCGTCCCGCCTGGAGGACGTCCGCCTCCGTGATCCGGTCCCGGCCGTGGACCAGCGAGGCCGTCTCCTGGCAGAGGTTGAGGAACTGGATGGCGTCCCGGGGCCTCGGCAGACACCGGCTGAAGAGGTACCGCGCCGTGTCCTCGTCGCCCACGGTCGCCGGGAAGATCTCCCGCCACAGCTGTTCCCCGGTCAGCTCCGCGCCCGCCGAGGCCCGCGCGCGGGCCAGGGCGAGTTCCCGCAGGGCCTGCGGTGTCCAGACGATGCGCAGTTCGTCGCCGTGGAACTTGTCGCCCTCCCCGAAGGAGAGCGAGTCGTAGATGTCCGCGCGCAGGAACAGCAGGAACCGCACCGACCGGCCGTAGAGCCCGGCGGCGTGCTTCGCCGCCAGCAGCAGCCCGATCACGAGGGAGTTGCTGTCCGGCTCGGCCGACCACACCTGCTCCAGCTGGTCGACCATGAGCAGCAGGGGGCCGTGCGCGCCCTCGCAGGCCAGCTCGTCGAGCGCGGCGGCCACACCCTTCTCGACCACCTCAAGCTGCGCCGCCGCACGGGCGCCCTCCGACGGCGAGCGGGCCATGTCCATGCTCGCCTTGACGCCGAACGCCTCCAGGGACAGCGACGTCTGCAGGCCCCTGGCCCCTTGCGCCAGCCGGTCGGCCAGCCGGCCGCCGGGCAGCTCGTCGTTCTGCTTCAGGAACCGGGCCAGCGCCTTCACCGCGTCGGGCCTGCGCCCGTGCGCCTCCCTGGCATGGGTGACCAGGTGGCGTGCCGCGTGCACGGCGAACACATAACGCCAGATCAGGGCCTTGGCCGAGTCACCGGGCAGCCCCTGCAGTTCGAAGCGCCGGATCTCCTCCCCGGCCGCCTCGTCCGGAGTGATGAGGGCCTTGCCTGTGTGGTGTGCCCCGTCGGCCGCCAGTCGCATGCAGATGGCGCTCTTGCCGGAGCCCTTGCGGCCGATGATCAGCATCTTCCGCCCGCTCACCGCCGCGCGGTAGGCCGCGTTGGGCAGGAAGCCGCCGCGCAGCAACAGCCCTTCCGTCACGTCCCGTTCGGCGTCCTCGCGTCCGAAATGCAGGTCCGCGAGGACCGGCCCCTCAGTCATCCGCACTCCTTACGCACACCTGTGTCACCCGCATCTGTCAGACCCCCATGTGGAGATGGGCGGACCACAGCGTCGGGAACCTGGGGTAGCGGTCCCGCATCAGCCGCGTCGCCCGGTGGACGCACTCGCCCGCGCGCGCGGAGTCGAACCCGTCGGCCGCGAGGCCCGTATAGATGCGCTCGGCGATCCCGGCGGCGATCCGGTCGTCGACCTGCCACAGGGTGCCGACGACGTTCGGGAACCCGGCGAGCTGGAACGCGGTCGCCACATGGATCGACTCGTCCGCCAGCTCGGGCGCGGTCGCCGCGGTGCTGCACGCGGAGAGATAGGCGAACTCGGAGGATTCCAGGCGTAGTCGGGAGATGTCCAGGACGGTCAGCGGGTGGCGGGCGTGGTCGTGGACCAGCAGGTGGCTGCGGTACGGGTCGGCGGGGTCCGTACCGGCGTGGCAGGCGAAGTGCACCCAGGGGTGGGTGGGGAGGCCGGACAGCACGGACGCGCGGGTGGCGTCCCGCGCGACCAACTCGTCGACCGCGGGCAGCAGCCGGGCCAGATGCCCGTACTCGCGCTCGGCGCCCGGCAGTTCCGCCGCTCCCGGGGTGTGCGGCATGGCGATCGCCAGTACGCGCAGCGGACCGCGCGACTCCCCGGCCGCCGCCCGCTGCGCGGCGCGCAGGGAACGGGCGTGGGCCAGGGCCCGTACCGTCGGGGTGTACGAGGACACCGCCCGGTCCATGACCGTGCGCCGGGGCGCGCCCTCGGCGGGCGCCTCCAGGTGGTGGCCCGCCGCATGGAGCGGGAAGTGGGCCAGCGGACCGCAGGGGACCCACCACAGCCGGCGCGCGGCGTCCTCGTCCAGGGGCCCCGTGAAGCCGATACGGTCGAGCACCGGACCGGTGACGGTGTCCCACAGCCAGGGCAGCGTCCCGGCCGCCAGGCCGTGCTCCGCCTCCCGGCGCCCCGTGGCGTCGAGCCCGCCGATGCCGCCCAGCAGGCTCTGGAGGGCGCCGAGCCGGCTGTGGATCTCGTCGAGGTCCAGCCGGGGCAGCTCGCAGACCTGGACGCCCTCCGCGGTCACGATGAGCGCGTCGCAGCGGTGGTGGCTGACGTTGACCACGGCCACGGGGCCGTCGCAGGCCTCGGCGGTCAGCGCGGCGGCCCGGGGCGGCAGCAGGAACCGTTCCAGGCCGGGCAGGGCCCGGATGTCGGCGACCAGGGCGTCCAGCTCCCGGGCGAGGGCGCGGCGGCGGTCCGGATCGTCCTCGGCGGGTGTGCCCGCCGCGATGTCCAGGACCGCGTCGGGGGAGCCGTCACCGTCCAGCCGGGCGCAGAGGCGGTCGAAGCCGGAGGCCAGGTGCGGGGCGCGCTCGCGCAGTTCCGTGAGGTCCGTACGGGACTCCAGCACCTGGGCCAGCAGGACACCGCGGCCCACTTCGAGCAGTTCGACGGCCTGCTCCGGCCGGCCCACGGCCAGCGCGCAGGCCGCGGCGTCCCCGGCCAGCCGCCCGTACTCGGCCATCCACCGGGCCGCGTCGGCGCGCGGCAGACCGCGGGCGGCGAGGCGCGGCAGCAGCCCCACGCCCAGCGCGAGGCCGCGGGCCGCGTCCTCGTGGTCCCCTCGGCGTGCGGCGAGAGCGCCCCACTCCCGGGCGGCCGACACCCGGACCCCGGTCGGGGCGGTGCTCCTGGACGCGGCGGTCTCCAGCAGCCGCACCGCCTCCTCGACCGGACCCGCGTCGCCGGTGCGCGGGCCGTGCTCGCTCAGCACCATGGCGAGGTTGAACTCGCACTGCGACCTGTGGGCGTGGTCCTCGCCGGTCCCGGCGACCGCCGCGCGGCAGACCGAGACCGCCTCCTCCAGCGCGGCGGTGTCGCCGGTGCGGTGGTGGAGGAGACGGAGCGCGTTGCCGAGGTTGGAGAGCGCGGCGGCCCCGTGACGGCCCGTTCCGACGGCCGCCTCGGCCGCCCGGCGTCCGGTCCCGATGGCGAGCCGCAGGGCCCCGAGGTCGTCGGTGAGCTCCGCCCTGGCCTTCAGACACACCGCGAGGTTCGCCAGGTGCATCCACCGCTCGGGATGGTCCCCCCGAGTCGCCTCCACCGCCTGCCGGCCCAGATCGACCGCTTCGTCCAGGGCCTCCGCGTCCCCGGCCCGCACGAAGCGCTCGTGCAGCTGTCCGACGAGGGCCGAGCGGTAGAGCGGGCCGTCCGGATGGCCTGGGGGCGTGTCGTGGACGACGGCCCGTACGTTCTCGATGGCCTCGTCGAGCGCGTCCAGGTCACCGGTGCGGGCCGCGAGGACCTGGAGCAGGGAGCCGAGGTTGTACTGGCTGATCTGACGGCCCGGTGTGCCGGGCAGCGCCGACCGGGCCGCGCGCCGCGCCATGGTGAGGGCCTCGTGCAGCACGGCCGTGTCCCCCGTGCTCTCGAACGCGCACCGCAGCAGGATGGAGGAGTTCACCAGGACGGCCGCCGGGGGCTCCTCGTGCTCCGCCACGGACTCCAGGGCGGCGGCGCTGACCGTGAGGGCCTCGTCCAGGACGGCGGCGTCGTCCGTGCGCTCGTACAGCATCCGCAGCGAGTCGGCGTGCCCGGTGAGGGCGAGGTAGCGCTTGTCCCCGGCCACGGCCCGGTCCTGGTGGGCGACGACCTCCCGCCCGATGGTGACGGCCTCGCGGAGGTGGTCGATGCCGCCGGTCCGCCCGGACAGGACGCGCAGCGCGTCGGCCAGGTTGTGCAGGGCCATCGTCCGGTCCCCGCTCTCCGGGGGCGCGTGCGCCGCGGCACTGCGGGCGACCGAGACCGCCTGTTCCAGCGCGGCCGTCTCACCGGTCTGCTCGAACAGGCGCTGCCACGCGATGCCGAGGACGCGCAGGCGTCCGGACAGCCGGGCGGGGTCGCCGAGCGCGTCGGCCACCGCGTTGCGGCCGGCGGCGACCGCGAGCCGGGCGGTGTGCGCGTCCGTCCCCTCCTCCAGCCGCAGGCCCAGGGCCTCCAGAAGGTCCTCCCAGGCGGGTTCGCCGCCCCGGATCATCAGATGCGCCGGGAACACCGGCACCTGGTCGGGGAGCGGCAGACCGGTCCCGGCCCGGCTCACCAGGACCAGCAGCGCCATGGCGGTCCGGATCTCGGGCAGCGACCGCTCGTCGGCGAGGGCCGTCGCACGGTGCCAGTGCAGCATCCCCGCGAGGTGACAGGTCTCGACGATGTCGTACGTCTCCGTGGTCGCGGCGAAGAGTTCCACCGCCTCGGTCAGGGCGCCCGGGTCGAGGAGACCGTAGGGCCCTCCGGAACCGGCGATCCTGGACCGCAGTGCCCTCGTCCACCGCTCCCGCATGCACGGCTCCCCTCACCGATCACCCGGCCAACAACCCCTGCACACACCTAAGCTGATCTTATGTCAGCTACCGCTTTCCTCTTTGACAGCCTTCTCGATGTCAGCGACACGCTGCTGCGCGACCACGGGATGTGCCTCCCGCCGCAGGTACACATGGTGGCCGAGGACATGGACAAGCCGTACGTGGGTTTCGTCTCCTGCCGGCCCTTCTACCGGGGCGCCGACGCCGTCACGGCGATCACGGACCTCGGGCAGTTCCCGTCGGTGCTCATGGCGACACACCTCCTCGTCGCCTGGGAGGACTGCGACATGCGCACCGCGCTGGAGCTGCCGGGCGACCACTTCGCGACCGGCATCGCCCTGCTCGACGCGGACTTCGAGCAGCACACGCTGCGCTGGCACCCGTACGACATCGAATGGGGCCCCGCCGGCGAGTCCGGCGCGCCCACCGTCATCCCGCACTGGGGCACCCCGGCCCACTACGAGAACCCGCCGCTCCTCGCCCCGTTCCAGGCCCTGCTCGACACCTGGCGCGAACTGCGGAACGACGACATCCAGCAGACGGCCGTCCGGCTCCAGCAGGCGGGCTACGAGCTGAACATGATCAAGCACTGACCGGACCCGGCCACGCGCCGGCCGGCGGGACCTACGCGTCGGAGCCCTCCGGCGCCGGCGGGTCCGGCCGCGCGGACGGGCCCGCCGCGCCGGACGGCGGAGCGGCGGGCTCCCCGGACGCATCGCCCGCCGCCTTGGGCTGATAGCCGCGCGGATCCGAACCGCCTTCGAGGAAGTCCCGCTCCCACGGCGTCAGTTCGTCATCCGGTGCCGTCATGACCGCTCCCTTCGGGGGCATTGACCAGTTCCACCACGTCAACGTCCGCCATCCGCAGATAGATCCCGTCCGTGCCCTCGACCCGTGGCCCGAACGAGCCGTCCGCCCCCATCCGGTAGGACGACTGGAGGTAGAGGTCCGCCTCGCTCGGATAGCCGGAGGCATAGGACCTCTCCCCGAACCAGCCGCCGACCCAGGTCCCGTCCTTCAGCCGCGCACGCACATAGCGCGGCCCGCTGTCGGCCCGGACACCGAAGGCGTAGTCCCACGCGCTCGGCACCGGCCGGTACACGGAACGGGCCCGCCGCCGCTCCCCGCACGACACGGCCGCCGCCGCTGCCGCCGGTACGAGCAGGAAGAGCAGCAGGGCGAACAGCCCCGCCGTCCGGGGCCGTTCGGCCACCAGACCGCTCAGCCCCGCGCGCTCCACCCTCCGCCACGCGCCGACGAGCGCGGGCCCGGCGATCACGGCGTACACACCGTTCAGCGCCACGCCCGCCGTGACGGCCCGCAGGATCCGCGTCCCGAGTTCCGCCTCGCCGGGCACCGGGCCGCGCCATCGCTCGCGCAGGAACTGATACGTCATCCCCGGCACGAGGAACAGTACGAGCCCCAGCAGTTGGTTCACCGTGGACGGTGCCTGCACATCGTCTCCTCCCCCGCGCCCGGCCGGGCCGCCCGGTGCCGGGTCGGCGCGGACTCCACCGTGGGCGGCCGGAGTCGCCGGTCCATTCTGGCCGGACGCGCGGCCAGGTGCCCGCCGGGGTGGTCGAGCCGGTCCGTCTCAGGCGGCGGGGTCCAGGTCGAGGGTGGCGACCGCGCCCCCGTCCGGGGCGTTCGCGAAGGTGAGCCGGGCCCCGAGGACCCCCGCCTGCCCCTGCGCGACGGTCAGTCCGAGACCGTGGCCGTACCCGCGTTCGCTCGCGCCGGTACGGAAGCGCTGCGGGCCCCGGTCGAGCAGCGCGGCGGGGAAACCCGGTCCGTGGTCGCGCACGACGACGCTCGCGCCGGTGACGGTGACCTCGACGGGCGCGGCACCGTGCCGGTGGGCGTTGGTGACGAGGTTGACCACGACACGCTCCACCCGGCGCGGGTCGGTCTCCACCACCCGGGCCTCCCCGGCGGTGACCCGGGTGTCCGTCGCCGTGCGGCGCACCACGTCGGCGACCAGTTCGCCCAGTGGCACCGGGTCGAGCCGGGCGCGCTCGGCACCCGCGTCGAGGCGGGAGATCTCCAGCAGGTCCTCGATCAGCCCGTGCAGCGCCCGCACCCGGTCCCGTACCAGCTCGGTCGCCTCGTCGTCCTCCGGGAGCAGTCCGGCGGCGGTGACCAGGCCCATCAGCGGGGTGCGCAGCTCGTGCGCGACATCGGCGGTGAAGCGCTGCTCGTTCTCCAGCCTGCGTTGCAGGGCCCCGGCCATCCCGTCGACGGCCGCCGACATCTCGGTGATCTCGTCACGGGTCCGTCCGGTGCGGCCGATGCGGGCGTCGAGGTCGCCGTCGGCGATCAGCCGAGCGGTGCGTGCGCCGTGCCGCAGGCGCCGGTTGACCGGTTCGGCCGCCAGGGCGGCGAGCGGGACGACGACGGCGAGGGCGGCGAGTACGGACGTGAGGATGCTGCGGTCCAGGAGCTGGAGGCCGCGCACCTCGGCGCTCATGTCCGTCCGTACGACCAGCACCTCGTCCCCGACGGCCACGGCCCCCCACATCCAGTACCAGTCGGGGTCCTCGACGTCGTACCAGATGCCGTAGGTCCCGCCCTCCCGCGCCTGAGCGGCCAGGTCCCGCGCCAGCGGCGCGGGCAGCGCGTCCGGCGCCATGAGGTCGGCGCTGGGCGGTCGCTTCCCCGTCCGGGTGTACTCCCCCTCCGCGGCGGCCAGCGCGGCCGAGACCCGTTCCCGCCCCACCCGCAGCCCCCGCTCCCGGGTCTCGTCGTGGACGAGCAGGCCGATCACGGCGGCGACCGCGCAGCAGGCGGCGGCGGTCAGCGCGGCGATCTTCCAGCGCAGGGAGAGGGGGTTGACGAAGCGCACCGCGGTCAGCCGCGGACGAGTTTGTAGCCGAAGCCGCGGACGGTCTCGATCCGGGCGCCGCCGATCTTCTTGCGCAGGCGCAGCACACACAGGTCCACGACGCGGGTGTCGCCCTCCCAGCCGTAGTCCCACACTTCGCGCAGCAGATGACGGCGGTCCAGCACCGTGCCGGGGGCGGCGGCGAACTCCAGCAGCAGACGCAGTTCGGTGGGGGCCAGCGGTACGGTCTCGCCCGCCCGGCGCACCACCATGCCGAGGGTGTCCACGCTGAGGTCGCCGAAGACCAGCAGCCCGTCGGGGACCCGGGCGCCGCCGCCCCCGGGCCGGTCCGGGCCCCCGGCGGGCGGCTCGAAGGTGGCGCGGCGCAGCAGCGCGCGGATCCGGGCGACCAGGACGGCGGTGTCGACGGGCTTGATCACATAGTCGTCGGCGCCCGCCTCCAGACCGGCGACCACGTCGAGGGCGTCGCCGCGCGCCGACATCATCAGGACCGGGACGAGGCTCGCCTCCCGGATCCGGTAGCACAGGCCGATCCCGTCGAGCTCGGGCAGCATCACATCGAGGATCAGCAGATCGTGCCCGCCCGCGCGGAAGGCCTCCAGCCCGCTGAGCCCGTCGGCGGCCACCGTGACCCGGTAGCCGTAGCGTTCCAGGGCGAGCTGGACGGCCCGGCGGATGGTGGCGTCGTCCTCGACGAGGAGCACGCTGACTGGGTCCGGGACCCGGGCTTCCGACACCGCACCTACCTGGCCGTCATGGGTCATTTGTCGCTCGCATCGTAGTCAGTCGGAGGTCCGGGGCGCGGGGTCCGGGGCGCGGGGCACGGGGCGGTGTCCGCCGCCCCCGGCCGGTGCGGGGCGCGGGGCGTCACAGGCGCAGGGAGGCCGCCACGGGGAGGTGGTCGCTGCCGGTGGCGGGCAGGTTCCAGGAGGAGACCGGCTCCATCCCCCTCACCAGGATGTCGTCGATGCGGACCACCGGGAACGCGGCGGGCCAGCTGAAGCCGAACCCGTCACCGGCCTCCCGCTGCGCGGAGCGCAGCCGCGAGGTCACCGGGGCCAGCGCCCGGTCCTGGAACGTGCCGTTGAAGTCGCCCACCACCACGACACGGGGCGAGCGTTCCGCCCGCAGCGCCGCGGCCAGCTTCCGGGCCGCCTCGTCGCGCCTGCCCGCGGTGAACCCGGCCACCGGGTGGACCCGTACCGACGCGAGATGGGCGGCGTAGACGGCGACGGATCCCTTCGGCGTCAGGGCCGTGGCCCGGATCGCGCGGGTCCACGGCATGATCGGCACCGCCGCCACGTCCTTGAGCGGGTACTTGCTCCACAGGCCGACCCCGCCGATCACCGCGTGGTGCGGGTAGCCGGGGGCCAGCTCGCGCCGGTAGACGTCCGCGGCCTCCTGCGACAGCTCCTCCAGTGCCAGCAGGTCGGCGTCCGCGGCGGCGAGGCCGCGGGCGGTCCCCACCGGGTCCGTGTTGCCCTCGTCCACGTTGTGGCTGACCACGGTCAGGTCCCCGCCGGCGGAGCCCTTGTCGGTGAGCATGCCGCCGAAGAGCGTCACCCACACCGCCGCGGGCGCGAGCACCGCCGCGGCCGCGAGCCGGGAGCGGCGGAGGGCCGCCGCCACCAGCAGGACGAGAACGCTCAGCCCGGTCCAGGGCAGCAGCGTCTGGAAGAGGCTGCCGAGATGGCCGATGGTGTTCGGGATCTGCCCGTGCAGCGCCATCAGCGCCGCGCACAGCAGCGCGGTGGCGGCGAGCAGTACGCCGTCCCGCCGGATGCCGGTGGTGCGGCGGCCGGTGGTGCGGCGGCCGGTGGTCGCGGACCCGGCATCCGCGACGGGCGCGGCATCCGCGGCGGGCGCGGGTTCCGCGGCGGGCGCGGAAGCGTCCGGAGAACTCAGCACGGCATGTGCCTCCCAACCTCTCGTACTCCGGGGGTCGGGTACGTCCCCCAGCCTCCGTGAGGCGCGCTTCCGGCCGGTCAGGGGCAGGCTTCGGGCATCGCGCGGCTGTGTATCAGGTGGGTATCGGCGTACGTCCCGCGCGGGGCGGCCCGTCCGGAGCCGGGGCCCGTCCGGAGCCGGGCGGGCCGGGGACGCCCTCCGGACGCGCCCCCGGACCGCCGGTCCCTCACGCCGTCCGGTAGGCGTCGATGATCGTCTGGGTGAGCGTGTTCCCCCGGGTATCGGTCAGCTCGGCACGCAGCGAGACGCCCTTGCCCGCACGCGGATTGCGGATCGTGACCGCGCCGCGCTCGACCGGCACCCGGGTCCAGGTGGTGCCGCCGTCCACGGAGACCGATACCGCCGGAGTGCTGACGTACCCGCCGGCCCCGGCACCCTGCACGGCGACCGGAACACGCAGGGCCGCGTTGGCCGGCGCCGTGCCGGCCGGGTCGAGCGCGGGCGAGAACCGCACGGCGCTCACCGGGACCGGGACCGGTCCGGCCGTCGTGCGCGAGGTGAACGTCCACACGGCGGTCACCCGCGTGGCGGTGCCGGGCGCGCCCTCGCGGTCCACCGTGCTGGTGAGGCGGTACGCCGCGTTCCCCGGCGGCACGGTGAACGCGGCCCTTCCGGGTGCGTCCGTCCGGGAGCCGACACGCACGCCGTTGCGGTGGAGCGTGGTGCGGGCCGATCCGTACGACGGTGCCGAGGGCACATGGCCGTCGCCGTCGGCGAGCAGCGGGACATCGACGGTGAGGCGGTCGCCCTGGCGTACGACACCGGGGCGGCCGGTGAGGTCGGGGCCGAAGACGGCGTTGTCGAAGGTGTGGGTGGTCGTGCGCCCGGCGTGTACGGCGATGCCGTCGGCGGCGTAGCGGTTCGGCCGCGCGCCGGGCGCACCCGGGGCGGTGTAGGCGAGGTCCCAGGTGCCGCGTTCCGGTGTCACGTAGTACGTGGCCGTGCCGGGGGCCGCCACCCGCCGGGAGAGCCCGACGGTCGGACCGGCGCTCGGCTGCAGGTCGAGGGAGGCGGCTCCGTCCGTATCCGGCCGGGCCGCGCCGCGCGCCCGCAGAGTGGCCAGGTCCCCCCGCGCGGGGTGCCGGGTGAGCCCGGTCAGGGCACGGGCGCCGGTGAAGGTGTAGCCGAGCGCGTAGTCGGCGGTGCCGGCGCTCCAGTACGCGTCGAACCACTGCCGGACCGAGCCGGGTTCGCCGTCGGGACCCAGGTGCGCGACGCGCAGGTCCGGCGTGGAGTTGATCAGGTTGGCGTCCCGGGTGACACCGTCGTGGGTGACCCGGACGAACATCGCGCTGTGCAGGAAGCGCGCCGAGCGGTCGGGCGGCCGTACGTCGACGGGGGCGGTGGTCCGCGCGTCGACGGTGACCGCGGTGTCGCGGTCGAGGTCCAGGCGCGGCTGCACGATCCAGTCCGTACCGTCTCCCTCCTTCCCCGTGGTCAGGGAGCTGTCCAGCAGGTACCGGCCCCGGGGCAGCCGCACGGTGGTCGTGCCGGAGGCGTCGTAGGGATGGACCGTCTCCTCGGCACCCGGACCGGAGATTCCGGTGACGTTGGTGGCGTAGTCCGCCGTTCGGGCGCCGGTGCGGTCGAGGTGGGTGATCGTGAGGGTGTACGTCGCCGGCTCCGCGGCGGACGCGGCGGCGGAGGCGGTGGCTTCCCACAGCGGGGCGGCGCCGGCGGTCAGGGCGACCGCGACGGCCAGGGTCCGCAGGGCGCCCCGGCGGGATACGGATGAACTGTTCATGCTCTGCACTGCACCGCCGGGCCCCGGAGTTCCTGTGAGCCGCGCCACACCACCGGCCGGGTCCACGACGCCAGTTCCGGCCCCTGTGGTCCACGTCACGGGAACTCCCGCAACGCGGGTGGCAGTGCAGAGTGTGGAATCACTCATGAGGAACCGTTTCCGCCGCGGGGACCGCGACGCCCTGGCAGAGCTGTACGACGAGCACGCCCAGGTGCTGTACCGCTATGCCCTGCGGGTGACCGGCGACTGGGCGGAAGCCGAGGACGTCGTCTCGGCGACCTTCCTGGAGGCATGGCGCGGACGGGAGAAACTCCGCCCCGACGGGGACGGTCTGCGCCCCTGGCTGCTGGGAATCGCCACCAACATCATGCGCCGCGGCGCACGCACACGGCGGCGCCGCGAGATGGCGCTCGCCCGCGCCCCGGAGCGCGACGCGGTCCCGGACTTCGCCGACGATCTCGTCACGCAGCTCGCCGACACCGAGCAACTGCGCGCCGCGCACGCCGCGCTCGCCCGCCTGCGGCGCCGTGACCGGGAGGTCTTCACCCTCGTGGTGTGGGCCGGTCTGGACTACGCGGCAGCCGCCGACGCGCTCGGCGTACCGGTCGGCACCGTCCGCTCACGGCTGTCCCGCGCCCGGACCCGGCTGCGTGAACTCGCCGCCGAGGAGACCCGCGCCGCCAGGTCCGGGGCCCGCGCCGCCGGACCCGGAGCCGACCGGCCGCCCGCGGCAGGGGGCAGAGCCCCCTCCGCCGCCCCCGACAGGCCCGGACCGGGCCGCTTCCCGGCCGTCCCGCCGTTGACCCAGGAGAACCTCGGATGAACACCCCCTCGCGGCCCCGTCCGGACCACCGGACCGAGGAGGCCGAACGCCTCGGCCTCACCGCCCTGCTCCCCGCGCCGCCGGTCCCCGGCCTGCGCGCCGACCGTGAACTGATGCTGAAGGAAGCCATGCTGCGCGAGACCGCCCGTACCGAAGAGTCCTCCACCGTCGCCGCCGCCCGCGCCCCGCGCCCGCGCCGGCGTACGGTCCGGTTCCTGGTACCGGCCATCGCCTGCGCGCTGGCGGTCGGCGGCGTCGTGGCGGTGAACCTCACGGACACCCCCGGGCGCGGCACCCCCGACGTCGTGAGCGCCACCCCCGCCACCCCGGAGGCGGCCCGGCTCCTCGACCGCATCGCGCTCGCCGCCGGCGGGGAGAAGCGGCAGGCCGTCGCCGACGACCGGTTCGTGTACATCGAGAGCAAGGTCGCGTACGCCGGACAGAGCGCGGGCGGCGGCCCCGTGACCCTGCCTCCCGCGCACTCCCGGCAGGTGTGGCTGTCCGCCGACGGCAGCCGCCCCGGGCTGCTGCGCGAGGAGGGCGAGCCCGACAGCCGGCTCGGCGCCGAGGCCGGCACACCGGTCTACTCCCTCGAAGGCCCCGGAGCGAAGCCCCGGCCGAGCACACTGTCCGGGAGCGGGCCGTCGGTCGGCGACCCGACCCACGCGTACGTCGCGTCGCTGCCCACCGACCCCGACGCCCTGCTGAAGCTGATCCGCGAGGAGACCGGCGGATCGGGCCAGGACCCCGACCAGCGGGCGTTCACCGCGATCGGTGACCTGCTGGCCGAGACCTGGGCGCCGCCGCGGGTCGGCGCCGCGCTCTATACGGCCGCCGGGAAGATCCCCGGGGTCACGGTGGTCGGCAGGGCCACCGACGCCGCGGGCCGCGAGGGCGTCGCCGTCGCCCGTACCTCGCACGGGCAGCAGACACAGTGGATCTTCGACCGGACCACGTACGCGTTCCTCGGTGAGCGCACCGTCCTCACCGAGGCGGGCGATGCCGGACCGGCCGGGACCGTGGTCGGCTCCTCCGCCGTCCTGACCAGGGCCGCGGTCGACCGCGCCGGTGAGACCCCGGCGCCGACGACGGCGTAGGGGCCCAGCAGCGCGGGAGGCCGGGGGCCCCGGCGGTCATGGGGCGTTCCCGGCGTCCCCGCCCGGACAGTTCGGCCGGGCGGCCGGGCCGGGGTCCGACGCCCGCGCGTCCCCCGGGTTCAGCGGCCGGAAGTAGTGGGCCAGCGCCCAGCCGCCGATACGGTCGCCGACCCGGCATCCGGTGATGTCCGAGGTACGGAAGTGGATCCCGCCGAACACACGGGCGTCGATCATGTCCTCGTTGAACTGGTCGGCGTACTCGTAGTGCCGTGTGGTGCCGGTGATCTCGGAGGGGACGTCGAGGTCGACCCGTGAGGTGCCGAGGACTCCGGTGACCGCCCGCATCACCGCGCCCGCGACCGTCGCGTGGCCGCTGACGTACTCGGGGTGCGGGGGCGTGACGAGCAGCGGCTCCCACTGCGGGTCGGCCTCCGTCGCGGGGTTGCCGTCGGTCCCGGCGAGCTGGATCGCGGTGACCGGACGCCAGAAGCCGTACTGGAGCTTGGAGTCCCACGCGGTGATGGCGGCATCGGTCGCCGCGGTGTTCGCCGCGGCGAACAGCCGCGCCGTCTCCGCGATGCCGAGGCGGTGCCGGGCGGCATGGTCGCGCAGGGCCGACTGGACCTGGACCAGCAGATTGCCCCCGAAGAAGAGGGCGGTCCCGGTCTGGTGCGCCGTTCGGCCCGAGCCGGTCTTCGCTCCCATGCTCTTCGCCTCGTTCACGTCCCGCGCGTAGCGGGCCGAGGGCAGGGCGGGCGGCGGTCCGGGGCGGAACTGGTCGGGCGAGGTGAGCAGGAGCGGCCGGAGCCTGCCGAGCCAGGTGTCGATGAAGGGCAGGCGGGCGGGTGCGGTGGGGCGCCAGACGCCGGGGGCGGGCGGCATCGTGAAGGGCACGTCCGCGAACCGGCCGTCGTCCTCGCGCAGTTCCATGAGGTGGGCGGCGGCCCGTTCCCCGAAGGCCACGCCCCGGTCCTTCGCCGGACCTGCGGGAATCCTGTCCAGGGAGGCGGCGTACGCGGTGTCGAGGCTCGCCCGCGAGGCCGGGAAGCAGGTGAGCAGGACGTGGTGCGCGGCGGTCACGGCCGCCGCTTCGGGGGACGCCCAGGCAGGGCCGCGCTCCCTCCACTTGTACGGGGCGTAGCTGCCCTCGATGCCGACCACGGCGTTGTAGACGGCGGCGGAGACGAACCCGTGCCAGAGCGCCACCTGCCCGGAGGGGCGGGTGGCGCCGAGGTTGGCGCTGATCGTCTCGGTGGCGATGGCGTTCCAGTCACGGATCGCCGCGGGGTCCGCCGCGACGGGCGGACGGTGTCCTCCGGCGGCGGCCGGACCCGCCTGCACGGGGACGGCGAGGACCGCGAGGACCGCGAGGCCGCCGATGGCGGACCGTAGCCGCGCACGGACGGAACGCGGTGCACGGGGGAAAAGGCGGGACGAAAGGAGGTGAAGTTGGCGCACGGCGCTCTCCCTTGATTCGGTAGGGCCGAAGTAGCACCGCCGGGAGCGCGGGATCAAGATCAACCGCCGTGGTCCGGACTCCATGAGCCGAACGCCGCAGCGCGTCCCTCCCCTGTCCGCGCCCCTCCCGTTCGCGCCCCTGCGCGACCGTGTGCGGCCGTTCGCACCGGTAACGCGTCCACCGGCCTCGCCGCAGGGCACCGGAACGGGGAGGAACACGGCCATTCCGCCACGGGCACGATCCGGCATTAAGGACGCGTAAAGATTGCCGGACTCCGGCAATGCGAACAATCGTGCCCCTTTGCCAGGATGGTCGCGGGGAGCGCGAGGGACAGTCCCACTGCCGGAACGCGGAAGTGGTGACCTCCCGGAGCGGGGCCGTACCGGTGTCCCCGCCGACGGGAGTCACGGACGTAGGGGGCGGAACAGTGAGCGAATTCCTTGATGCCGCGTTCGGATTTCCCGCCTCACTCTTCAGCGCCGCGCTCGTCGTGGTCGTGGCCTTCTGGCTGCTGGTCCTGTTCGGTGCCGCCGAGCACGACAGCTTCGAGGGGGACCTGCCCGGCACCGCGCTGGGCATCGCCGACGGGGTGCCGGTCACGGTCGGGGCCTCCCTGATGACCGGCATCGCCTGGTTCACCGGTCTGGCCGGGACTCTGGCCCTGCATCGCGCCGGGCTCGCCGGACCGGTCCACGCCGCCCTCGCCGCCGGGGTCCTCCTCGGCTCGCTGCTCCTGTCCTGGTGGCTCACCCGGCAGCTCGTACGACCACTGGCCAGGCTCTTCCCCGATGAACCCGGGCCGTCCCGGGAAGACTTCATCGGGCGGACCTGCACCATCCGCACGGGACGGGTGGATGGTGCGTTCGGCCAGGCGGAGGTCGCCGCGACGGACGGCTCCACCGCCCTGGTCCAGGTCCGCCGCCTCGGCGAGGACCTCGCGGCCACGCTGACGCGGGGCAGTACGGGGCTGTTGTACGCCTACGACGACGACGGCGAGTTCTTCTGGGTCGCGCCCTACGACGCGGCGCTCGATCCACGTACCGCCGCCTGAGCCTTGGCCCGGACCGCACCGGAACACCGCGGACCGCACCGGAGCACCGCGGACCGCCCGGACCCCGGCGCCTTCTCCCACTTCCGGCGACCTTCGCCGCACCTCCACCGCTAGGACTTCACCATGGATGCCATCTCCTTGGGCGTCGGCGTGCTCATCGCCGTTGTCCTGCTCATCGCCGTCGCCCTGCTCCTCGTCGTCAGCCGGCTCTTCCGGAAGGTCGAGCAGGGCAAGGCGCTGATCGTCTCCAAGATGCGGAAGGTCGACGTCACCTTCACCGGGCAGGTCGTACTGCCCGTGCTGCACAAGGCCGAGACGATGGACATCGCGGTCAAGACCATCGACATCAGCCGGACCGGACGCGACGGGCTGATCTGCCGCGACAACATCCGTGCCGACATCCGGATCTCGTTCTTCGTCCGCGTCAACAAGACCGTCGAGGACGTCATCAAGGTCGCCCAGGCCATCGGCACGGCGCGGGCGAGCGACAAGGAGACGCTCCAGGAGCTGTTCAACGCCAAGTTCTCCGAGGCGCTCAAGACCGTGGGCAAGCAGCTCGACTTCACGGATCTGTACACCAAGCGCGACGAGTTCAGGGACCGGATCATCCAGGTCATCGGCACCGATCTGAACGGCTACAGCCTGGAGGACGCGGCCATCGACTACCTGGAGCAGACACCGCTCCAGCAGCTGGACGCCACCAACATCCTGGACGCCCAGGGCATCCGCAAGATCACCGAGCTGACGGCGATCGAGCATGTGCGCACCAACGAGTTCCAGCGCACCGAGGAGAAGGAGATCACCCGGCAGAACGTCGACGCCCGGGAGGCCATCCTGGAGCTGGAGCGGCGTCAGGCCGATGCCGAGATCAAGCAGCGCCGTGAGATCGAGACCGTCCGGGCCCGCGAGGAGGCCGAGACCTCGCAGGTGCAGGAGGAGCAGCGGCTGCGGGCGCAGGCCGCCTTCCTCAAGACCGAGGAGCAGCTCGGTATCCAGCGGGAGAACCAGGCCCGTGAGGTCGCGGTCGCCGAGAAGAACCGCGAGCGGGTCATCGCCATCGAGAGCGAGCGCATCGAGAAGGACCGGCTGCTGGAGGTCATCGCCCGGGAGCGGGAGACGCAGCTGAGCCGTATCTCCGCCGAGAAGGAGGTCGAGGCGGAGCGCCGGGACATCGCCGAGGTGATCCGGGAGCGGGTCGCCGTGGACCGTACGGTCGCCGAGCAGGAGGAGTCGATCAAGAAGCTGCGGGCCGTGGAGGAGGCCGAGCGCAACCGCCAGGCGATCGTCATCGCCGCCGAGGCCGAGGCGCAGGAACTGCTGGTCAAGGACATCAAGGCGGCGGAAGCGGCGGAGCAGGCGGCCGTGCACCGGGCCGCCGAGGAGCTCACCCTCGCCGAGGCCCGGGTGAAGTCGGCCGAACTCGACGCGCGGGCCAAGCTGCGGCTGGCCGAGGGCACCCAGGCCGAGGCGGCGGCCCCCGGACTCGCCGCCATACAGGTACGCGAGAAGGAGGCCGACGTCATCGAGAAGGCGGGCCTCGCGGAGGCCGAGGCCACGTCCGCCCGGCTGCGGGCCGAGGCCGAGGGGTCCAGGCTCAAGGCGCTGGCGGTCGCCGAGGGCACACTGGCGCAGGCGGCGGCCGACGCGGCGGTCATCGGCGAGAAGCTGAAGGCCGAGGCGGCGGGGCTCACCGAGAAGGCGGCAGCGATGGCGGCGCTGGACGAGGCCTCGCGCGGTCACGAGGAGTACCGGCTGCGGCTGGACGCGGAGAAGGAGATCCGGCTGGCCGGGCTCGACACCCAGCGCCAGGTCGCCGAGGCGCAGGCCACGGTGATCGCGACCGGCCTGGAGAGCGCCGACATCAGCATCGTCGGCGGCGAGTCCGTCTTCTTCGACCGGCTCGTCTCCTCCATCTCGCTCGGCAGGAGCGTCGACGCCTTCGTCCAGAACTCCGACACCGCGCAGGCACTGGGGAAGAACTGGCTGGACGGCACGTCCGACTTCACCGAGGACATGACCCGTGTGCTCGGCTCCGTGTCCACCGCCGACGTACGGAACCTGACGGTGTCGGCCCTGCTGATGAAGCTGATGAAGTCCGGTGGCGCCCAGTCCGGGCCGCTGCGTGAGCTGCTGGAGAAGGCCGGGCAACTGGGTCTCGCCGATGTACCGCTGGCGGAGCTGGGGGTCGGCCTCAACGGGGCCGGGACCGCGGCGGGGGCCAAGGGGATCTGAGGCCGGGGGGCCGGCCCGCCCGGCCACCGCGGCCGGGGGTCCGGCCCGCACGGCCACAGCGGCCGGGCGGCCACCGCGGCCCCTCACGCCCCGTCATGTCCGGTGCGGCCGAACCTCACGGGAACCGGCCGCCCCGCCCCGCCCCGCCCCGGTCCGACCGTCCGGGCACCGTACGTATCCGCAGGGAGCCATCACCATGAACAGCACGTCCGCCCTGGACGCGGGCACCTACGAGGTGCTGCGGGACCGGCTCGGCGCGCAGGCCGGCGAGCTGGCCCGCCGGGCCGAGGCGCTCAACGCCCGCCGCACCGAGGAGTTCGGCTCCACCGAGCTGACCCTGGCGGGCACCGAGAACCTGCGCACCGGGCAGCCGTCCGTGCCCCGGGACATCGTCGCCGTGGGGGACCGGCTGCTCCTCGGCCACAACGTGTCCCCGGGGCCGCGGCCGGGGACGGCGGTGGGCGATGTCTTCGCCCTGCACGACCGCGATCTGGAGCGGCTCCCCGAGGACGCCGTTCCCGGTCTGCTCGACGACCCCGCGTTCCGGCGGGAGTTCACCGCCCTGTACCGCTACTTCCGCGAGGCCCGGCTCCTTCGGCTCCGGCACATCGACGGGAAACTCCTCGCCGTCTTCCGGACCGGGGACAAGAGCGACGACATCCGCGTCCTGCGGTGGACCCTGGACGCGGACGGCAGGGCCGCGTTCCTGGACGCCCGCGGTGAGCGGGACCACGTCCTGCCCCCGTCGCACGACGTCGAGTGGACCGCCGCCACCCGTGAGGACCACGTCCTGGGCCGCCACCCGCATGTGTCCATCGGCGGCGAGGTGTTCGTCGCCACGGTCGGCGGCACGCTCACCGTGAAGGCCGTCGACGACACCGGGACGGGCGAGGGGATCCACTCGGAGCCGGTCGACGATCCCCTCCAGTCGCTCGCCGACGCCGAGATCGACTACGCGCGGGTGGGGCCGCTGGTCCTGCTGCGCGTGCGCCCGTACAAGGAGGAGCGGCGGCGCCACCTCGTCTTCAACGGCGTCACCGGGACCGTGACGCGGCTCGACGGCATCGGCCAGGCCTGCCGTCGTCTCCCCGAGGACCAGGGGGTCGTCTTCCCCGGCGGCTACTACCTCACCTCCGGCGAGGCGAAGACGTTCGACACCGGGGCCCACGCCGACGACGCGTCCGGCGACGAGGCCATGGAGTTCGAGCGGACGGTGCGCTCGCCGAACGGCGAGGACGTGCTGTACGAGTTCCGCGCCCGGCTCGCGGGCCGCAGCCTTCTCCTCCCGTACAACATCATCCGCAAGGCCGTCGCCACACCGGTGTCCTGCCAGGGCCACGCGCTCTTCGACGACGGCACGCTCCTGGTGCTGCGCGGCGGGGCCGACGAGCCGTCCCGGGTGCACCCCGTCCAGCGGTGGCGGACCCCGTACGTCTCCGACACCCACGCCGCCGCGCGGGCCCCCGGCACCGGCGCCCTGTCCCGCATCGGCAACGCGGACCTGGTGCGGGGCATCTCCGACTGCCTCTCGATCGCCCGCGGCGTGTCCGGGACGGAACCCACCACCGGGGTGTACAGGACGCTCGTCGCCGCCTGTGTCCGGGCCGGGGACCGCTACCACTGGCTCGGTGACCCGGAGGCCGGTGATCTGCGCACGCCGCTGGACCGGGTACGGGCCACGGCCGAGCAGGTGCTGTCCGAGTTCGAGACCGTGACGGCGCTGACCCGCCGGGCCGCCGAGGCGCTGGAGGAGTCCGCCGGGGCCCTCGCGTCGCTGGTGCGCCGCGTACGCGGGGAGGTGCCCGACGGCGCCGCCGGCTGGGTGGACCGGCTGACCGCGCTGCGGCGGGCGCAGGGACAGCTGCTCACGCTGAAGGAGATGCGGTACGCGGACACCGGGCGCATCGACGAACTGGCCGCCGCGGCCGACGCCGACATCGCGTCCTTCGCCCGGCGCGCCGTCGCGTTCCTGGAGCGCGAGGACGCCTTCGCCGACGTGCACGAGGACATCGGCCGGCTCGCCGAGGAGGCCGGGGCCATCGGCACCGTCGCCGGGGCGGAGCCGATCGCCGCCCAGCTGGACGAACGGGCCGAGGGACTGCGGACCGTCACCGAGGTGGTGGCCGGGCTCGACATCGGCGATGCCACCCTGCGCACCTCCATCCTGGAGCGGATCGCCGAAGTGCTCGGCGGGGTCAACCGGTCCCGCGCCCTGCTCGACGCCCGCCGCCGGGAACTCCGCGTCCATGAGGGACGGGCCGAATTCGCCGCGGAACGCGGCCTGTTCGCCCAGTCCGTGACCGGTGCGCTCGCCGCCGCGGACACCCCCGACGAATGCGAGCGGCAGCTCGCCGGGCTGCTGCTCCAGCTGGAGAACCTGGAGTCGCGGTTCGCGGACTCCGATGCCTTCCTCACCGAACTCGGTGCCCAGCGCACCGAGGTGTACGAGGCGTTCTCCTCGCGCGCGCAGACCCTTCGGGACGACCGCTCCCGCCGCGCCGAGCGGCTGGCGACCTCGGCGGTCCGGGTGCTGGAGACCGTCACCCGCCGGGCGGCGACACTGGCCGATGCCGACGCGGTCAGCACCTACTTCGCCTCCGACCCCATGACCGCGCGGATCCGCCGGATCGCCGAGGAACTGCGCGGGCTGGGCGAGGAGGTGCGGGCGGGGGAGCTCGAAGGCCGGCTCAAGGCGGCCCGGCAGGAGGCCGCCCGCGCGCTGCGCGACCGCACCGAGCTGTACACGGACGGCGGCCGTTCCGTGCGCCTGGGCCGGCACCGGTTCGCCGTCAACGCCCAGTCCCTGGAACTCACCCTGGTCCCGCAGGACGACGGGCTCGCCTTCGCCCTCACCGGCACCGACTACCGCTCCCCCGTCACCGACCCGGAGTTCGCGGCCACCCGCCCCTACTGGGGCCGGTCGCTGCCGTCCGAGAACGCCGATGTCTACCGCGCCGAATACCTCGCCGTACGCCTGCTCACCGAGCACGGGCCCGAGGCCCTGACCGGGGCCGACCTGCCCGCCCTCGTGCGGAGCGCCGCCGAGGCCGCCTACGACGAGGGCTACGAGCGGGGTGTCCACGACCACGACGCCACCGCGATCCTCGGCGCGCTGCTGCGCCTGCACGAGGGCGCCGGTCTGCTGCGCTACCCGCCCTCGGCGCGCGCCGAGGCCCAGCTGTTCTGGGCGCACGGCACGACGGAGCCGGCCCGCGCGGCCTGGCTGCGGCGCATGACCTCACTGGCCCGCGCCCGCGCCGCGTTCGGGCCCTCCCCCGCCATCGCCGGGCTGCGGGCCGAGCTGGCCGCCGCGATGGGCGGTCCCGCCATGGACCTCGCCGCCGAGTACCTCTTCGAGGAGCTGACCCGCGGGCCGGACGGCTTCGCCACGAGCACGGCCGCCCGCACCCTGCTCGACGCGTTCCGCCGTGCGGCGGGCGGCGCCTACGACGAGGACCTGGCGGCGCTGGACTCCCTGGCAGACCGGCGTCAGCTCGTCGAGGCGTGGCTGGCCTCGTTCACCGCCGCGGCCGGCGGGCCCGCCGCGCCCGAGGACCTCGCGGAGGCGGTGGCCCTCGAACTCTGCCCGGGGCTCGGCCGGTACGAGACCGGGGCGCCCCTGTCCGAGACGGTCGACGGGCTGCTCGGCACCCACCCGAACGTCATCGACCGCGGGCTCACCCTCCGTATCGACGAAGTGCTGGCCCGGACACGGGACTTCACCACCCGGGACGCGGCCGGATTCCGTGACTACCAGCGACGGCGCGCCGCGCTCGTCGCCGCCGAGCACGCCCGTCTGCGCCTGGACGAGTACCGCCCCCGGGTGATGTCCGCCTTCGTCCGCAACCGTCTCCTCGACGAGGTCTTCCTCCCCCTCATCGGCGACAACCTCGCCAAGCAGCTCGGCACCACCGGCGAGAGCAGGCGGACCGACAACCACGGACTGCTGCTGCTCATCTCACCGCCCGGCTACGGCAAGACGACGCTCATGGAGTACGTCGCCGACCGGCTCGGGCTGGTCCTGGTCACGGTCAACGGTCCGGCCCTCGGGCACACGGTGACCTCGCTGGACCCGGCCGAGGCCCCCAACGCCACCGCCCGCCGGGAGGTCGAGAAGATCAACTTCGCGCTGGAGACCGGCAACAACACCCTGCTCCACATCGACGACATCCAGCACACCTCGCCCGAACTCCTCCAGAAGTTCATCTCGTTGTGCGACACCACCCGCCGGATGGAAGGCGTCCGCGAGGGCCGAAGCCGCACCTACGACCTGCGGGGCAAGCGCTTCGCCGTCTGTATGGCGGGCAACCCCTACACCGAGGCCGGCCGGCGCTTCCGTATCCCCGACATGCTCGCCAACCGGGCCGACGTCTGGAATCTCGGCGACGTCCTCACCGGGAAGGAGGACGCCTTCGCGTTCAGCTTCATCGAGAACGCCCTGACCTCCAACGCCGTCCTCGCTCCGCTCGCCGGGCGGGACCGCGCCGACCTCGACCTGTTCGTACGCCTCGCGCAGGGCGATCCCACCGCACGCGCCGACCGGCTCGGCCACCCGGGCACCCCGGCCGAGCGGGAGCGGGTCCTCGCCGTGCTGCGGCACCTGCTCACCGCGCGGGCCACCGTCCTGGCGGTCAACGCGGCCTACATCGCCTCCGCCGCGCAGCCCGACGCCACCCGCGCCGAGCCCCCGTTCCAGCTCCAGGGCTCGTACCGCAACATGAACAGGATCGCCGCACGCATCGACCCCGTGATGAACGGCGCGGAACTCGCCGCGGTGATCGATGACCACTACACCGGCGAGGCTCAGACCCTCACCACCGGCGCCGAGGCCAACCTCCTCAAGCTCGCCGAACTGCGCTCCACGCTCACCCCCGCGCAGTCCGCCCGCTGGGCCGAGGTCAAGGCCGCCCATGTGCGCGCCAGGACGCTCGGTGGCCCGGAGGGCGATCCGCTCACGCGCGCCGTCGCGGCACTCGGCCTGCTGGCCGACCGGATCGCCGCCGTCGAGTCGGCGATCGACCGGGCCGGGGACCCCCGCCACGCGCTCGCCGGCCCCGTTGCCCGGCACGCGGCACGGCCGGTGGCGACGGGCCCGGGAGCCGGCCGGCGGGCCACCGCCGGGGGTGCCCCGGGCCCTGGATCCGGCTCCGGAGATGCCCCTGTTTCCCCGTGAGAAATCGGCTGTGTCCCCGTTGTCCGCCTTGTCGGGCGCCGTGTGAACATTCCGCATGGAAGGCAACTGGCGTGGCTGTCTTGACATTTAGTCATCACCCCAGTGGTAAGATCATCTTACTTCCAGTGGGCTGATGGTGTATGGGGGCATTCCGGGAGGGATGAATTCCTCGGCCCCACGTTCGGAGGGGCCTTCCCAAGAGGTGCACACCGCGACTCGGCGAGTCCGGACCCGTGCGCCGCCTGAGGGAGTGTCACACCGTCTTCCAGCCATGGCACTTGAAGTGAGTCTCATGACATTTCCGCAGGGCCCTGTCTTCTGGGCACTGGTTGTCGTAGCACTGGTCGCTGTGGGTGCCGTTCTGCGGGCTCGCACGACCAACATCAGACTGCGCAGACACAACTCCGAACTCCGCAAGGAACGCGACACGCTGCTCCGGCAGCGCGACGAGCTCCACGTCGCCCACAACAGCCTGCTCCACCGGCACGCCTCGGAGCTCTCCGAGGTCCGCAAGGACGCCGAGGAGGAGACCAAGGCCGTCCTCAAGGCCGCCGTGCGTACCCTCCAGGGCCTCGCGGACGAGCAGCAGGTGGTCCTGGAGAAGGCCCAGCACAAGTACGGCGACGACCCGGGGATGCTCGCCGACCTGATGGCCATCGACCACGCCAACAGCCAGTTCGGGCGGCGCGCCCAGGGCATCGCCGTGCTGTGCGGCGGCTGGCTCGGCCGCCGGGAGACCGTCGCCTCGGTCTTCGACGTGGCCCGCAGCGCCCAGGGACGGATCCGGCAGTTCGACCGGGTGCGGGTCAACGGGCAGGTGAACTTCTCGGTCGTCAGCAAGGCCGTCGAGCCGGTGGCCGTGGTCCTCGCCGAGCTGCTGGCCAACGCCACCAACTACTCCGCCCCCGGCACCCCGGTGGAGATCAACATCCAGGCCGTCCCCACCGGTGTCTGCCTCATCGTGGACGACGCGGGACTCGGCATGGGCCAGGAGGAGAAGGACCGCGCGGCGGACCTCCTCTCGCCCCGGGCGGCGATCAGCGTCTCCAGCCTGGGCATCCCGCCGCAGTTCGGGTTCGCCGTCTCCGGCATGCTGGCCGCCCGCTACGGGTTCAAGATCTCGGTGGACTCCGTTTCCCCCTATGGAGGCGTACGCGCGGTGGTTCTTCTGCCCGACGAGCTTCTCACCAGCGAGGTTCCCCCGGCCCCCGACGCCCCCGCGCACGACGCGTCGGAGTTCTCCCGGCACCGGACCCCCACGCCGCCGCCCACTCCGCTGTTCCCGCCGGCCGCCCCGCTGGCGGAGGCCGCCCCGCAGTACGCGGGACCGGTCACCACCGCCGGCGGTCTGCCCAAGCGCCGTCGCAAGAGCCCCGTGTCAGCGGTGCCGTCGGCCGACTCCGGGCCGGCGCGCAGCAACGAGGAGTCCGCTTCCCGGCTGGGTGCCTTCCAGCGCGGTACGCGGTCCGGGCGTGACACGACGACGATGGAAGGACCCGAGACCCAGTGAACCCCGATCTCTCGTGGGTACTGAACGACGTACTCCAGGTACCCGGCGCACGGCACGCGATCCTCGTGTCCGCCGACGGCCTGTTGCTGGCCAACTCCAGTGAGATCGGCCGGGACGACGCGGAGACCGTCGCGGCGGCCATGAGCTCCATGCAGTCGCTCAGCCGGGCCGTCGCCCCCTTCATCGGGACCCAGTCCCCCGGGCGCTGGCGGCAGACGCTCCTGGAGTACGAGGACGGCTGGATCTTCCTGATCGCGGCGGGCGCCGGCGCCTACCTCGCGGCGACCGCCGCGGCAGACGTGGACATGGAGGCCATGTCCTTCCGTATGCAGCAGCAGGTCACCGCGCTGGGGAAGGCGATGACCACTCCTCCCCGCCAGAACGCGGGAAGCGACGTATGACGGCGCCGGGCGAGGAGCAGCAGGTCAGCAGCGGGTTCGTCCGCTCCTATGTCATCACCGGCGGGCGCGGTCTGCCCGCCCCGGAGGACCTCTCCCTCGTCACCCTGGTCACGCTGGCCCCGGAGGCGGTACCGCCGCCGAACCAGAGCCCCGAGGTCCGGGCGATCTGGGAGCTGTGCTCGGGCGGCTATCTGTCGGTGGCCGAGGTGGCGGGGCATCTGGAGCTGCCCGTCGGAGTGGCTCGCCTGCTGCTGAAGGATTTAGCGGAACAGGGGTACCTGCTCCGCCGCAAGGCCCCGCCACCGGCCCAACTCGTTGACAGGAAGATCCTCGAAGAGGTGTTGCATGGACTCCAGGTCCGGTTCGGCTGAGAACATGTATGTGCCGGACGCGGTGCAGCGTGCGGCGAAGATCCTCGTCGTCGGACACTTCGCCGTGGGCAAGACGACGCTCATCGGCACTCTCTCCGAGATCACCCCGCTGCGCACCGAGGAACGGATGACGCAGGCCGGGGCGCACATCGACGATCTCCGGGGCGCGCCCGACAAGAAGACCACCACGGTCGCGCTGGACTTCGGCAGGCTGACCCTGAGCGACGAGCTGGTGCTGTACCTGTTCGGTACGCCCGGCCAGCAGCGCTTCGTGGAGCTGTGGGAGGACATGGCGCGGGGCTCGCTCGGCGCCCTGCTCCTGGTCGACCCGGCCCGCCTGGCGGACACCTTCCCGGTCATCGACCTGGTCGAGACGTACGGCCTGGAGTACGCGGTCGCGGTCAACAGCTTCGACCAGTCCCAGCACGCCGAGGCCGAACTGCGCGAGGCCCTCGACCTGCTGCCCGACACCCCGGTCGTGTACTGCGACGCCCGGGACCGGAACTCGTCAGCACAGGCACTGATCACCCTGGTCCGGCATCTTCTCGCGCACGCGGCCTGACCTCCCTTCCGCCCGGGGCTCCGCGGAGCCCCGCGATCACACCGAGGAATCACACATGGACTCTCAGCCGGGAGCCACCCCGTACAGCGCCCCCGCTGGGTGCCCCATGCACCAGGAGGGGCAGACCTCGCTCTACGGGCCGGAGTTCGCGTCCGACCCGCACCGGGTGTACGACGTGTTCCGCGCGAACGGGCCCGCCTCGCCGATCGAGCTGGCCCCCGGGGTGGAGGCCACGCTCGTCGTGCAGCACGAGGCCGCGCTCCGGGTTCTGCAGAACCCGGCGCTCTTCCCCCGCGACTCGCGCCGGTGGGCCGCGCTGCGCGAGGGCCGGGTGCCGCTCGACAGCCCGGTGCTGCCGATGATGGCGTACCGGCCCAACTGCCTGTTCACGGACGGCGCCGAGCATCTGCGGCTGCGCAAGGCGGTGACCGAGAGCCTCGGGCGCCTGAACTCCAGTCGCCTCAGCCGGGACGTCGAGCGCATCGGCGACTACCTCATCGACCAGTTCATCGAGCGCGGCAGCGCCGACCTGCTGGGCGAGTACGCCAAGCTCCTGCCGCTGCTGCTGTTCAACCAGCTGTTCGGCTGCCCCGGTGACATCGGTGACCGGCTGACCCGCGGCATGTCCGCCATCTTCGACGGCGAGGACGTCCTGCGGGCCAACGCGGAACTGACGGAGTGCCTGATGGAACTGGTCGCGCTCAAGCGCCGCCAGCCGGGCGAGGACATCACCTCCTGGCTCATCCAGCACCCGGCGGGCCTGCGCGACGAGGAACTCAAGGACCAGCTCGTCATGCTGATGGGCGCGGGCGTGGAGCCGGAGCGCAACCTCATCGCCAACGCGCTGCTGCTCCTGCTGGCCGGGGACGCCTCCGGCCCCGGGCCGGAGCGGCGCGGTACCGGGATGCTCGTCGAGGACGCGATCGACGACGTGCTGTGGAACAACCCGCCCATCGCCAACTACGCGACGCACTACCCGATCCAGGACATCGACCTGGACGGGGTGACCCTGCGGGCCGGCACCCCGGTCCTGATCAGTTTCGCCGCCGCGAACAGCGACCCCGCCCTCACCGGCGCCCGCCAGACCCTGAGCAAGGGCGCCCATCTGGCCTGGGGCGCGGGTCCGCATGTCTGCCCGGCCAAGTCGCCCGCGCAGCTCATCGCCCTCACCGCGATCGAGAAGATCCTCAACACGGTGCCGGACCTCACCCTGGCCGTGCAGGCCTCGGGCGTCGAGTGGCGGCCGGGCCCGTTCCACCGGGCCCTGGTCTCCCTGCCGGTGCGCTTCAGCCCGACCGCCGCACGCGGCACCGCGCCCGGCGCACGGACCGCCGCGCAGCCGGCCGCCCAGCCGGCGTCCAACCCCTCCGTTCCGCATCATCACGCTGCGGAGTCGCACAGGAAGTCCAAGGGCTGGTGGAGCTCGTTCCTCGACGTCTTCCGGGTGTGAGCGGACGCCCGACGCGCAATTGAGCGCACATATGAGTGCGCGTTTGAGTAAGGGCGTACGCGGATGAGTGCGTACGCCATCGATGAGTGAGTGCCCATATCGCTATTCGCATATGACAAAGGGCATTCACGACTTTTGCATGTGACGGGGGCAACAAAGATCGAGGCTTGGCGGAGATATGCGGAGGGGTAGGTTCAGGCGGTAACCCGGAGCCTAGGTCAAGGAACTCTGCGTGAGCGCTATCAGTGGCATAGGGACGCCCCCCGCCGACCGCCGTGCCCTCATCTCGCTCCTGCGACGCCTGCACTCCCCCCAGGGCCAGGCCGATCCGTACCCGCTCCTGGGTGAACTGCGCGCCATGGGGGACGTCGTACGCGCTCCGTGGAACGGCTATTTCGTCACCGGTTTCGACGCGTGCAGCCAGGTGCTGCGCGGCCGTCACTGGCTGGCGCCCGACTTCGCCTGGCAGGAACGCCAGGACGACACCGGGCGCTGGGACGCGATCGCCACCCAGGAGATGACCAAGACCCTCTCCCGCCTCAACGCCCCCGCGCACACCTGCCAGCGCCGCAGCCTCGGCAACCTCTTCGACCGCTCGACCATCGAGCGGCTGGCCCCGCAGGTCGAGGGGCATGTCGCCCGCCTCCTCGACGAGCTGGCCGACAAGCTCCGGTGGGGCGAGGCGGACCTCGTCAGCACCGTCAGCGAACAGCTCCCGATCAGCACCATCGGCTCCTGGCTGGGCATCCCGCCCGAGGACCATCCGCACATCCTGGAGATCACCCACAACCAGGTGCACGCCCAGGAGCTGCTGCCCACCAGGAGCCAGCTCGCCGTGTCCGCCGAGGCGACGGTGCAACTGCGCGCGTACTTCACCGACCTGGTCGCGCGGCGCCGTGCCGCTCCCGGCGAAGACGTCCTGACCGGCTGGATCCACACCTGGGACGGGCTCGAACCCGACCGGGAGACGGCGGACGAGATCCTCTACCGCCTCACCATGTTCGTCACCATCGCCTCGCTGGAGACCACCGCGACCCTGCTGTCGTCCATGGTGGCGCTGCTGCTGGAGGAGCCCGGCCGGTGGGCCTGGCTGCGGGAGCACCCCGAGCACATCGACGCGGCCATCGACGAGGTCCTGCGGTACGACCCGCCCATACACATCAACAGCCGGATCGCCGCCGAGGACACCGTCCTGGCCGGAGTCCCGATCGCGAAGGACAGCATGGTCCACGTCCTGTACGGGGCCGCCAACCACGACCCCCGGCGCAACGAGGACCCCGACACCTTCGACATCCTGCGCGGCGGCGGCCACCTCACCTTCGGCGGCGGTGTGCACTACTGCCTGGGCGCGGCGCTCGCCCGCCTGGAGGCCCGTACGCTGCTGACCGCGCTGCTGGACCGCTTCCCGGCCCTGCGCGCCGCCGCGCCACCCGACTACGCCTCCCGCATGGTCTTCCGGCGGGTGACCTCGATGAGCGTGACGGCATGAGGCTCTCCCTCCCCGACTTCCTGACCCCCTACGGCCGGCCGGGCACCGTACGCACCGTGCGCGAGGGCGCCGTCCTGCGCGTGGAGCTGAACTGCCCCGCCACCGGCAACGCGGTCACCGAGGCGATGCTGGACGACCTCCTGGAGGTCCTGGCCGCACCGGACCCCGACGTACGGGTGCTGGTGCTCAGCGGTGCCGGGGACGACTTCTGTCTGGGCGGGGACCGGACCGAGTTCGCCGACTGGCTGGAGGAGGACCCGACCGGGCGCGGCATCCGGCTCGCCGGGGACAAGGCCCGCCGCGTCTGCGAGGCGCTCTCCGGGAGCCGGGCCGTCACCATCGCCCGGGTCCAGGGCAAGGCCATCGGCGCCGGGCTGGCCCTGGCCCTCGCCTGCGACCTGCGGGTCGGCGCCGACACCGCGGGATTCCGGCTGCCGGAGCTGGCCCTGGGGCTGCCCACCGCCTGGGGCGGCGTGCTGCCCCGGCTGATCCACGAGGTCGGCGCCGCCCGCGCCCGCGAGCTGATCCTCACCGGACGGGCCTTCGACGCCACCGAGGCGTACAGCCTGTCGATCCTCCAGCGCGTCGTGCCCGAGGACGCCCTCGACGAGGCCGTCAGCGCCTGGGCCAAGCCCGTCGTCCGCCGCCCCGAGGCCGCCCTGCGCGTCACCAAGGCCCTGCTCAGCTCCTACGCCTCGGCGACCCGGCTGGCCGATCCGTCCTTCCTGGACGCCGAACTCATGGCCTCCGTCGCCGCCGCGACCCGGCGCCCCCGTGACACCGGCGGGGCCGGGGCCGGGGTCGTGCCGTTGCGCTGAGGGCTTCCGCGACTCCGGTCCGGGCACCGGACCGGACACCGGACCGGACACCGGACCGGACACCGGACCGGTCCGGAGTTGCGGAACGGCCGCGAACGGGGTTGCGTCGAGGTAGGCACGTACCGCGTGGTGTGTGCGTACGGCCTCCGTCCGCCCTCGCTGGGGGTGACCCATCGTGCTGTTCACCGATCGCACGGACGCCGGACTGCGGCTCGCCCGGGTTCTGGGGCGGTGGAGGGAGGAACGTCCCGTCGTCCTTGGCCTGCCCCGCGGCGGAGTCCCGGTGGCGTACGAGGTGGCCAGGGAGCTGGACGCGCCGCTCGATGTGATCGTCGTCCGCAAGCTCGGCGTCCCGTACCACCGGGAGCTGGGATTCGGCGCCATCGGCGAGGACGGGGTACGGGTCGTCGACGAGGGCATCGTCCGCCGCGCGGGCGTCACGGAGGAGGATCTCGCCGCGGTCGAGCGCACCGAGTCGGCGGAGCTCGTACGGCGGGCGCACCGGTTCCGTGACGGCCGTCCGCGCCGGGCGCTGGAGGGCCGCACGGTGATCGTGGTCGACGACGGGATCGCCACCGGCTCCACCGCCCGTGCCGCGTGCGCGGTCGTACGGGCGCAGGGCGCGTCACGCGTCGTCCTGGCCGTTCCGGTGGCCCCGCCGGACGCCGTCGCCCGGCTGCGCGAAGGGGTGGACGAGGTGGTGTGCCTGGCGGCGCCGCAGCCGTTCTCGTCCGTCGGCGAGTGGTACCGCGACTTCTCCCAGACCTCCGACGACGAGGTCGTCGCCCTGCTGGCACGGGCGGCGGCGGACCGGCCCGTACGCCCCCGGTCCGCACGCCCGCCGGCCCCCCGTACGGAGGAGGTGCGGCTGGCCGTGGGCGGCGCGCACAGCTCGGGCGGGCCGGCCGGGACCGGCGGCATCGAGCTGACCGGGGATCTCGTCCTGCCGGACGGCGCCGGCGCGGTCGTGATGTTCGCCCACGGCTCGGGAAGCAGCCGCCACAGCCCGCGCAACAGATCGGTCGCGGCGTCCCTCAACGAAGCGGGCCTGGGCACGCTCCTGTTCGATCTGCTCACCCCCGTGGAGGCGGCCGACCACGGGCATGTCTTCGACATCGGGACCCTGGCCGGACGCCTGGCGGAGGCCACCCGCCTGCTGCGCGGCCGGGTGGCGCTGCCGATCGGCTACTTCGGGGCGAGCACCGGAGCGGCGGCGGCGCTGCGGGCCGCCTCGGAGGCGGACGCGGATGTCGGCGCGGTGGTCTCGCGGGGCGGCCGGCCCGACCTCGCCGGGAGCCGGCTCGCTGACGTACGCGCCCCGACACTCCTTGTCGTGGGCGGCCTCGACACGACGGTGCTCGCGCTCAACCAGCAGGCCCGCGAGCGGCTGACCTGCGAGAACCGGCTGGAGATCGTCCCGGGGGCGAGCCATCTCTTCGAGGAGCCGGGTGCGCTGGACCGGGTCGCGGACCTGGCCCGGGACTGGTTCACCGGGCACCTTCTCCCGGCCGCCGGGGGACGCGGCTGAGGCCCGCGACCCGCGCGCCCGCCGGTCCGCCGCCGCGCCCGCCCGCCCGGTCCGCCGTCGCGCGGGACGCGGCCCCCCGGTGCACACTCGTAGGACAGGATCCCATCCACCTCTCGCGACCGATCCGGGGTCGCCCACATGCTCGACGTACCGCTGTGGCTGTGGGGGGCGTTCGCCACGACCGTGGTCGTGTCGCTGGTGATCGACCTCCTGGCGCACCGCGACACCCATGTCATCGGCTTCAGGGAAGCGGCCCTCTGGAGCGGGCTGTGGGTGAGCCTCGCGCTCCTGTTCGGCGGGGTGGTGTTCCTGGTCCTCGGGCCGACCGCCGGAACGGAATACACCACCGCGTGGCTGCTGGAGAAGAGCCTGTCGGTCGACAACCTGTTCGTCTTCGCGCTGATCTTCGCGTACTTCCGGGTGCCCCGCGCCTATCAGCACCGTGTCCTTTTCTTCGGCGTCTTCGGCGCACTCGTATTTCGCGGGATATTCCTCTCCCTCGGTGTCGCGGTGGTCGGCCGTTTCACCGCCGTGCTCTTCGTCTTCGCGGCCATCCTTTTCTACAGCACCTATAAAATCCTCAGGGGCGAAGAAGAAAGCTTCGACCCGGGCAAGAGCCTCGCCGTACGCCTGCTGCGCAAAGTGATTCCGGTCCGGGACGAATACGCAGGTGCGAAATTCACCGTCAAGGAGGCGGGCCGGCGGGTCGGCACGCCGCTGCTCGCCGTCGTCGCCGCGATCGAGGCCGCCGACCTGGTCTTCGCCGTCGACAGCGTGCCGGCGGTGCTCGCGGTCAGCGACGACATGTTCATCGTCTACACCAGCAACGCCTTCGCCATTCTGGGACTGCGGGCCCTGTACTTCATGCTCGCGGGCCTGCTCGACAGGTTCCACTACCTGAGCCACGGGCTCGGGATCATCCTCTCCTTCATCGGCGTCAAACTGATCCTCCAGGCGTCCCACAAGATGATCAGCGAGGACATCCCGGAGATTCCCTCGCCGATCAGCCTGGCCGTCATCGTCGTGGTCCTGACGGTGTCGGTGGTTATGAGCCTGCGCCGCCCACCCAAAGGGAACTCCCATGCGAATCCAGCGCCCTGAAGGCACCCACCCGGCGGGCGAAACACATGCACCGGCAAAGACGAGGGAAAAACTTTTCAAATAATCCAGCCAGGTTTATGGTGAGGTCATGGCCAGCAATGAGCGTGAGATGCAGCGGCAGGCCGCCTTCATGTGTCCGACCTGCAAGCAGCCCGTCGCGACCGAACTGAAACGGCACAAGACCCTCGGGATCTTCGTCCCCGTCTGGGGCCCCGGCCCCTGCCACAACCCGGACTGCGCCGACCACCTCGTGGACGAGGCGCACACCGGGCACCGGACCCACCGATGAGAGGCCGGCCGGGACGGATCATCCGCCCGGCGGCCAGCACACCCCTCGTCCCGACGCACCTTCCTCGCTAGGATTGAAACGAATCAATCCCCCCGACAGAGGTGCGAGAGATCCATGCGCAGGTACGACATCGTTGTCATAGGCGGTGGCCCCTCGGGGGTCCCGGCCGCCGTCCAGGCCGCCCGCCTCGGTGCCCGCACGCTGCTGGTCGAGAAGAACGCCGGACTCGGCGGCACCACCACCTACGCGAACATCGCGTTCCCCGGGCTCTTCCACGCATGGGGAAAGCAGGTGATCGCGGGTATCGGCTGGGACCTGGTGTGCAGGGCCGTCGAGCTGAGCGGCGAGGAGCTGCCGGACTTCTCCGACGACGACCGCCCCCACTGGCAGCGCCAGGTGCGGCTGAACGCACCGCTGTACGGCGCGCTCCTCATGGAGGAGGTCCAACGCCGCGGGATCGACCTGCGCCTCCACACGATGCCCGCCTCGGTGCGGTGGACCGGCGAGCTGTGGGAACTCCAGCTGTGCGGCAAGGACGGGCTCGAACCGGTCACGGCCCGGCGGCTGGTCGACTGCTCCGGCGACGCGGACGCGATCGGCCTCGCCGGACTGCCGCGCAGGCGCAATCCGGACCGCCAGCCCGGCACCATCGACATCCGGCTGTCCGGCTACGACGTCGCCTCCCTGGACCGGGACGAGCTCGACCGCCGCTGCGAAGAGGCGATCGGGTCGGGGGCGCTGCACCCGGCGGACCTGGGCTCGCGGGGGCGGCCCCTGCTGCCGTTCCTGGAGAAGCGGGGCGAGAACGCGATCCATCTCGTCGGGATCGACGGCGCGACCAGCGGGGGCCGTACGGCCGCGGAGCTCGCGGGCGGAGCCGCGATCCTGCGGATCTACCGGTTCCTGCGCACCCTGCCGGGCCTCGAAGCCGTCCGGCTCGACTTCCGCGCGGCGGAGGTCGGTGTCCGCGAGAGCCTCACGATCGAGGCCCGGACCGAGGTGACCGGCGAGGACTACCTCACCGGCCGCAACCGGCCCGACGCGGTGTGCCACAGCTTCTACCCGATCGACATCCACCGGCCGGACGGCGACGGGGTCGACAAGACCCATCTCCGCCGCGGCGTGGTCCCGACCGTGCCGCGCGACGCGATGGTCCCGGCCGCCAACCCGTACGCCGTGGTCGCGGGGCGCTGCGTCGGGTCCGACCAGGCGGCGAACTCCGCGCTCCGCGTCCAGGCCACGGCCATGGCGACCGGGCAGGCGGCCGGCGCGCTCGCCGCCCTGTCCGCGGACCGGGGCGGCGACATCGTCTCCGTACCGATGTCCGGGCTGCGCCGGACGCTCGTGCGCTACGGGGCGATCGTGCCGCCGCCCTCCGGGAGCCCGGCTCCGTAGAGACGCGCGGACAGGCGGGCTTTGGCGGCCGGCCACTCCTCGGCGAGCAGCGAGAAGTAGACGGTGTCCCGCCAGGTCCCGTCGTGGCGCAGCCGGTGGCGGCGCAGGACCCCTTCCCGGCGGGCACCGAGGCGGGCGATGGCGGCCTGCGAGCGCTCGTTGAGGTGGTCGGTCTTCAACTGCACACGGCCCATGCCCAGTTCCTCGAAGGCATGGGTCAACAGCAGCAGCTTCGCCTCGGTGTTGACCGGCGACCGCCAGTACGCGCGCCCGTACCAGGTCCAGCCGATCTCCAGACGCTCGTGCTGCTCCTCGACATCCAGGTACGTCGTCCAGCCGATCGCCCGGCCGCTCTCGCGGTGGATGACGGCGAACGGGACATACGTACCCCGGTCCGCGGCTTCGAGCAGGTCCGCGAGTTTGGCTCCGAGCTCGCCCGGCGTCAGCGGCGTCGGACCGCCCTGCCAGCGCCACACCTCTTCGTCCCGGCCACCGGCCGCGAAGAGGTCGTCGAGGTGGTCCATCGTCAACGGCACGAGGCCGACATGGCGCCCGGTCAGGGTCACGGGCCGGGGAGTTGTCGCAGGCATGGCGAGAGTGTAGACCACTTTGAACTAGCGCCATAATTTTACGCACTAGTGCAATATTGCCGGAGAGGCTTCTCGGCGCGCGGCGGGGCGGTGGGCTGGCTAGCGTGGCAGTGCGGGGCGGGACCACCCGACCGACGGAAAAGAGTCAGAACCATGGCTGTACAACCTGAGGGAACACCGTGCTGGGCGGACGCGATGTTCGCCGATATCGAAGGTGCGAAGAGCTTCTACGGAGACGTGCTGGGCTGGACGTTCGGCGAGTCCTCGTCGGAGTACGGCAACTACACGCAGGCGTACGCCGATGGCAAGGCGGTGGCCGCCGTCGTCCCCCCGATGCCCGGCGCGGAAGGCCACTCCGCCTGGTGTCTGTACCTCGCGTCGCCGGACGCGGCGGCGACCGCCGGAAAGATCCGCGCCCAGGGGGGCGAGGTGCTGATGGAGCCGATGACGGTCGGCGACTTCGGCACGATGGTGCTGGCCCGCGACCCGAGCGGGGTCGTCTTCGGCGTGTGGCAGGCCGGTACCCACGAGGGGTTCGAGGCGACCGCCGTGCCCGGCGCCTACTGCTGGGCCGAGGTCTTCACCCGGGAGCCCGAGAAGTCGGACGCGTTCCTCACCGGCGTCTTCCCCTACCGGATGCAGCAGATGAAGGACGCCGCGATCGACTACCGGGTGTTCGACCTCGGTGCCGAGCCGGTCCTGGGGCGGATGAAGATGGGCGACGAGTTCCCGGCCGAGGAACCGCCGTACGTCAGCGTGTACTTCACCGTCGAGAACTGCGACGCGGCGGTGGCCAAGGCGACCGAGCGCGGCGGAGTGCTGCGGTTCGGGCCGATGGACAGCCCCTTCGGCCGGTTCGCCGCGCTCAGCGACCCGCAGGGCGCGACCTTCGCCGTGATCGACATCGTGACGGTCCAGGGCGAGATGCCCGAGATCACGCCCGTGACCTGACGGACGCACGGGAGGACGGCGCACCGGTGCCGGGGATTCCGGGCGCCGATCCGGGGGTTTCGCGGGGGTTCCGGACGCCGTTCCGGGGGTTTCGCGGGGGTTCCGGAGGCCGATCCGGGGGGGGTTCCGGCGGCCTCCGGGGCGGTCGGAACATCCGAGCACACCGGCCAGGGATGACGTACGGCGAGGCCGTCGGCTCCGGCGTGTCCTCGCTGCCCGGCGTGCGCTCGGGGCCCGGCGCCTCGGACTTCGTCCGTTCCGCCGACCGAACCGCATCTGCCATGGACCATCGTCCAGACAATTGTGCATGCGAGCCATATCGCCCTAGCGTGTCGCACATGCAGTCCTACACAATCGGCCAGGCGGCACGTCTGCTCGGCGTCAGCCCCGACACCGCCCGACGCTGGGCGGACGCCGGACGGGTCGCGACCCATCGCGACGAAGCGGGCCGGCGTCTGATCGACGGCCGGGATCTGGCCGCCTTCTCGATCGAGGTCGGCCAGAGCGGCAACGGCGAGGAGGAGGCCCCGTACACCTCGGCCCGCAACGCCTTTCCCGGCATCGTCACCGCCGTCAAGCTCGGCGATGTGGCGGCCCAGGTCGAGATCCAGGCCGGACCGCACCGGCTCGTCTCGCTCCTCACCCGGGAAGCCGTCGAGGAGTTGGGCCTCGAAGTCGGCATGCGGGCCACCGCCCGCGTGAAGTCGACCAGCGTGCACATCGACCGGACCTGACACCGGTACGCACCGGCCACCCCCGCACACACGCACCGCGCGCCCCTCCGTACGCACCCAAGGAGCCCGACCTCATGTCTCCCCTGTTCACCGGCCGTCGCGCCACCGTCGCCGCCGCCGCGACGGCCGCCCTGCTGCTTCCGCTGACGGCCTGCGGCAGTGACGACAGGGCCGCGGACGACAGCGCCAAGGCCACCGGTTCCGCCTCGGGCGCCCCGAAGGCCGATCTGACGGTGCTGGCCGCGTCCTCACTGACCGATGTCTTCACGACGGCGGGCGCCGCGTACGAGAAGTCCCACCCGGGCACGAAGGTCACGTTCTCCTTCGCCGGTTCCCAGGAACTGGCCGCCCAGGTCAGGCAGGGCGCCCCCGCCGACGCGCTGGTCACCGCCGACACCAGGACGATGGACACGCTGGCCTCCGACACCGGTACCCCGACCGTCATCGCCAAGAACCGCCTGGTCATCGCCACCGGCGAGGGCAACCCGGAGAAGATCGAGAACCTCAAGGACCTCGCCGACCCCGGCCTGAAGGTCGTCCTCGCCGCCCCCGAGGTGCCCGTCGGCCGGTACGGCAAGCAGATCCTGGACGCGCAGAAGATCGACGTGAAGCCGGTCTCCCAGGAGCCCAACGTCCGCGCCGTCCTCAGCAAGGTCGAGCTGGGCGAGGCCGACGCGGGGCTCGTCTACAGGACGGACGCCGCCACGGCCACCGGCAAGGTCGACGCGATCGAGATCCCCGACGAGCAGAACGCCGTCGCCTCGTACCCGGCCGCCACCCTGAAGACCTCCGAGCACACGGAGGCGGCGGCGGCGTTCGTCGCCTGGCTGTCCACGCCGGAGGCCCAGAAGATCCTCCAGGGCGCGGGCTTCCAGCAGCCGTGACCGCCGTCGCGGACCGCCCGGCCGCCGCGAGGCCGTCCCGCCGGGGATGAGGGGACAGGCTTGGGCAACGGGCGGTCCGCACCACGCACTTCGAGGACGGGACCAGGGGTCAGCCAGTCATGAAACGTCTCCCCGGCCGCGCGCCGGGCTCCCGCGCGCCGCTCGTCCTGGCCGTGCCCGCGCTGCTTGCCGTGGCCTTCCTGATGATGCCGCTGATCGGCATCCTGGCCCGCACGTCCTGGGGCGACCTCGGCGCGCACCTGACCTCCGAGGGGACCACGCAGGCGCTCAGGCTGTCGCTCCTGGTGTCGCTGTGGGCGCTCGGACTCTCGCTCGTGCTCGGGGTGCCGCTGGCGTGGCTGCTGGCCCGGGTGCCCTTCCCCGGCAAGGCGTTCGTCCGCTCGCTGGTCCTGCTGCCGATGGTCCTGCCGCCCACGGTCGGCGGGGTGGCGCTGCTCCTGGCCTTCGGCCGGCGCGGGCTGCTCGGCCCCTGGCTGGAGGACACCTTCGGCATCACCCTGCCCTTCCACACCTCGGGGGCGGTACTCGCCGCCACGTTCGTCGCGATGCCGTTCCTCGTCATCAGCCTCGAAGGCGCCCTGGGCGGTCTGCGCCCGCGCTACGAGGAGACCGCGGCGTCCCTCGGCGCCTCGCCGGTACGGGTGTTCCTCACCGTCACGCTGCCCATGGTCGCCCCCGGACTGATCGCCGGGGCCGCGCTGACCTGGGCGCGGGCGCTCGGCGAGTTCGGCGCCACCATCACGTTCGCCGGGAATCTCCCCGGCACCACACAGACGCTGCCCCTCCAGGTGTACCTGCTGCTCCAGGACTCCCCCGAGGCCGCCACCTCCGTCTCCCTGCTGCTGCTCGTCATCGCCATGGCCGTCCTCGTCGCGCTGCGCGGCCGCTGGACCGGTACCCCGGGCGGCGGCGACCGCCCGCGTCCGCCGAAGGCCGTACCCGGCACACACGATCCCGCCGGTCCGCCGCCCCGTCCCGTGCCCGGCCGGCTCCCCGCTCCGGTCCCCGCACCGCCCCCCGGACCGCGGGAGCGCTGGCCGCTCCGGGCCGAGGTCACCGGCTTCACCGGGCTGACCCTGGACGCCGGCCCGGGTACCACCATCGCGGTCGTCGGCCCCAACGGCGCGGGCAAGACCACCCTCCTGCGGGCGCTCCTCGGACTCACCCCCCGGGCCCACGCCGAACTGCGCCTGGGGGACACCGATGTCACGGCCCTGCCCCCGCACCGCCGGGGCGTCGCCTGGGTACCCCAGGACGGGGCCCTCTTCCCGCACCTGAGCGCCCTGACGAACACGGCGTACGGGCTCCGCGCCCGCGGCGTCGCCCGGAGCGAGGCCCGGCGCGAGGCCCAGGCCTGGCTCGACCGGCTCGGCGTCGGCCACCTCGCCCACCGCAAGCCCTCCCAGCTCTCCGGCGGCCAGGCCCAACGTGTCGCCCTGGCAAGGGCGTTGGCGGCTCGCCCCCGGCTGCTGCTGCTGGACGAACCACTCGCCGCCCTCGACCAGACCACCCGCGCCCAGGTACGCCACACCCTGCGCGGCCACCTCGCGGACTTCGGCGGCGTCTGCCTGATCGTCACCCACGACCCGGTCGAGGCGGTCTCGCTGGCCGACCGCGTCCTCGTCCTCGAAGAGGGCCGCGCGCTCCAGGACGAGCCGCCCGGCGAGGTGGCCCGGCACCCCCGCTCCCCGTGGGTCGCGCGCATGCTCGGCCGCAACGCCTGGCCCGGCACCGCCACCGCCGACGGCCTCGCCCTGCCCGGCGGCGGGCTCCTCGTCGTCGCCGACCCGCTCCCCGCGGGCACCGAGACGCTCGCGATCATCGCGCCGGAAGCCGTCTCCGTACACCGGGACCGGCCCGGCGGCAGCCCCCGCAACGTCTGGCCCGGCACCGTCCGTGAGATCACCGGCAGCGGCAGCCGGCTGCGCCTGCTGATCACCTCGCCCGAAGCACCGGACCTGGTCGCGGAGATCACCCCGCAGGCCGCCGCCGAACTCGGGATCGCCGACGGCACGGAGGTCTGGACGAGCGTCAAGGCGACCGAGGTGACGACCGTGACGCTGTGACGGCGCCGGTACGGCAACGGGCGCGGACACGGGTACGGACACGGGTACGGCAACGGGTGCTCGTACCGGAGGGAACCAGGACCCCCGACAAGTGCGTAATAACGTAAGAAGATCGTCCGACTCGGACACCTGAGACATACGAAGACGGGGGCCTCCATGGCACTGTTCGGCAACGCGCACACGGTCAACCAGGGCAAGGCGCAGCAGGATTACGCGCGGCTCCTGGGCCAGGGCGAGCAGGTGCACGCCGCGTATCAGCTGGTACGCGACACCATCCTGTTCACCGACCGGCGGCTCCTCCTCGTCGACAAGCAGGGGATCACCGGCAAGAAGGTGGAGTACCACTCCGTCCCGTACCGCAGCATCACGCACTTCGCGGTGGAGACGGCCGGGACGTTCGACCTGGACGCGGAGCTGAAGATCTGGATCTCGGGAAGCGCCACGCCGATCCAGAAGACGTTCACCAAGGGGGTCGACATCTACGAGGTGCAGGCGATCCTGACCCAGTTCGTGGCCCGGTAGTCACGTGCCCGGCCCTCACGCACCCGCTCTTCACGTGCCCGGCCGGCACGCACCCGCTCTTTACGTGCCCGGCCGTCAGAGCGTGGGGCGCAGCCGGGCCGTGGCGGCCTGCCGCCCGGTCTTCGCGCGCAGCTCGGCCACCTTCTCCCGCAGCACGGGCAGCAGTTCGTACAGCACCTCACCGGGACAACTGGTCCCGTAGCTGTCCCGGTGCCCCGAGATGACCGCCAGCCGGGCCACCTCGCCCTTGTCGTACAGGCTCTCGTCGTTCGTCGACACGAGTTCCACCGTCCCGCGCGGATCGATGCCGGGCCGCAGCTTCCAGGCGGCGACCTTGGCGATCCCGTCGGCGAGCGCCTTGGGCACCGTCGTCCCGGAGCCGAAACTGCCGAGGGCGGCGATGCCCACGGTGTCGGCGTTGAAGCCCTTGGTGTGCGCCCCGCGCACCGGCCGCCCGACGCCGCCCGCGCGCCCCTCGTAGATGGTTCCGCACCGGTCGACGACGAAGTTGTAGCCGATGTCGTCCCAGCCCTCGCCCCGGATGTGTTCCGCCTGTACGGCCCGGATCAGCTCCGGGGCGTCGGCGCAGTCGTACCCGTTGGAGTTCCCGGTGTGGTGGACGAACACCGCCTTCGCCGCCCCCGTGTAGCGCGGCCGGTCCTTGACCATGGCCTCGTCCGCGTGCCAGGCCGCCCGGCTCACGATCGCGGGCTGCGGCAGCCCGCGCGGCGGCACCGGGCCGATCGCGCTCTGCGCGGGCGGCACGAGCCCCGCCGGGGCGTCCCGGAACACCAGGAAGGCCAGCGGCAGGAGCAGGACGCCCGGGGCGAGTCGGCGGGACCACATGGTTTCCAGCCTGCGCCCCGGCCTCGCGCTTCGCAGGGCGGTGTGCCAACCGGGTGAGGCGCACCGCACGCCCCCGCCCCGCACCACCCGCGCACCGCACGCCCGCGCACCACCCGCCACGCTCCCCACGCCGCGCGCCGCCTCACCAGGGGTCGGCCGCCTCCGCCGCGGGGGACGGGGCGCCGGGTCCCGCGCCGGGCCTGCCCCGGCGCAGCAGCCGGAAGGCCAGCAGGGGGAACGTCAGCACGGACAGCATGGCGGCACCGACCAGCGCGGCGCCCTCGCCCGGCCCGAGCACCTTCTCGTCCAGGCCGATGGTGGTGATCGCGACGACGAGCGGCAGACAGGTCGACGCGAACAGCGCCAGGGCCGGCCGCCGGGGTCCGCCCGCCAGGTCACGCGGCGCGAGCAGATACACCGGACCGCCCCTGACCACCAGGAAGAGCAGCAGGAAGACCGGCAGGAGCAGCAGCGGACGGCCGCCGTCCAGGAGCGCCGCGAGGTCGAAGTCGATGCCGGTGACGATGTAGAAGAACGGCACGAGGAAGCCGAAGCCCATGGCCTCGATCCGGCCGAGGATCTCCGTACTGCTCTCGGGCACCGCCCCCTGGAGCACCAGCCGGGTCAGCATCCCGGCGGCGAAGGCGCCGAGCAGGGTGTCCAGGCCGAAGACATGGGACAGGCCGAGCATCCCGGCGAGCACCAGCATCACGAAGCGGACGGCGAACTGACCACTGCTGTGCAGGGTGTGGGCGATGATCCGGGCGAACCACGGCGGCCGGGGCCGCATCGCCCAGAACACCGCCCCGGCGGTGACCACGGCGAACGCGGCCAGCACCGCACCGGCCGCCCCGGGGCTCCGGCCGCTGAACAGCAGGGCCATCGCGATGATCGGGCCGAACTCGCCGACCGCGCCGAACGCCATCACCACCGTGCCGAAGCGGCCCTCCAGACGCCCCGCGTCACGCAGGATCGGCAGGACGGCGCCGAGGGCGGTGCTGGTGAGCGCGGTGCCGATGACCAGGCTCTTCGCAAGGTCCGCCCCGGACAGCGCCAGGGCGATACCGAGTCCGGCCGCGAACGAGACCACCCACGCCCACCCCGAGCGCCGCAGGGTGTCACCGCGGACGGTGCCGAACTGGATCTCGTACCCGGCCAGGAAGATCAGCATGGACAGGCCCAGGTCGGAGAGCGCGTCGATGACCGCGTCGTGATGGGCCCAGCCGAGCACATCGGGTCCGATGACGATGCCCAGCGTGATCTCGAAGATGACCATGGGGACGGCGAGCCGGCGCCCGACCGCGTAGGAGAGCAGCGGCGCGAGGACCGCCATGGCCATGATCAGGATGAGAGTCCCGGGGTGCTCCATCGCTCGTGTATAGCAAGAAAACATCCCGAATCACCCGATTGCCACCCCACCTCGCCCCGCCAACGTCCAGTCCGGTCAGGTCCCGACGGCCCCGTCCGGCCCGGTCAGGTCCCGAAGACCCCGTCCGACCGGGTCCCGCCCCGTCCGGTTCAGTTCGCGCAGTGCGTGTCCTGGGCCGGGCGCCGCCCGGTGACGAGGAATGCGCTGACCGTACGGTCCCCGCACGCGTTCCCGCCGCCCAGGTACATGCCGTGCCCGCCCTGGCCGACCGTGACCATCCTGGCCCGTTCCCCGAGCGCGCCGCGCATCTTCAGGGCGCCGCTGTACGGGGTGGCGGGGTCGCGCAGGCTCTGGATCATCAGGATGTTGGACGGGCCCTCGTCGGTGATCCGGGTGGGGCGGTCGGCCGGATCGTCCTTCCAGAACGCGCACGGTGTGATGTTCGCGGGCATCCCGGCCGTCAGCGGGTAGCTCTGCCGGTCCTCGGCCACCGCCCGCCGGTACCCCGCGACGGACCCCGGCCAGCGCACGTCGTTGCAGATCACCGCGACCATCACCGCCGCGTCCTCGTCCGGGACCACCTGGACCAGGTCCGGCGTCAGGACCGGGCTCCCCTGCGGGTCGAGCGCCGCCCCGATCATCCCGGCCAGCGGAGCGAAGGCGCCGTCGCCGAACAGGGCGCTCTGAACCGCCTGCCGCAGCCGGTTGCCGGTCAGCGGGAGGCCGGGCACATCCGACTCCCTCGGCTCCCGGTCCAGCTGCCGGGCCAGCGAGAGGACCAACGGCTGTACGTCCTCGGCCCGTTCGGCCAGCCGCAGGCCCTGCTGCTCGCGGGCCGGGTCCGAGGCCCAGGCCGCGAAGTCCGGGAAGCGGTCGGCGGCGCCCACGGCCATGTTCCGCATCCAGCCGTGCTCGACCCGCGCCGGATCCGGGTCACCGTTGCTGTCCAGGACCCAACGGTCCGTGCGGCGCGGGTACTTCTGGGCGTAGACCGCGCCGACATAGGTCCCGTACGAGCTGCCCCAGGCCGACAGTTTCTCCTCGCCCAGCGCCTGCCGGAACCGGTCGATGTCGCGGACCTCGTTCCGCGTGGAGAAGGAGCGCAGGACCTCACCCCCGTTGCGGGCACAGGCCTCGGCGACGCGCCGGGACCGGTCGACGTTCGCCGTGATGTCGCCGTCCGCCCCCGGCCAGGCCCGCAGGGTCACCAACTGGCGGTCCGCGTCCGCGGTTCCGCAGCCGGCCCGGGTGCTGCCCCCGACACCGCGCGGATCCAGGCTCACCAGGTCGTACGCCCCTTCCGTGGCCGCCCGCAACGCCTCCCCCTTCCGCGCGAGACGCTCCACGCCCGACCCGCCCGGCCCGCCGGCGATCACGAGCAGTGTCCCGCGCCGCGCCTGCGGCCGGTCGCTGCGCAGCCGGGTCACGGCGACGGTGAGCGTACGGCCGTCCGGGTCCCGGTAGTCCAGCGGCACGGGCAGCTCCGCGCACTGCTGCCCCTCGGCTCCGGTCGTACCGTCGGGCAGCTCGCACCCGTGCCAGACGAGGGAGGGCGGGGAGGAGGACGGGGAGGACCGGGGCCCGGCGTGGGCCACCGGAGTGACGGAAGCGGTCAGCGCCGAGGCGACGGCGGTGGCGGAGAGAGCCAGCAGGAGCGTCTTTCGCGTACAAGTCGTCATGCGGCAAGGGTTGTTGACGATTCCTCCGTTTCCCATGCGGCAGGCCCGACACCCGGAGTGGTGCTAACCCGTCAGGGTTCCCGTCGGGGTTCGCGTCGAAGTACCCGTCGGAGCGGCGCGTCCCCGCGGCCCCGCCCGGCGCCCGTCACCCGTTCCCCCGCACCGGGGTGCCGGATCCCGGCAGCCCGCCTTGAATACGGAGTGTCCGAAGGCACCGCGCGAGGTGCCCCTCTCCGGGAGCGGGAGCCCCCTCCATGCCGTCGACACAGGCCCCCGGCCCCCGGGCGCCGGGCCCCTCCGCCCACCGCCGCACCGGCCTACTGCGGCGGACCGGCGAATGGTGCGCCCGGCACTTCGTGATCGTCCTCATGCTGTGGCTGGCCGCCCTCGCCGGGCTCCAGGTCCTCCAGCACGCGTACGGCGGTGACTACTCCGACGACTTCTCGCTCCCCGGAACCCAGTCGCAGGACGGCCTCGACGTGCTCAGGGCGCACGCGCCCAGCGCCGGCGGCTACAGCAGCCAGGTGGTGCTGCACGACGGGACCAAGGCGCTCAGCGAGGTCGGCGACCAGGTCTCCACGGCCGTCGCCGACCTCCAGAAGCTCCCCGACGTGCTCTCGGCCGAGAATCCGCTCCCGCCGTCCGGCTCGACGCCGCCCCCACCGCCCACCGGCACACCGAACACCGGGCCGCTCTCCACCGACGGAAGGACGGCGTACATCACCGTCCGGTTCAGCGTGCAGCCGTCCACCCTCGGCCCCTCGTACCTGGACGGGGTCGACGACGCCGTCCAGCCGCTGCGGGCCGCGGGCGTCGAGGTGGAGTACGGCGGGCCGCTCGGCGAACTGGCCCGGCCCGAGGCCGACGACCGCACCAGCGAGGCCATCGGCTTCGGCGTGGCGATCCTGGTGCTCCTGATCGGCTTCGGAAGTCTGCTCGCCGCCGTGCTCCCGCTGGTGACCGCGCTGGTCTGCGCCCTGTGCGGGCTGGCCCTGCTGGGGCTGCTGGCCGCCACGGCCACCTTCGCCACCGTCTCGCCGACGCTCGCCACGATGATCGGCATCGGCGTCGGCATCGACTACGCGCTGTTCCTCGTCACCCGGCACCGGCAGAACCTCATCGACGGCGAGGACCCGGTGACCGCCGCCGGGAACGCCGCCGCCACCAGTGGCCGGGCCGTCCTGCTCTCCGGCTGCACGGTGATCATCGCCCTGTCCGGGCTGTGGGTCTCCGGCATCGGCTTCATCGGCAAGCTCGGCGTCGCCGCGGCGGTCACCGTGGTCACCGCCGTGATCGGCGCGCTCACCCTGGTGCCGGCCATCCTGGGGCTGATCGGGCGGCACATCGACCGGCTGCGGGTGCGGACCCCCGTCGCGGAGACCGACGCGGCACCCGGCGAGGAGGCGCACGGCGGCTGGCACCGGTACGCGCAGCGGGTGGAGCGGCGCCCGTGGTGGTTCCTGGGCGGCGGCGTGGTCGTCCTGGCCGTCCTCGCCTTCCCGGTCTTCTTCATCCAGCTCGGCCACATCGGGGACGGCGCCGACCCGAAGTCCTTCACCGACCGGCGCGCCTTCGACCTGATGTCCACCGCCTTCGGCCCCGGTTCGAACGGTCCGCTGACGCTGGTGATCGACCAGAGCCAGGTCCCGCAGTCCGACCGCTCCGCGCTGGCGGACCAGGCCCAGAAGGCGCTCACCGGGGTACCGGACGCCGCCGTGATCACCCCGCTCACCGCCACCTCGGACGGCGACGTGCTGACCGGCACCGCGTACTCGGTCGCCGCCCCGCAGGACGCGCGCACCACCGGCCTGGTGAACCGGCTGACCGACGACGTCCTCCCGCAGGCCGTCTCCGGCACCGGCGCGAGCACCTATGTGACCGGCACGACCGCCGCCCAGGTCGACTTCCTGGACATCGTCTCCAGCAGGCTGCCCCTGATCATCGCGGTCGTCGTCGCCCTCGCCTTCCTCGTCATCCTCGTCGTGTTCCGCGGACTGCTCGTCGCCGTCAAGGCCGCCGTGCTGAACGTCCTGTCGATCGCGGCCTCGTACGGGGTCGTGGTGGCCGTCTTCCAGTGGGGCTGGGGCGGCCCGGCGCTGGGGGTCTCGGGGGACGTCCCGATCGAGAGCTACGTACCGATGATGATGTTCGCCATCGTCTTCGGGCTCAGCATGGACTACGAGATCTTCCTGCTCTCCCGCATCCACGAGGCGTGGCTGCGCACCGGGGACCCCAGGGCGAGCGTGGCGCACGCGCTGGAGATCACCGCCCGCGTCATCACCTGCGCGGCGCTCATCATGGTCAGCGTCTTCGCGGCGTTCGTCATCAGCGACAACATCGTGGTGAAGATGCTCGGCCTCGGCCTGGCCGCCAGCGTGCTGATCGACGCCACCGTCGTCCGGCTGCTGCTGGTGCCCGCCGTGATGACCCTGCTGGGCCGGGCCGCCTGGTGGACCCCGCGCCCGCTGGACCGGATCCTGCCGCACCTGGAGGCGGAGGGGAAAGGGGAAGGGGCCCGGGACGGCCCCTGAAGGCTCTCCCGCACCCGCCGGGGATCACGGGCCGCCCCTTAGGGTGTCGGCGTGCCCTCCCTGACCTCGCAGACCTCACCGGCCCCCGAGCCGCCGCGCTCCGCCGCTCCCGGTACGGGGGCCGCGGGCGGACGTACGGACGGGCGCGACCACTTCTTCGACAACGCGAAGTACCTGGCCATCGTGCTGGTGGCGATGGGCCATGCCTGGGAGCCGCTGCCGGACAGCGGCCGGCTGGTGGAGACGGCGTACACCTTCGTCTACACCTTCCACATGCCGGTGTTCATCATGATCGCGGGCTACTTCTCCCGCGGCTTCGAGCTGCGGCCCGAGCGGGTGTGGAAGCTGGTCACCGGGATCCTCGTCCCGTACGCCGTCTTCGACATCGTCTTCGCGTACTTCCACCGCGCCGTGGGCGACCCCGCCGTGTCGGTGTTCCCGTCGCTGTTCGCCCCCTACTGGCTGCTGTGGTTCCTGCCCGCCCTGTTCTTCTGGCGCCTGTCCACACCGCTCTGGCAGGCCGTCCGCGCTCCGGTGGCCGTGGCCCTGGGGGTAGCGGCTCTGGCCTCGATGTCCGTGGGCATCGACCAGGGGATGCAGGTGCAGCGCATGCTCCAGTTCCTGCCTTTCTACGTGCTCGGCCTGCGGCTGCGGCCCCACCACTTCGACCTCGTGCGCGGCACCCGGGTGCGCGTCCTGTCCGTCCCGGTGTTCGCGCTCGCCCTGCTCGCGGCGTACTGGGCGGTGCCGCGGGTGTCGACGCTCTGGTTCTACCGGCAGTACAGCGCGCAGGAACTCGGATCGCCCGCGTGGGCGGGGCCGCTGGCGACGCTGATCCTGTTCGGCTGTGCCGTGGTGCTCGGCGCGTGCTTCCTCGCCTGGGTGCCGAACCGCCGGACCTGGATGAGCGCGCTCGGGGCATGCACCCTCTACGGCTATCTGCTGCACGGCTTCGTCATCCGCACCGCGCTCTACCGGGGCCTCTACGACGAACCGTTTCTCTCGACCCCCCTGGGTACGGTCGCGGTGACCGTCGGCGGCGCTGCGGCGGTGACCCTCCTGTGCACCCCGCCCGTCCGCCGGGTGCTGCGGCCCGTGGTGGAGCCGAGGATGAACTGGGCGCGGCAGAGGCGCGCCAGGACGGCCGGCTGACGTCCGCCCCGCGGTCTCAGTCGACGACGCTCGTGGTGCCGAGCACCGCCGCGTGCTCCAGGACGTCCTCCAGCGGATCGTCGATCTGGCCGGTGGAGATCAACGCCACCTGAGGACCATTGTGCGCGTTCGTGTGGGTCTCGTCGGCGTACGCGGTCCCGGCGGCGGGCAGCACGGCGGCGAGAACGGTCACGCCGAGCGCGGTGAGCTTGGTCTTCATGCCGCCGATCCTCCCCCGTCCGGCGGAGGCGACACCCGCGGCCCCACCCGTTCGGCGGTGCACTTGTTACACGACGTCCCTCGCCGGTGTGAGCCCCCTCCGCCGTCGCCGCCGCGTCCGGCTGTCGGCGGGCCCCGGCAGCCGGACGGGCCCCGCCGGCCGGTGGCCCGATGGCCGGTCCGGCCCGCGGGGCCCGTACGTACAGCGGCCGGGAGGACCCGGCCGGACTCACATCTGGCCGAGTCCCGGCGCGGGCTGCGGCTCCGGGAGGGGAAGCAGCGGCTCCGGTGCGGGCGCCGGCGTCCCGAGCATCGCGGACGCCGCTTCCAGCGGGGTGAGCGCGGGTGCGGGCACGGCCGCCTGGGCCGTACGGCAGGTGAATCCGAGGCGGGTCAGCGCCCTGGTCACCTCGGCGGCGGTGAAGTCACGGCGGTCCTGCCGGGTGATCACTTCCCCGACCTGCTTGACGGGGTAGACGCGGCGGCTGATGACGACGGCGTCTCCGGTGACGGGTTCGGGCTTGATGCCCTTCATCGAATCCTCCACTTCGTTCTTGAACAGATCGAAGGGGAAGCGGGCGATGACACAGCGCATGGTGCCTCAACAGGGTCGGGTCGAGAGAAACCGGACGGGGGAACTGCCAGGGGAACTGCCAGAGGGAACTGCCGGCGGGGCTGCCAACGGCGGGGAACCGCCGGTACGGGACTGCCGGTACGGGACCGCCGGTACGAGACTGCCGGTACGAGACTGCCGGTACGAGACTGCCGGTACGAGACTGCCAGGAGAAGGCAGCGGTACGAAACCCATCGCACCCGATGGCAGGAAGCCATCGGCGGGAACGGCCGGGTCCCGCCCGTCCCCGCCGGCCCGGTCCCGTACCGGCCGCGCCCTCGCCCGGCCGCCCGCGCGGCCCCGCCCGCTACGCGGCGCGGTTGTTCCGGCGCTGCGCGGCGGCGGCCCGCGCCTCCGGGGTGGGCTGGCCCGGACGGCGTCCCCGCGAGGGGGCGCCGCCGCCGCGCTTGGTGCCGCGGCCCATGAACGCGCCGCCGCCGCTCCTGGAGCGCTCCTTCGGCGGTGCGGTGATGACGACGGGGACACCCGAGGGCGCCTGCGCACCCGTGATCCGGCTCAGCTCGGCCTCACCGGAGCGGACCTGGGCCACCTGCGGGGTGATCCCGGCATCGGCCATCAGGCGCGTCATGTCGCGGCGCTGGTTCGGCAGGACGAGCGTGACGACGCTGCCCGACTCCCCGGCGCGGGCGGTACGGCCGCCGCGGTGCAGGTAGTCCTTGTGGTCGCTGGGCGGGTCGACGTTCACGACGAGGTCGAGGTTGTCGACGTGGATTCCGCGGGCGGCGACGTTCGTGGCGACCAGGACCGTGACGTGCCCGGTCTTGAACCGCTCCAGGGTGCGGGTGCGCTGCGGCTGCGACTTGCCGCCGTGCAGCGCGGCCGCCCGGACACCGCTGTGCAGCAGGTGGTCGGTCAGCTTGTCCACGGCGTGCTTGGTGTCCAGGAACATGATGACGCGGCCGTCGCGGGCCGCGATCTCCGTGGTCGTGGCGTACTTGTCGGAGCCCTGGACGTAGAGCACGTGGTGCTCCATCGTCGTCACGGCCCCGGCCGCGGGGTCCACGGAGTGGACGACCGGGTCGTGCAGGTAGCGGCGGACCAGGAGGTCGACGTTGCGGTCGAGCGTGGCCGAGAAGAGCATCCGCTGCCCCTCCGGATTCACCTGGTCGAGCAGCTCGGTGACCTGGGGCATGAAGCCCATGTCGGCCATCTGGTCGGCCTCGTCGAGAACGGTGATCGTGACCCGGTCCAGCCGGCAGTCACCGCGCTCGATGAGGTCCTTGAGCCGCCCCGGGGTGGCGACCACGACTTCCGCGCCGCCGCGCAGCGCGCTGGCCTGCCGGCCGATCGACATGCCGCCGACGACGGTGGCGAGGCGCAGCTTGAGCGAGCGGGCGTACGGGGTCAGCGCGTCGGTGACCTGCTGGGCCAGTTCCCGGGTGGGGACGAGGACCAGCGCCAGCGGGCGGCGGGCGTCGGCACGCCGGCCCTCGGTACGGGCCAGCAGGGCCAGGCCGAAGGCGAGCGTCTTGCCCGATCCGGTCCGGCCGCGGCCCAGGACGTCCCGGCCGGCCAGCGAGTTCGGCAGGGTGGCCGCCTGGATGGGGAACGGGACCGTCATGCCCTCGGCGACGAGCGCCGCCTTGAGCGCGGCCGGCATGTCCAGCTCGTCGAAGGCTGCCGCGGCGGGCAGCGCCGGGGTGATGGTGACCGGCAGGGCGAATTCCCCCTGCTTCGCGGCGGGCCGGCGGCCATAACCACCGGAACGCTTCGGTCCGCCGCCGGAACGCTGCGGCGCGCCGCCGGAGTACCTGGGCGCACCTCCCGTGCGGCTGCCGGTGGATCCGCCCGAGCGGGTCCGGGAATATCGGTCGTTCGTGCGGGGTGCACGTTCGCGGTTCATGCAGAACCTTTCCTCGATGTGGGGCACGTATCGAGGGATTCTTTTTGTGCGGGAGCCCGAAAAGAGCACCCAGAATCGCAAGAACGAGCCGATGAAATGACAAAAGAAAACGAAGCCCTGCCGCCGGGAATCACCGCACCGGACATGGCTTCGGCCGGGGACGCGCCAGGCGTACCCCGGAAACGACAACGAGCCGGGGCCCGCACCCCAAGGTGCGGGCCCCAGCTGCGCAGTACAACCTGAGTGATCAGGCGGGGGTGATGTTCTCGGCCTGCGGGCCCTTCTGGCCCTGCGTGACGTCGAAGTTCACCTTCTGGCCTTCCTGGAGCTCACGGAAGCCCTGGGCGGCGATGTTCGAGTAGTGGGCGAAGACGTCGGCGCCGCCGCCGTCCTGCTCGATGAATCCGAAGCCCTTTTCCGCGTTGAACCACTTCACGGTGCCAGTAGCCATGTCATATCTCCTTCGGGGCAGTGCCCGTGGGCCCACACTGTGCGAGCCCCACGTCGCCGCGATGATTACCCCGTCCGGAAAGCACCGGAAATACAAAAGCGCACCCACCGGTACAGAACCGGCGAGAGCACTTGAAGTTTTTGGGAACCACAACTGCAACTGAGATCAACCGTAGCACGATGCGAGGGGAAGAGGGCTGTACGTAATATCACTCCGCCGCGCGGAACATAAACCCTCCCCGCGCATTGCACAAAATCCTGTGCTCGCGAATGCAGATATGTTCAGGAGCCGGCCGGCCGCCGCAGCTCCGCGTTGAGGCGCAGCGCCTCTTCGAGCTGGTCCTCCAGGATGACGATGCGGCAGGCGGCCTCGATCGGCGTCCCGGCGTCGACCAGCTCACGGGCGCGGGCGGCGATGCGCAGCTGGTAGCGGGAGTAGCGGCGGTGGCCGCCCTCGGAACGCAGCGGGGTGATCAGGCGGGCCTCGCCGATCGCCCGCAGGAAACCCGGTGTCGCACCGATCATCTCCGCGGCGCGCCCCATGGTGTACGCGGGGTAGTCGTCGTCATCGAGCCGATCGGTGGCGTGCGAGGGGGTTTCCGGGGGCATCTGCACCTCTTCTGTCACACATGTTCTGCCGCACATGACAGGGGCCCCGGCGTCGTACGCCTCCAGGGTGTCCCACTGCCGCGTACCACTGTTTTAGCTTGACCGCACAAGAAACCCTAATCGTACGAGAACGCCATGTCTATCGCGGCCGGAACAGATTTCCCGCGCCGGGGGCGGGACGGGCGGAGGCCGGTTCAACACAGCTGACCGACCGGTCAGTTGTCGCCAGGTGAAGTAAGGGTCATAATGCACGCGTAGCCCTTCACGCATCCCCCGTCGTGAAGGGCTACACCCATGTCCGGCCGGAACAAACGGAGTTCAAGAATCCGGATATCCCGCGCCGACGCGCTTCCCGGAGAGGGAGCGCGCGTCACCGGGGCGCCGCGCCGCACTCGCCGCGCATGTGCGCCGACACCCCCGAAGAATCATGGGCAAGGGACTCCCCTCGTGGTCCCCTGCCCATGTTTTTTCGAGTTAACAGTGACGTAGAGTGTTTGCGCAAGCTCACTTCCGGCTCCGGAGTGGATTGGTCCGCTTCGTCACCCACGCTGCGGGATCCCTGTCGGGGTTGGTTACAGTACGAGCCCGTTGACCGAATCGAACACCGCGCGGCGCACGACCGAGCGCCCTGCGGCGGACGTGATCGTGGGGGCCCGGATGGCAATGGACAACGGTGAAGAGCGCACGCCGGAACTGAAGTCATTGCGCCAGAAGGTCGAATACATGATCGAGAAGACCTTCCCCGGCCAGAAGATCTCGGGCCGGGTCTTCGCGGAGCTGGTCAAGGAGCGCGGCGGGTCGCTCTCGCACAGCTACTTCTCCAACATCCTCGCCGGCAAGGTCACCCAGCCCTCCGAGGAGATCCTCAAGGCGCTCGGCCTGGGGTTCGGCGTGGACTGGCACTTCTTCAAGGAGGAGTCCGACGTCGTCGACGACGTCGTGGCCGGGCTGCAGTTCCTCGCCAAGCGGCGTACGGGGGAGATCAGCGGGCTGGCGGGACGGGGGATCGGCGACGACGGGCTCTCCCCGGAGCTGCTGCAGTTCGCGCTGTCCCTGCTGGAGGACGCCACCAGGAGCCGGGACACGGCCCCCGGCCACGGGGATACCGGTGCCGGCACCGGCGGTCCCGGTCCCGGCCCCGCAGCGTAGGCGGCGGGAGCGCCATGTCTCTGCGCGAGCTGCGCAAGGAGTGCGAGTCGGGGCTGGCCGACCTGCCCATCCCGGTCCCCTTCTCCCTGCCGCAGCTGGTGGCGAACATGGAGGCGGCGCGCGGCCGAAGCATCCGTCTGCACGAGATGCCGGACCGTCTGGCACGTGTCAACGCCGCCTGCGGACTGCGCCTGAAGGCGGGCGACACCAGCTTCGTGCTCTACCGGCGGCGGCCGTCCGCGTACCAGACCCAGCACGTCATCCTGCACGAGCTGTGCCACGAGTGGTTCGACCACGGAACCACGCTCTCCGCGGACCAGCTCCGCACGCTTCTCCCGGTCTTCGACACCTCGCTGATCGCCCGGATGGTCTCGCCCGCGGTCGCCGACGCGTTCGGGGCGGACGGCAGCACGGTCCAGGCCCGTGCCCAGTACGACACCCATGACGAGCGCATGGCCGAATTCGGTGCCTCGCTGATCCCCCGGATGGCCAGGGACATGACCACCGATGACATGGTGGGGCGGCTGGCCAACTCCCTGTCCCGCCCCGTGGCGCACCGCCGCCGCGGCCTGTTCCGACGCCCGGACGGCACATGACACCGCATCCCTGACACCAGTGACACGTGCCATCGCCGCCTGACGTCCGTGATCCCCGCGCGAGACCCCCCACGCCCGGCCCCTCGTGCCCGGCCCTCGTGCCCTGGGCACCGCCCCGAAACCCACCCCCGACCCCGAGGAACGAAGACCGCCGTGACCCCCCTCGATCTCGCCGGCTACCTGATAGCCGGCCTGATGACGGCCGTTGCCCTGTGGCGCATGCCCGCGGCCCTGTGGGGCGACGAGGAAGACAAACGCCGACGGGCCCTGTGGGGCTGCTACGCCGGATTCGCCGTCGCCCTGTGGACCAAGACCCGGGCCGTCCGCATCGGCCTCAACAACAGCGCCGTGACCGACCTCGCCGTACTCATCAAGCACTACACGGCGACCATCGCGATTCTGGCCATCCTCAGCTACATCGTCGCCATCTACGGCCGCTACCCCGACGCGGACGGCGTCCCCCGGCACGTCCGGTTCGCCCGCCTCGTCCAGCAGATCGCGGCCAAGGCGTCCGTGGCGACACTGATCCTGCTGACCGTGCTCTTCTTCACCGTCGTCGACCGCTCCGTACCCTCGGACCGCTTCGTCTCCGACCACGCGGGACAGTGGGGAGCCACGCTCTACATGAGCGTCTTCTACCTCTACCTGGGTGCCGCCTCCGCCGTGTGCGCGTACCAGTGGGCCCTGGCCACCGCCGACGCGCGGCTGCGCCATCTCCGTGTGGGCCTGGGGATGATGACCTTCGCGATGTTCATCGGCGTCGGCTACACCGTCAGCCGGACCCTGTTCCTGTGGGTCAGCGTGGTGGACCGGCCGGGCGAGGACTTCGCCCTGCGGTTCGACCAGATCACCGAGGCGGCGCAGCTGGTGCTGTTCGCGTTCTTCGCGGTCGGCGCCTCGATCCCGGCCTTCAGCAAGGGCGCGCACCGGGCGAAGCTGTGGCGGGCCCAGGTGAAACTGCACGCGCTCTGGTACGAGTTGATGGCCGCCTTCCCCGACCAGCCCTTCGACCCGCCCCGGTCGCTGGCCCGTGAGCTGACCCGGTTCGACACCCCCGCGGACCTCCGGATCGACCGGTGGGCCGCCGATATCGCGGACGCGGTAGAGAAGTTGCGGCACTACGTGCCCGACGGTCTGCTCCCGGCCGCCGCGCGGGCGGCGGCCGAGGACACCCGGGACCCGCGCCGGACGGGCCCGCTGACCGACGCCTACTGGATCAGGGCCGCGCTCGCCGCCAAGGCGTCCGGGGCGCCCGCCGGGCCCGCCGCGGCGGTGGCGGCCCAGCACACCGCCGGGCAGGACGGGGAGACGGCCACCGACCAGGACGGCGAGGTGGCCCGGCTGGTGCGGGTCGCCGACGCCTGCCGGACGGTCACCGAAGCACGTGTCCGCAGGCTCCTGCCGTCCGCGGGAGTATCGGCGAAATCCGCACCGGAGCAGGGAAAGGCAGCGAGGACAGCATGAACAGCACCACCGGGAACAGTGCCGGAACGCGGGCGACGGCCCCCTCGGACCCCACCGGCACCCCGCCGGACCCCGTCGCCCCGCCGCCCCCGGCGACCGCCTCGGCCTCCGCGGCCCGCGCCGTCACCGACGCGCTCCAGCCCCGCAACACCCTGCTGGCCGGCATGCTCGGCGTCGGGCTGGCCGCCGCGGGCGACTGGACCGGACTGCTCTGGGGCTTCCTCGGCGCGCTCTGCGCCGGGATCGTCCCCGCGGGCTACATCGAATGGGAGCGCAAGCGGGGCACCTGGGGCGACCGCCATGTCGTCGACCGCACCAAACGCGCCCCGATCTTCTTCGTCATCCTCGGCTCCATCGGCGCCGGCTCCCTGGTGATGGTGCTGGGGCACGCGCCCACGGGGATCCTCCTCGCGATGCTCGCCCTGTGGGTGATGACGGTCGTCCTGCTGACCGTCAACACCGTCTGGAAGATCTCGGTGGACGCCGCGGTCGCCTCGGCGGTGGTCGCCCTGCTCGCCGCGGTGCACTCCCCGTGGTGGCTGGCGGCCGGCCCGCTGACCGCGGCCGTGTGCTGGTCCCGGGTGGCCCTGCGGTACCACTCGGTCGCGCAGGTCGTGGCGGGCGCGGCACTGGGCGCGGCCACCGCCGCGGCCTACGCCTTCGGCTGACCGGGCCCCCTGTCCGTACCCCCTCCGGACGGGCCGTCGGCACGAGCGCTGAACGGCTCCCGGACGGGGTACGTCTGGTCCGTGCCGACTTTCGAGATCACCACCGCGAGCGCCGACGACATGACGACCCTGGCCGCGTGGGCCCATGACGAGGGCTGGAACCCGGGGCTCACCGACAGCGGGACCTTCTTCGCCGCGGACCCCTGCGGCTTCCTGACCGGACGCCTCGACGGCGCGCCCGTCTCCTCCGTCTCGGTCGTGCGCTACGGCGACGGCTTCGGCTTCCTGGGCATGTATCTGACCCGTCCCCCGCTGCGGGGACAGGGCTACGGGATCCAGGTCTGGCGGGCCGGGATGGCCCGTCTCTCCGGGCGCACGGTCGGGCTGGACGGCGTACCGGCCCAGCAGGACAACTACCGCAGGTCCGGCTTCCGTTCCTGCTGGAGCAACGCGCGCTACGAGGGCGTGCCGCCCACGGACATCCCCGCGCCGCCGGGTGTCACCCTGACCGATGCCCGCACCCTGCCCTTCGGACAACTCGCCGCGTACGACCGGCGGTTCTTCCCGGCCGCCCGGGACAGCTTCCTGGCGCCCTGGATCGCGACCGCCGGGCACGCCGCGCTGGCCGCCGTACGCGACGGGGAACTCCAGGGCCTGGCCGTCCGCCGCCCCTGCCGGGCCGCCTCCCGCATCGGCCCGCTGTACGCCGCGTCGCCGGAGGTGGCCGCCGCGCTCGTGAGCGCGCTCGCGGCCACCGCGCCGGGCACCCCCGTGGCGATCGACGTCCCCGACATCAACCCCGTGGCGATGCGGCTGGCGGAACAGCTGGGCCTGACGCCGTCGTTCGACACCGCCCGTATGTACACCGGACCGGAGCCGGTCATCGACCGGTCGGGGTTGTACGGCATCACCAGCCTGGAACTGGGCTGACCCCGGCTGCCCCTCAGTCCAGTCCGAGGCGCTCCCGCACCCGGCGGGCGAGCAGTTCGTACTCCTCGCGGAGCCGGACGAACTCGGCGGGCCTCGGGATCACCGTGCCGCCGGAGACGGTCTCGTGCGGGCCGAACTGCTCGCGGGTGAGGTCGATATCGACCCCCGCCCCGAACCGGTTCCACCAGTGGAAGTCCGTCTGCCGGCCGTCCACGTGCACCTCGCCGCGGATCAGCTCACCGCCGAGGAGGTCGTTGACCACCATGGCGGTCACCCCGCACTGGTCGCGGGCCGGGTTGTCCGGGCTCCAGGCGTCCCGGTGCGCCGGCGTCGTGGTGCCGGCGTCCCAACTGGCGCGGATGGCGGCCTCGATGTCGGCCAGGAGCAGGGGGGCGGTAGCGGCTTCCGCCGGGGGCTCCGCACGGGACTCCGCGAGGGAGTCGGTGCGCGCCCCGGCCCGGGCTTCGGTGCGTTCCTCGGTGCGGGTTTCCATGTCCCGCATCCTCGCACCGGGCACTGACAACGCCCCTTCACCGGCCCGGCAGCGCACCCTCCCGAATGCGCGAGGCGAGGACCGCGATGTCGTCCTCCGCGCCCTCCCCGAAGCGGTCCAGGACATCGTCCAGCAGGTCTTCGAGCCGCCCGCTCACCGGCAGCGTCAGCCCGGCCAGGCGCCCCACGGACACATCGATGTCCTCGCCCCGGCGCTCCACCAGACCGTCGGTGTACATGAACAGCACCGTGCCCGGCCCGCACGGCACCGATGCGGTCCGGTACCCCCCGAACCCGGTGCCGAGCGGCGGCCCCACCGGCACCCGGACCACCCGCGCCCCGGCCGCCCCCGGCTCGATGAACACCGGCGGCAGATGGCCCGCGCTGGCCACCTCGCAGTTCCCGCCCATCCGGTCGACGACCGCGAGCAGACACGTCGCCGCCCGGTCGAGGCCGGACCGTTCGACCATCACGTCGAGCTGCTCCAGAATGAGGTGCGGCGGCAGATCGTCATCGGCCAGCAGCCGCAGCAGCGAGCGGTACTGGCTCATGGCGACGGCCGCCTCCACCCCGTGGCCCATGACATCGCCCATCGCCTTCAGATGGCGCCCGTCCCGCAGCGGTACGACGTCGAACCAGTCGCCCCCCACCAGGACCCCGCGCTCGGCGGGCCGGTACCGGGTGGCGACCTCGACATGGGAGTGCGGGCCGCGGGGCTCGGAGAGCAGGGAACGCTGGAGCTCCCGGGCGACGCTGTGCTCATGGGCGTAACGGCGGGCGTGGTCGAGGTCGACGGCGGCGCGGTCCGCCAGTTCCCGCGCGACGACGAGGTCGTCGTCGCTGAAGGCGGGCGAGTCCCCGGCCCGCACCAGATTCAGGACACCCAGCGGACGGCCGCGCGCCGTGAGCGGCACGGCTGCCGCCCCGCGCAGGCCGAGCGCACGGTAGGCGGCGCGGAAGTCGTCCACCAGCAGCGCGCCGAGGAACTCGCCGGTGTCGTCCCGGTTCTCGGCCACCGGCTGACCGGTCGCCAGGCAACGGGCCACGCCCGTCTCCTCCTTGTAGTCGATGTACTCCCCCAGGTGCCCGAACCGCTCCATCTGTTCCGCGAGTTCGCCCGCCGCCGCCAGCCCGGCCCGCCGCAGCCGCAGCACCCCGGGGGCCGCGCGCCGCACCTCGTGCCCGATGTCCGGCGGGAAGACCTCCACGGCGGCGATGTCGGCCAGTGCGGGGACGACGAAGCCGGCGAGTTCGCGGCAGGTGGTGTCCATGTCCAGCGTGGTGCCGATGCTGACGGCGGCGGTGTCCAGGAGGGCCAGCCGGCGCCGGGCGTGTTCCAGCTCCTCCTGCTGCCGCATGTAGTCGGTGATCTCCAGGATGATCGCGACCAGCCCCTGGACCCGGCCGCCGTTCTCCAGCCGGTGGAACGCGGAGTGCCAGTACCGCCGCTCCAGCGGCGAGGCCGCCCAGGTGTGCCCGCTGAGGGTGGTCTCGCGGGGCCTCCCGTCGTCGAGCACGCGGTGCATCAGGTCCCCGTGCACGCCCAGCTCCGGCAGCAGTTCGGCGGGGGTCCGGCCGAGATGGGCGGCGGCGGGGAGGCCGTTGATCCGTTCGAGTGCCGGATTGACGTAGAGGTAGCGCAGTCCGGGGTCGAGAACGCCCACCCCGGCCGCACTGCCACCGAACAGGGCGGCGAGCGGCGTGGGGTCCAAGGGCACCGGCACGTCGTCGTCGTACGGTTCGGCCTGCAAGAGGGCCTCCTGCCGTCGTCGGCCACCGGTCTTTCATCGTCGGCCGCCGCCTCCCGTCCCGCATCCCCAGCCCCAGCCGCAGCCGCAATCACTGCCGCAGCCGCAGTCACTGCCGCAGACACGGCCACGGCCACGGCCCTCAGTGCACGTGCGGCCCGCCGGCCGACTGCGGCTTCCCGCGCGGTACGAGCACCAGCGCCACCAGCGCGCTCGCAGCCGCCGCCACGGCGCAGACGGTGAACGCGTCACCGAACGAGGCCGCCGCACCCCCGTCGACACGTGCCGCCCCGATGCCGGCCGCCGCGACCGTCGAGACGACCGCCACCCCGATCGAACCGCCCATCTCGTGGAAGGTGTTCACGACCCCGGAAGCGAGCCCCGCCTCGTGATGCCCGACCATCGCCAGCGCGGTGGTGGTGGCGGTGACGAACACCGCCCCGATCCCGAGCGAGGCCACGACGAGCCCCGGCAGCAGTGCCCCGTACACGCTGCCGCCCTGGCCGAGCCCCGTCAGCGGTACGGAACCGGCTGCGGCGATCACCATGCCGCCCACGGCCGTCGCCCGGCTGCCGATCCGCCCCACGAGCCGGGAGCCCAGATGGGCGCCGATGCCCACGGCGACGGCCACCGGCAGAAAGACCAGCCCGGTCCGCATCGGGCCCAGACCCCGCACATGCTGGAGGTACACCGAGCCCAGGAAGAAGTACGAGATCAGCAGCCCCGTGGCGATCAGCATCAGGAACGCCCCCGCCAGGACCGGCCGCCGGGTGAACATCCGCAGGTCCATCAGGGGAGCCTTCGCCACCCGCTCGACCAGCGCGAACCCCGCGTACAGCGACACCGCGCCGAGCAACGGCAGCAGCGCGGCGGCCGAACCCCACCCCGTGTCCCCCGCCTTGACCAGACCGTAGATCAGCGAACCCGTACCGGCGGTGACCAGCAGCGCCCCGGGCACATCGAGCCGGGCACCGGCCCGCGGCACACCCGGCGGCACGATCAGGGGCACGGCGACCAGCAGGACCAGTCCGACCGGGACATTGACGAAGAACACCCAGCTCCACCCCGGACCGGCGGTCAGCGCCCCGCCGAGCAGGACGCCCAGCGCCGAACCGGTCCCGCCGATCGCCGCCCACACCCCCAGCGCCCTGTTCCGCTCCTCGCCGCGGAAGGTGGTGGTGACCAGGGACAGCGCGGCGGGGGACAGCAGCGCCGCCCCCACCCCCTGGGCGATCCGCCCGCCGATCAGCACGGAGGCGTTCTGGGCGAGACCGGCGGCGAGCGACGCCGCGGTGAAGACGGCCAGCCCGGCGAGCAGGGTGCGCCGGGCACCGAGCGCGTCGGTGAGCCGGCCGCCGAGCAGCATCAGCCCGCCGAGGCAGAGCGTGTACGCGGTGACCACCCAGGTCAGTGTGGTGCGGCCGAGGTGCAGGTCGGCGGCCATGTCGGGCAGCGCGACGTTCACCACGGTGACATCGAGCACCAGCATGAACTGACCGGCGCAGACGAGCGCGAGCAGCACCCAGCGGCGCGGATCGAGGCGGTCGGGCGGACGGTCCTCCCGGGAACCGGCAGGGGCACGGTCCGGTACGGGGGCGTGGACGGGTACGGGTGGATCGGCTCCGTGGGGACTCATGAACTGAACTGTACAGTTCGGTACACATGAACTCAACTGTTCAGTTCACTCCGCTGTTAGCCTGACCCCATGAACGCGAAGCAGCCCCCCGGCGGCCCCCGCGCCGAGGCCAAGCGGCAGGCCATCGTGAGCGCGGCCCGCACCGCCTTCCTCCGCGAGGGGTTCGGCGTCGGCATGGACACCATCGCCGCCGAGGCGGGTGTGTCGAAGGTGACGGTCTACAACCACTTCGGCAGCAAGGAAGCGCTGTTCACGGCCGTCATCGCGGGCGCCCTGGACGAGCCGCTCGGCGGTACGTCCACGGCGGCGCTCGCCGGACTGGCCGACGCCGATGACCTCCGCCCGGCCCTCGTCGACGTGGCCCGCACCTGGGTCGCCGCCGTCCGCGGCGACTCCGACGTCACCGCCCTGCGCAACCTCGTCGCCGCCGAGCTGCACCGCTTCCCCGAGCTGGCCGGCGCCTGGCAGGGCCACGGCCCCGCGGGGCACCACCCGGCCGTCGCCGAGTCCCTGCGCACCCTGGCGGACCGGGGCCGCCTGGACATCCCCGACCTGGAGACGGCGGTCATCCAGCTCTACGCGCTCCTGGTCTTCCCGCACCTGGTCTTCGGCTCGTACGGCACGGAGATCGACGACGCCGCGACGGACCGGCTGATCACGAGCGGCGTCGACATGTTCCTGGGCCACTACACCCGCAGGCCGTGATCCGGAGGGCCGGGGAGCCAGGGGTCCGGGGGGCCGCTGGTCCCGGGTCCGGGGGTGCGGCAGGTCTCAGCGCCGGGGCCTCGCGGCGGCCGGGCGCGCACGGCCCGCCCGGAGCGTGTCGAGGTCGAGGGTCCCCTCGGTGGCCTCGGCGTGCAGCGGCAGCCCCAGCGCCGTCGTGACCGGGCCCGGGAGCGGCGCCAGGCCCAGCAGGCCGGTGACCAGCGCCGTCGTCAGGTGGTGCCAGGCCGGGGCCCGGCGGATCATCGCGTGATCGCCGCCCCGGACGGTGATCATGCACGTACGGGCGCCCGCGCGGCGGGCGCGGGCCGTGAGCGACTGGGTGGCCTGGGGGCTCGTGACACGGTCCCGGGTGCTGTGCAGCAGGACGACGTCACGGCCCGCGAGCTGGGTGACCGGATCGCCCGGCGGGCACCACGGCGCGAGGCCGACCACGGCCCGGACCAGGGAGTGATCGGCGGCGCGGAGGGCCGCGCGGGCCCCCATGGAGTGGCCGAGGAGAACCACCGGGAGGTCACCGGCCTCCCGCCGCAGCGCGTCCAGGGCGCTCACGGCGTCATGGAGCGGGTCCTCGCGGTTGCCGTTCCAGCCCCGATGGGCGTATCTGACCTGGCGCACCAGGACCGGCCCGCGCCCCTCGCCCCCGCGGGCGTCCCCTTCTTCCCCGGCGCCCCGGTCCCTCTCGCCGCTCCCGCCGCCGGTGGCCCGTGAGACGGCCCGGGAGAACGGCCGCATGCGCAGGGCGGGGAGGTTCAGGAATCCGGGCGGGGGCGCTTCGACGCCCGTCTCATGGCCGCCGTGAAGGATGAGCACCGCTGCCGACGGCGGTCGTTGCGCCACGCGTACCTCCAGATCCGGGCGCGGGCCGCACCGCCCGCTCACCCCATATTCGGTGCGGGGCGGACCGCGGACGGGGCGAACGTGTCATTGAGCGGGAAGTGCCGTTCACTGTACGGGGAACGACATCGTCCGCGTACCTTCGACAAGGGATACGACATGGCATCAGGACCACAAATCGGCAGCCCCGCACCGGACTTCACCCTTCCGGGAGGAGTCCTGGAGGGCGAGTCCTTCGCACGCGCCGACTACCGTCTCTCCACCGCCGGGGGCCGGGCCGTCGTGCTGGCCTTCTACCCCGGCGACAACACCGCGGTCTGCACCAAGCAGCTCTGCTCGTACTCCTCCGGCCTGGAGACCTTCGACGGGCTCGACGCCGATGTCTGGGGAATCAGTCCACAGGGTGTGGACAGCCATGAGTCGTTCGCCCGGACCCATGGGCTGCGCATGCCGCTGCTGGCCGACGAGGGCCGGGAGACCGCCAGGGCCTACGGGGTCGCCGCACCGGGCATCGGAGTCCGCCGCGCGGTCTTCCTCATCGGGCCGGACGGGATCCTGCGCTGGAAGCACGTGGCGCTGCTCGGAGCCACCTTCCAGTCGCTCGACACCCTGGCCGACCAGTTGTCCGGCATCAAAGCCGCGTAAAGACTGCCGGGTCCCGGCAGTGTCCCGATCCGTTCGTGTATGGGATCATCCAGCCAGTTCGACGGAAAATAATCGGGGGAAATCGAAAATCGGGGAGTGATCACGTGACCTTGTTTCTCGGTCTCGGCATTGCGGGGATCATCCTTCTCGCGCTCTCCCTGATCTTCGACGGAGTCCTCGAAGGGCTCTTCGGCGGCGTACTGGACGGCCTGTTCGACGGCCTCCTCTCGCTGCCGGTGATCGCGGGATTCCTCTCGATGCTCGGCTTCGGCGGGGCGATCGTGCTCGGCACCACCGGTGGCGGGACGGTCGTCGCCACCGGCGCCGGAGTCCTGGCCGGGCTCGTCGCCGCCTGGCTGACCTGGAAGTTCAGCCAGACGCTGATGCGGGATCAGACCACCGCGACACCGCGCGGCGAGGATCTCGTCGGCACCTCCGGATCCGTCGTCACGGCCATCCCGGCCGACGGCTACGGCGAGGTGCTGCTGCGGCTGGCGGGTCAGACCGTGAAGTACGCGGCGAAGAGCGCCGCACCCGTCGAACGGGGCGCCGAGATCTGGGTGGAGGCGGCGCTGTCGACCACCTCGGTCGCGGTCCGCCCGGTCGAGCGCTGACCACGCCGACCAGCACCCGGCCGCCCACCATTCGCACCTGTCTGTAAACGATCTGCCGTCCCCCGTCGGGAGGCAGGGGGGACACCTCTTATGAGCCCAGTTGTCATCGCCGTCATCGGCATCGTCGTACTCCTCGTCCTGCTCGCCCTCGTGGTCATCACGCGCTACAAGGTCGCCGGGCCCAGCGAGGCGTTCATCATCACCGGCCGCCGCGGCAAGAAGTCGACGGACCCGGTGACCGGCCTCACCAGCACGGACAACAGCGGCCAGAAGGTCGTCGTCGGCGGCGGCGTCTTCGTCGTGCCGTTCGTGCAGCAGAAGTTCACGCTCGACCTCTCCAGCCGCCACATCCCGATCGCCGTGCGCGGGGCCGTCACCCTGCGCGGGGTGAAGTCCAACCTCGAAGGCGTCGCGATCGTCAAGGTCGGCGGCAGCGAGGACGCGATCCGGGCCGCCGCCCAGCGCTTCCTCCAGCAGCAGGACGGCATCGTCGGCTTCACCCAGGAAGTGCTCTCGGGTGCGCTGCGCGCCATCGTCGGCCGGATGTCGGTCGAGGACATCATCCGCGACCGCGCCGCGTTCGCGGGACAGGTCGCGGAGGAGGCCGAGGCCAGCCTCTCCGGCCAGGGCCTCATCCTGGACGCCTTCCAGATCCAGGACATCACCACCGAGGGCTCCTACCTGGAGGACCTCGGCCGGCCCGAGGCCGCCCGCGCCAAGCAGGAGGCCGACATCGCCGAGGCGATCGCCCGGCGCGCTTCGGAGCAGGCCCGGCTGAAGGCGGCCGAGGAGATCGCCATCGCCGAGCGGACCTTCAACCTGAAGCAGGCCGAGATCAAGGCCGAGACGGAGGCCGCCGCCGCCAAGGCCAACGCGGCGGGCCCGCTCGCCGAGGCCGCCCGTCAGCAGGAAGTCCTCCAGGAGCAGGAGAAGGTGGCCGAGCGCCAGGCCGCCCTGACCGACCGCGAACTCGACACCAAGGTCCGCAAGCCCGCCGACGCCGCCCGCTACCAGGCGGAGCAGGAGGCCGAGGCCCGTCGTATCGCCCAGGTCAAGGAGGCCGAGGCGGACGCGGAGCGCTCACGTCTGACCGGTCAGGGCGAGAAGCTGCACCGTTCCGCCCTCGCCGACGCCGTGCGCATCGAGGGTGAGGCCGAGGCCGCCGCCATCGCGGCCAAGGGCTCCGCAGAGGCCGAGGCCATGCAGAAGAAGGCCGACGCGTTCGCGCAGTACGGCGACGCGGCCGTGCTCCAGATGCTGGTCGAGGTCCTGCCCCAGGTCGTCGCCAAGGCCTCCGAGCCGCTGAGCGCCGTCGACAAGCTGACCGTGATCTCCACGGACGGCGCGAGCCAGCTGGCCCGTACGGTGACCGACAACGTGGCCCAGGGCATGGAGCTCCTCAACTCCACCACCGGCGTCGACTTCGCCGCCCTCCTCCAGAACCTGAAGGGCCGCACGGCCGGTCAGGCCGAGGTACCCGCCCAGGGCGCGGAGACGGCCGGGGCCGCCGCACCGGCGCCGGCCCCGGCCAACGGCAGGATCGAGATCACCGACTGACCAGATCCCCGTCCCCAAGTACCCGTGCCCGGCGGCGACCGCTCACCGCCGGGCACGGGTGTGTCGGCGGCCGGCCGGACACACGCGGCCGGGGCGTCGCGAGCGGCCCGGGGGACGTCCGAAGTCTCCGGATAAGGTAATGACCGGATAAAGAGATCACCAAGTGCGCCGTCGTCCGCCGCACACCTCGGGAGGAAGTCATGGGAACCCGTCACACGTCGCTGCCCGGAGTCGGTGCTCAGTACGACTTCACCACCGAGTCGGGACAGCACATCTCCGTCGTCGTCCACCACGACGGACGGCGGTTCATCGGCTTCTACGAACAGGACGACCCTGATTCATGCCAGTTGTCGGTACCCCTGACGACGGCGGAGGCGACGGCGCTCGCCCACCTCATCGATCCCGCCCCCATCGACGCCGTACGGACCGAGGGCATCGACCTCCTCACCGAGCACATCCCGCTCGGCGCCCGGTCCCCCTACGGCGGGCGGCTGCTGGGCGACACACGGGCGCGGACCCGCACCGGGGCGTCCATCGTCGCCGTGCTGCGGACACACAGCGCGCACCCGTCACCGGGACCGGACTTCCGGCTGGCCATCGGGGACACGCTCGTCGTCGTCGGTACGCGTGAGGGCGTCGACACGCTCTCCGAGATCATTGCGGAGGGCTGACCGTGCATGACACCACCGCACTACTGGTGGAGCTGGGCTCCGTCATTCTCGGGCTGGGGATCATCGGCCGGTTCGCCGGCCGCATAGGGCTCTCGCCGATCCCGCTCTATCTGCTCGCCGGGCTGGCGTTCGGTGAAGGCGGCCTGCTGCCGCTCGGCGCCAGTGAGGAGTTCACCGCCGTCGGCGCCGAGATCGGCGTCATCCTGCTGCTGCTCCTGCTGGGGCTCGAATACAGCGCCTCCGAACTCGTGACCAGCCTCAAGACGCAGTACCCGTCCGGGGCCGTCGACTTCTTCCTCAACGCGACACCCGGAGCCGTCGCCGCTCTGCTCCTCGGCTGGGGTCCGGTCGGGGCCGTCGCGCTCGCCGGGGTCACCTGGATCTCCTCCTCCGGCGTGATCGCCAAGGTGATGACCGACCTGGGACGGCTCGGCAACCGCGAGACCCCCGTCATCCTCGGCGTCCTCGTCATCGAGGACCTCGCGATGGCCGTCTACCTCCCGCTGCTCACCGCGATGCTGGCCGGGGCCGGCCTCGCGGGCGGCAGCGTCGCCCTGCTCATCGCCCTCGGAACGGTCGGCTTCGTCCTGTATCTGGCGCTGCGCCACGGACGCCTCATCAGCCGGGCGGTGTCCTCCGACAACCCGGAGATGCTGCTCCTCGTCGTCCTCGGCCTCACCGTCCTGGTGGCCGGTGTGGCCCAGGAGCTCCAGGTCTCGGCGGCCGTCGGGGCGTTCCTCGTCGGCATCGCGCTCTCGGGCGAGGTCGCGGAGGGCGCGCGCAAGCTGCTGACACCGCTGCGCGACCTGTTCGCCGCGGTGTTCTTCGTGTTCTTCGGCCTCTCCACGAACCCGGCGGAGATCCCGCCGGTGCTGCTTCCGGCCGCCCTGCTGGCCGTCGTCACCGTCCTGACCAAGATCTTCACCGGCTGGTACGCGGCCCGGCGGGCCGGAATCGCCTCGCGCGGGCGCTGGCGGGCGGGCGGCACGCTCGTGGCGCGCGGCGAGTTCTCGATCGTCATCGCCGGTCTCGCCGTGGCCACCGAGCCGCGGATCGGGCCGATCGCCACGGCGTACGTCCTGATCCTCGTCATCGTCGGACCGCTAACCGCCCGCTGGACCCAGCCCGTCGTGGCGAAGATCCAGAGCATGCGCGGGCACGGGGAGAAGAAGAGCGGCGGTGGCGCGAGCGGTACCGCCGCAGTGACGGGTCCCGAGGCCAAGGCCGTACCCGTGGCCGAAGAGGCCGCCGCCGGACCCGCCGCCGCAACCACCGGCACACCCGCCGCCGAGGTCCGGGCGTCCTCGCACGACGACCTCACCCCCGAACCGGTGGGGGACCCGCGCGACTGAAGGCCGTCCGCGCGGAACACCGTCGCAAGAGCACCGCAGAACGCCTCGACCGGGCCGTACGCCGCCCGTGGTCGGGGCGTTCGGCGTTGGCCGGGCGACGGACGGACCCTCGACCGGGCGGACCGCGACCGGGCGGACCCCGACCTGGGGGACCCGGCCGGACGGGCCCCGGCCGGGCGGACCGGCCCCCCGTGCGGGACAGGGGTGCCACCCCTGCTAACTTCTACACGTCTGTAGAGTTCCACTCGGTTCCGGCAGTGCACAGCAATGCACGGCAAACGCACCGCAACGTATGGAGACGTCATGGCCCTGTGGGATCGGATCAAGGAATCCGCATCGTCGATGCAGACGCAGCTGGAGGCGAAGAAGAACGACCTGAAGAGCGGCGCGTTCCGTGACGCCAGCATGGCCATGTGCGCCCTGGTCGCCGCCGCCGACGGTTCCATCGACCCGTCCGAGCGGCAGCGCGTCGCCTCGCTGATCGCGAGCAACGACGTACTCCAGAACTTCCCCGCGGACGACCTCCAGCGCCGCTTCAACGACTACGTGAACAAGCTCACCGCCGACTTCGCCTTCGGCAAGGTCAGCGTGCTCCAGGAGATCGCCAAGGCGAAGAAGAAGCCCGCGGAGGCGCGTGCCGTCATCCAGATCGGCATCGTCATCGGCGGCGCCGACGGCGACTTCGACAAGTCCGAGCAGGCCGTCGTGCGGGACGCGTGCTTCGCGCTGGGCCTCCCGCCGCACGAGTTCGACCTCTGAGGGCAGCCCCCGGGGCCTCGGCCCCCGCGGCACCACGGCCGGACCCCAGCACCCCGGCCCCACCCCAGTACCGCCGGAAGACCACGGACCGACCGACCACCGGTCCGCGCCCGGCAGGCCGGGGGCGTGTCACCCCCCCTGCGCGCCCCCGGCCACCCTCTTCGCCCGCCCGGCACCGGACCCCGGCACCGGACCCCGTGTCCCCGGACCCCACCCCCGTACGCGCATCAGCATCGCGTCACCGGGGTGGGGTTTTGCGTCAAGTGCGCGTCAAAGCCGTATCCGTCCCCCTCCCGCCTGGGCATAGCTTCGGCAGACGGGCCGATGACAGCAGCGGCCCCGCACACGCAGGAGGAACACCATGTCGGACCCCGACCCTCTCGAACCCGTCCCGGCCGGACCGCTCGTCGTCCCCGTCCGGCCGGGCTTCCCAGGCTGTTCGCCCTCCTTCATTGCACGGTTCTTCCGTACCCCCCTCGGTGACCGCACGGCCGTCGCCTTCACCTCCGTGTCGCAGCTCGAAGCCACCCTGGGCGCGGGGCAGCCGTGGATCCTTCTCGCGGAGCCCGCCCTGCGCGCGCTCGCGGCCCCGCTGGGGGTCGGTGCGCTCACCGTCGACCCGCAGCTCTCCGCGCCCCGGACCGCGTCATGGCCGCCGTGCACCGGTACCCGTACACCCGCCATCGCCGCGGTCGCCCTCGCCCGCCACGGCTGCTGAGAGGCCCGCGCCATGACCACGACTCCTGTTGTCCGCACCCCGGCCCCGGGCGCCGCCCCGGCCACCGACACCGCCCCGGCCCCGGACACCGCTCCCGACGCCGCCCCGGGCACCGCTGTGTCCGAGGTTCCGGCCGGCCTCTGGCCCGCCTCCGCGCGCCCCGGCACGGACGGGGACGTCGCCGTCGGCGGGGTCTCGCTCACCGAGGCCGCCGACCGGTTCGGGACACCGCTGTACGTACTCGACGAGGGCGAGGTGCGCCGACGCTGCCGCACCTACCGCGCCGCGTTCCCCCCGGACGAGGCCGACGTCGTCTACGCCGCCAAGGCCTTCCTGTGCCGGACCGTCGTCCGCTGGGTCCGGGAGGAGGGGCTGGGGCTCGACGTCTGCTCGGCCGGTGAGCTGCTGCTCGCCGTCGGCGCGGGGTTCCCCGCCGAGCGGATCGTCCTGCACGGCAACGCGAAGAGCCCGGAGGACCTGCGGACCGCCGTACGGCTCGGCGTCGGCCGGATCGTCGTCGACAGCACCTCGGAGATCACCCGGCTGGCGGCGCTCGTGCCGCGGGGAAGCCGGCAGCCCGTCATGATCCGGGTCGTCCCGGGCATCTCGGCGGGCGGGCACGCGGCCGTCCGTACCGGCACCGACGACCAGAAGTTCGGCCTGTCCCTCACCGACGGCTCCGCGCAGCACGCCATCGACCGGGTGCTGGGCCAGCCGCGCCTCGAACTGGTCGGCCTGCACTGTCACATCGGATCGCAGATCACCACCGTGAAACCGTATGTCGCCGCCGTGCGCCGCATGGTGGGGCTGCTCGCCCGCGTCCGCGAGCAGCACGGCACCGCCCTGCCACAGCTCGACATCGGCGGCGGGCACGGCATCGCGTACCGGCCGGGCGAGCGCGCCCTCGACGTCCCGGCCCTCGCCGCCCGGGTCCGCGCCGAACTCGTCGACGGCTGCACGCGGGCGGGCCTCCCCGTGCCGCGGCTCACCGTCGAACCGGGGCGGGCGCTGATCGGGCCCGCCGGGGTCGCCGTCTACCGCGTCCTCGCGGTCAAGCGGACCGGCACCACCACCTTCGTCGCCGTCGACGGAGGGATGAGCGACAACCCGAGGCCCGCGCTGTACGGAGTGCGGTACGCGCCCCGCCTCGTCGGCCGGTCCTCCGCCTCCCCGGACCGGGTGGTCACCGTCGTGGGGCGGCACTGCGAGGCCGGCGACGTCCTGGCCGACGGGGTGGAGCTGCCCGGTGACATCCGGCCCGGCGACCTGCTGGCGGTGCCCGCCGCCGGGGCGTACCACCTGTCGATGGCATCGGGCTACAACCTGGTCGGCAGACCGCCCGTCGTCTCCGTCGACGGGGGAACGGCGCGGCTGCTGGTGCGGCGGGAGTCCCTGGACGACATGCAACGGCGCGACGTGGGGGTGTGACCCGGCAGCCCGCAGGCCGCGGCCGGCAGGAGTGGATCCGACTGGGTGCGGCCGGCGGCGCGATGGTCCCGCCCCGGGTGAACGGCGGTGGACGGAGCCGCCGTTCACCCGGGGCGCTCCCCCGCGCGCCACGGCACCGCCTCAGAGCTCCTTGGCGGGCCAGTCCAGCAGCCGGGCCCCGATCACCGCGGTCTGGAGCGCGTAGCGGTGCATCGGGTCGGACGGGTCGGACCCGGTCAGCTGGTGGATGCGCTCCAGCCGGTAGGTCAGCGCCCGCACGCTCAGCGTCAGCCGCCGGGCGGCCTCGGCCGCGACGCAGCCCGAGTCGAAGTAGACGGAGAGGGTCTTCAGCAGCGGCTCCGCACCGCCCCTGGCCTCCTGGAGCGGCCCCAGTTCGCTGCGGACGAGATCGGCCATCGCCTGCCGGTCCCGGGTCAGGACCGGAAAGACCATCAGGTCGGCGGTGTACAGCACGGGGTCGTCGAGCCCCATCCGGCCGGCCAGATCGAGGGCTTCGAGCGCTTCGTCGTACGAGTGGACGACGCCGCCCGGCCCCCGGTGCGGGCGGCCGACCGCGACCTGGCCGCCGTCCGTCGCCGCGTGGGCCTGCTTGGCGAAGTACCTCAGGACGTCCGGCTGGCTGCCGGGGGCGATGCAGACCAGCCGCCCGTCCTTCGTCGTCAGCAGGATCTTCCGGCCGCTGAACCGGGCCAGCAGAGCCGCCTCCACACTGCGCGGCACGGCATCGGTCTCGGTGTACGCCTCGGGGCCCGTGGCCACCGCGACCGCGTGGGCCCGGGACAGCCGGAGCCCGAAGCGGGTGGCCCGTTCGGCGAGACGGCCCAGATCGCTGCGCCCGTAGAGCAGGTCGTCGATGAACTCACGGCGGGCCGCCTCCTCGCGGCGCACCGTGAGCCGCTGGGCCCGCTCGAACCCCTCGGCGAAGGCGTCGACGGCCTGTTCCACCGCGGCCAGCACACAGTCCGTGCCCGCCTCGGTGCGGACGAGCGCGGTACGCGGCCAGTCGGTACGGGTCACCGACAGGTGCAGCGTCACCAGGGCGCGGAGCTGATGCCCCGCCTCGGCGGCGCGGCGGCCCAGGGCGCGGCGGTCCTCCAGCTCCTCACGCGTGAGACGGCGGCCGGTGACGGCGACTTCCCCCAGGATGCGGGCATAGTCCCCCAGAAGCTCCTCGGGGATCTCCGGCTCGGCCACGCCGACTCCTCCACAGTTGAAAATTCATTGACACTTTCTTAACGCACTCGGGCCGGTGCCGGTGCCCGGCACCGGGAGCACGGGAAGATTGCCGGACTCCAGCAGTGCGGCGGTCCGGCCGCGGGTGACACGATCCGGTCAGCACCACGGGGGAAGCACGGGGGTACGGGGGAAGCACGGGGGAGCGACGGGGACGACCCGGCCGGTGCGGCACTGTCCGCAGTACCGCACCGGCAGCTCCTCGTCCGGGCCACGGTCCCGCATCCGTCCCGGCTCCACATCCGGGCCCCCTCGCCCCATCGGCTCCGCATGGACCCCCATGGACCCTCCTGGGCCCCCATCAGCCCCAGGCACCCCACCACCCCCACACGCACCGTCGCACAAAGATCACCGGCACCCCTCACCGATCGGGACGGAGCAAGGCATGCTGGGTTTCGTGCCCCCACTTCCCGTGCCTCCGCAGCCCCAACACCCCACGACCGCCGGACACATGGTCGTCTGCGGCGACGACGCGCTGGCCCGCAGGCTCGCGGTGGAGCTGCGTTATGTGTACGGAGAACGGGTCACGCTCCTCCTCCCGCCGGGCCGCGACGCGAACCGCCCGGAGCTGCCGCTGACCCAACGGGGCCGGGCGGCGGCCCTGTTCGGCCGGATGTCGTCGGCCATGAACCGCAACGGCGGCGGCACCCTCACCACCGGCACGGGGATCGCCACCAGCGACAGCGACACCAACGCCGGGGTCGAGCCGGTCCGCATCATGGAGGCGCCGGAGCCCTCCGACGACGTACTCGAAGAGGCGGGCGTCGACCGGGCGGCGGCGCTCGCGCTCGTCTACGACGACGACGAGCGCAACATCCGCGCCGCCCTGACCGCCCGCCGCCTCAACCCGCGTCTGCGCCTGGTCATCCGGCTCTACAACCGCAAGCTCGGCCAGCATCTGGAAGCCCTGCTCGACCAGGCCGCGGCCGTCACCATGCCGGGCATCGACCCCGCGGCACTGGACGCCTCCACCACCGTCCTGTCCGACGCGGACACGGCCGCCCCCGCGCTGGCCGCCACCGCGCTCACCGGCAGCAGCAAGGTCATCCAGGCCGAGGGCCTGCTCCTGCGCGCCGCCGAACGCACCCCGCCGCGGCCGGGCGACACGGCCGACCCCGGACTGTGCACACTGGCCCTGCTGTCCTCCACCACCCACGACCCGGCGGGCGCCGAGGGGTCCGACAGCAGCGGCGACGAAGGCCCCCAGCTCCTGCCCGACCAGGCCGCGGTGGACGCGGCGACCGGCCGCGGCACGGTCGTCCTGGAAGCCATCAGCCGGGCGGACCCGGACCGGCCCGCCACCCGGATGGGAGGCCGGGGCGCACCGCTCGCCCAGGTCTTCTCCCGGCGGCTGCGCTGGTCGGCGCTGGGTGTGGCGACGGCCGTGGTCGCCCTGGCCGTGGCCTCCGTCCTGACGACGGGGGACGACGCGCTGCACGCCGCCTACCTCACCCTGCTCGACCTCTTCGCGATGGGCGACCCGGCCGAGGGCGCCCGGCCGGCCCGCCAGATCATCCAGCTGCTCTCCGGTCTCGCGGGCCTGATGCTGCTGCCGCTCCTGGTGGCCGCGGTCCTGGAGGCGTTCGGCTCGCTGCGCACCGCGTCCTCGCTGCGCCGCCCGCCGCGCGGCCTCTCCGGCCATGTGGTCCTGCTCGGTCTCGGCAAGATCGGTACCAGGGTCCTGGTCCGGCTGCGCGAACTCGACATCCCCGTGGTGGTCGTGGAGGAGGACCCCGAGGCGCGGGGCATCCCGCTGGCCCGCAGCATGCACGTCCCGACGGTCCTGGGCGACGTCACCCAGGAAGGCATCCTGGAGGCGGCCAAGATCCGCCGGGCCCGCGCCCTGCTGGCCCTCACCAGCATCGACACCACCAACCTGGAAGCCGCGCTGTACGCCCGCTCGGTCAAGCCGGACCTCAGGGTCGCCCTGCGGCTGTACGACGACGAGTTCGCCACCGCCGTCTACCGCACCCTGCGCACCGCGCACCCGCAGGCCCTGACCCGTTCCCGTTCCGTCTCCCACCTGGCCGCCCCGTCCTTCGCGGTCGCCATGATGGGCCGCCAGATCCTGGGCGCGGTCCCGGTCGAGCGCAAGGTGATGCTCTTCGCCGCGCTGGAGGTCGCGGGCCACCCCCAGCTGGAGGGACGCACCGTGGACCAGGCCTTCCGCGCGGGCGCCTGGCGGGTCCTGGCCCTGGACGCCACCCCGCCCGCCGACCGCCGGCCGGACCTGGCCGCCGTCCCGCCGTACCGCCCCGACGGCGCCGACCAGCCCGCGGGCCTGATCTGGGATCTGCACCCCGGCTACGTCCTGCGCGCCGAGGACCGGGTGGTGATCGCCGCGACCCGCCGGGGGCTGGCCGAACTGCTGCGCAGACAGCGCTCGGTATCGCTGCGCCGCTGACGGCGTCCGGCCCGGCCCCCGCGCCGCGCTCCCTACCCGCGCATGCCCATGACCTCGCGCACCTCGTCCAGGGTGGCCTCGGCGATGGCGTTGGCCCGTTCGTTGCCGGCGCGGAGCACCGACCGTACGTACGGCAGATCCCGCGCGTACTCGGCCCGCCGGGCGCGGATCGGGGCCAGGAAGGTGTTGACCGCGTCGGTCACGGTCCGCTTGAGCGCCGCGCCGCCGCCGTCCCCGATCTCCTCGGCGACGTCGTGCGGGTCCCGGCCGAGACAGAGCGCGGCCATTTGCAGCAGGCCCGACACCCCGGGCCGGGTCGCGGGGTCGTAGGTGATGTGCCGGTCGGCGTCGGTCTTCGCCCCCTTGATCAGGCGGGCGGTCTCGTCGGCGGTGGCGCCGAGCGGGACGGAGTTGGCACGGCTCTTGCTCATCTTGGTCCCGTCCGTGCCGAGGAGCAGGGGCGCGGCGGAGAGCAGTGCGTCGGGTTCCGGGAAGACGGCCCCGTACCGCTCGTTGAAGCGCCGGGCGACGGTGCGGGTGGTTTCGAGGTGCGGCAGCTGGTCCTGGCCGACCGGCACCACATTGCCCTTGCAGAAGAGGATGTCGGCGGCCTGGTGCACCGGGTAGGTGTACATCAGCCCGCTGACCGTGGACTGCCGGGAGTTGGCGATCTCGTCCTTGACGGTGGGGTTGCGGCCCAGTTCGGCGACGGAGACGAGGCTGAGGAAGGGCAGCAGGAGCTGGTTGAGGGCCGGCACCGCACTGTGGCTGAAGACCGTGGAACGGGCCGGGTCGATGCCAGTGGCGAGGTAGTCGAGCAGCAGCCCGTCCTTGTACTCGCCGAGCCGGTCGGCCACGTCCCGGTCGGTGAGGACCTGGTAGTCGGCGATGATCACGAAGACGTCGACCCCCAGGTCCTGGAGCCGGACCCGGTTGTGGAGGGTGCCGAAGTAGTGCCCGAGGTGCAGGGGTCCGGTGGGCCGGTCGCCGGTCATCACCCGGAAGCGGTCGGGCGTCTGCCGGAACTGCCGCTCCAGCTCGGCGCTGCGGCGCCGGGCGGGGGCGAGGGACATGTGGTCGGTGCCGGAGGGGGCGCCGGAAGGAGTGCCGGAGGTGGTGCCGGCGGCGGTTTCCGGGAGCGTGCTGGTCATGGTCTCTCCTCGCTGGTGGTGTGCGTGGAGGACGGCCCGCCGGTTTCCGGTGTCTGTCCGCGTCCGTACCGTACGCGGATGCCGTACGGGGGCAGCGAAAAGGGCCGTCCATCTCGAACGGCCCTGGTTCCGTGCAGGTGCTGTGGCCGCTCCTAGGAGGAGCGCCACCAGTTTCGGCACAGTACGGAGGTCATGGGGCGAGTCTAGCGCGCGCCCCGGTCCGGTCTCCAGGGTTCGGCCGGCCCGGACCGGAGACGCGCCCAGGGGGCAGGAGACGGAATCCGGCGCCGGATCGGGGCGACGGAATAGGACGAGGGGGCGTCCCGTTGTAGGGTGTGTTCACATAGTTCAATGTTCAACTACTAGATCAGTTCCTTGATCAGTCAGTTCCACGTCTTTGGAGGCGGGCGCCATGCAGTTCGGGATCTTCACCGTCGGGGATGTCACCACCGACCCCACGACCGGCACGACACCGAGCGAGCACGAGCGGATCAAGGCGACCCTCGCCATCGCGCTCAAGGCCGAGGAGGTCGGCCTGGACGTGTTCGCGACGGGTGAGCACCACAACCCCCCGTTCGTCCCGTCCTCGCCGACGACGACGCTCGGCTACATCGCCGCCCGCACCGAGAACCTGATCCTGTCCACCTCGACCACGCTGATCACCACCAACGACCCGGTGAAGATCGCCGAGGACTACGCCACCCTCCAGCACCTCGCGGACGGCCGCGTCGACCTGATGATGGGCCGCGGCAACACCGGACCGGTCTACCCCTGGTTCGGCAAGGACATCCGCCAGGGCATCCCGCTGGCCATCGAGAACTACGCGCTGCTGCACAAGCTGTGGCGCGAGGACGTCGTCGACTGGGAGGGCAAGTTCCGTACGCCGCTCCAGTCCTTCACCGCGACCCCGCGCCCGCTGGACGGCGTCCCGCCGTTCGTCTGGCACGGCTCCATCCGCTCCCCGGAGATCGCCGAACAGGCCGCGTACTACGGCGACGGCTTCTTCCACAACAACATCTTCTGGCCCATGGAGCACACCAGGAAGATGGTCGACCTCTACCGCAAGCGCTACGCCCACTACGGCCACGGCACCGCCGAGCAGGCCATCGTGGGCCTCGGCGGCCAGGTGTTCATGCGGAAGAACTCCCAGGACGCGGTACGGGAGTTCCGCCCGTACTTCGACAACGCGCCGGTCTACGGACACGGGCCGTCCCTGGAGGACTTCACCGAGCAGACCCCGCTGACCGTCGGCTCCCCGCAGGAGGTCATCGAACGGACCCTGTCCTTCCGCGAGTCCGTCGGCGACTACCAGCGCCAGCTGTTCCTGATGGACCACGCGGGGCTGCCGCTGAAGACGGTCCTGGAGCAGCTCGACATCCTCGGCGAGGAAGTCGTGCCCGTACTGCGCAAGGAGTTCGCCAACCTGCGCCCGGCCGGTGTGCCGGACGCCCCCGTCCACCCGGCGGTCACCGCCGCCCGCGCCGCGCGCGGCGCGGCCGACGCCCCGAAGGAGGTCTGAGAACCGTGTTCGACACCATCGCGACCGAGCCGCTGAGGATCGTGGCCGTCTCCGCCGGGCTGAGCAAGCCCTCCTCCACCCGGATGCTGGCCGACCGGCTGGCCGCGGCGGCCGGCGAGCGGCTGGGCACGGAGCAGGACCGCGGCGTCGAGGTCCAGGTCATCGAGCTGCGCGATCTGGCCGTCGACATCGCCAACCACCTGGTCACCGGCTTCCCGCCGCAGGCCCTGAAGCAGGCGATCGAGACCGTGGCGGAGGCCGACGGGCTGATCGCGGTGACACCGGTGTTCACCGCCTCGTACAGCGGACTGTTCAAGTCGTTCTTCGACCTGATCGACAACACCGCCCTGACCGGGAAGCCCGTCGTGATCGCGGCGACGGGCGGCACGGCCCGGCACTCGCTGGTCCTGGAGCACGCGATGCGTCCGCTCTTCGCCTACCTGCGGGCCGTCACCCTGCCGACGTCCGTGTACGCGGCCTCGGAGGACTGGGGCTCGTCCGGTGACGAGTACACCGAGGGCCTGCCCTCCCGCATCCGGCGGGCGGGCGGCGAGCTGGCCTCGGCGGTCATGGGCCGGACGGTCTCCGGCGCGGTCCGGACGCCCGGCCTGGACGGCGGCGAGGAAGCGGTCGTGCCCTTCGAGCAGCAGCTCGCCGACCTCCGGCTCGACTGAGCCGGAGCGGTCCGGACCGGTCCGGCGGTGGGCCGGTCCTCCCGCCGGACCGACCCACCGCACGACAGCTTGTCCTGTTTGACTACAGTTGGATCGAAAGCTGATCTTTGACCTAGCTGGAGGCAGATATGGGCAGGATCGTCGTAGGTGTGGACGGCTCCGATTCGTCGATCAAGGCACTGCGCTGGGCCGTACGCCAGGCCGAGCTGACCGGTGACTCGGTGGAGGCCGTGAACAGCTGGGAGTACCCCGCGACCAGCTGGGCGTCCATGATGCCGGGCATGCCGGAGGACTTCGATCCGCAGGCGCTGGCGACCGTGTCCCTCAACGAGGCGCTGGAGGAGTCCCTCGGCGCCGAGGGAGCGGCCGAGGTCAGCAAGATCGTGGTCATCGGCAACCCGGCCCAGGCCCTGCTGGACCGGGCCAAGGGCGCGAATCTGCTGGTCGTGGGTGCCCGCGGGTACAGCGGCTTCAAGGCCACACTGCTCGGCTCCGTCAGCCTCCACGTCACCCAGCACGCGCCCTGCCCGGTGACGGTCGTACGCGACTGACGGTTGTACGCGACCGACCGGCGCAGGTGACCGGCGGGCCGGGCCCGGGGTTTCGGGGCGGCGGGCGGCCCCGCGTGATTCCACGCGGGGCCGCCCGCCGCCGTGGGCTGCTCCTATCGTGTAGCCATGACCCCTGCTCTCTTCGGGCGCGACCATCCCGCAGGCGTGCTCCGCTCCGAGATCGGCCGGGCGACGGAGAGCCACGGCGGCCTGGTGCTCGTCACGGGCGAGGCCGGCATCGGGAAGACGGCGCTCGTCATGGACGCCGCCCGCGGGGCGAAGCGGCGCGGGGCACTCGTGGTCGGCGGTTCCTGCTGGGACTCCGACAGCACCCCGGGCTACTGGCCGTGGGTGCAGGTGCTGCGCGGGGTGCGCCGCGCAGCCACCGGCGCGGAGTGGGCCGCGGCCCAGGAGGCGTCGGACGGACGGCTGGGCGTGCTGCTCGGCGAGGCGGGGAGCGGGCCGGGAACAGCTCCGGAGCCGGAGGCGGGTCCACCGGACGGCGCGGAGACGTTCGGGCTGTACGACGCGGTGACCACGGCCCTCGTCACGGTCTCGCAGAGCCGCCCGCTGATAGTCGTCCTCGACGATCTGCACAGCGCCGACCCGGCGTCACTGCGGCTCCTGGAGTTCGCCGCCCAGCACGCCTGGTTCGAACGTCTGCTGCTCGTCGGGACCTACCGGGACGTGGAGGCGGAAGCCCCGGAACACCCCCTCCGGCAGCTGATCCTGCCGCTCGTCTCCCGCGCCTCGGCCACCCTCACCCTGACCGGCCTCGGCCGCGACGAGGTGGGGGCGCTGATGGCCGTCACGACGGGCCGGGAGCCCGCGGCGCGGCTGGTCGACGAGGTCCACCGGCGTACGGGCGGCAATCCCTTCTTCGTCGAGCAGACCGCCCGGCTCTGGCACAGCGGCAGCCCGCTCTCCACCATTCCGCCCGGTGTGCGCGAGGCGGTCGGGCAGCGGCTGACCCTGCTGCCCGAGCCGGTGGTCGCCCTGCTGACCACCGCGGCCGTCCTCGGCCGGGAGTTCCGTCGCCAGGTGCTCGCCGCGGTGCACGGCGTGCCCGTCGCGCAGGTGGAGGCCCTGCTGGAACGCGCGGTCTCGGCACGCGTCGTCGTCGCCCGCCCGTCCGGGCACTACTCCTTCGCCCACGACCTGCTGCGCGAGACGCTGTACGCCTCGCTGGACGCGACGGCCCTCCGCGCGCGCCACGCGGAGGTCGTACGGAACCTGGACGCCCACAGCGGGCTCGTCGGGTCCGTCTTCCCCGGCGACCTCGCCCGGCACGCCCATCTGGCGGGCGGGGCCCTGGACCGCGAACGCCGTGTCGACCTGCTGCTGGAGGCCGCCCGGGACGCCTCGGGACGGCTGGCCGGCGAGGAGGCCGTCGGCCACTACCGGCGGGCCCTGGCCGCGGCGGAGGGGGAGACGGCGACCGGGGAGACGCCGGACCACCGCCGGATCGCGCTGATCTGCCTGGACCTCTCCTGGCAGCTGCGGCTCGGCGGTGAGCAGGAGGAGGGGCAGCGCTGTCTGGACCGGGTCGTCGCACTCGCCCAGGAACTGGACGAGCCGGAGCTACTGGCCCGGGTCGCGATGACCCTGCACCGCGAAGGCGCCCTGGGCTCCCGGGACGCGTCCACGCCGACCCTGCTGCGCGAGGCGCACCGCAGGCTCACCGGCAGGGACGGCCAGGAGAACCTCTCCGCCGACCGGCTCGCCCGGGAACTGGCCATCAACATCGTCTCGCTCGCCCGGCGCGGCTCGGACGACGAGGCGCTCGCCTTCTCCCTCTGGGCGCTCCACGACTCCCTGTGGGGGCTCGGCTCCTCGGCGGAACGCCTGGCGCTGACCGACGAGATGACCGCCGTGGCCCGGCGCACCCACCACCGCGAGATGGAGCTGCACGCCACGTCGATGCGGTGGGTGACCCTGCTGGAACTGGGCGACCCGCGGTTCGTGGACCAGTTCCGCACCTATGTCACGCTCGCCGAGCGGTCCGGCATGCCCCGCTTCGACCTGGGCATCGCCGTGGACACCGGCCTGATCGCCTCCCTGCAGGGGCGGTTCGCCGAGGCCGACGAGGCCCTCGCGGACAAGGCGCTGGGCAAGGGCGACCCCGCGGCCTCACCGTTCGGCTTCACGGCGGACCATCTGCACTGGGCCCACCAGCTGCTCCAGGGGCGGTACGAGAAGGCCGAGGCGGTCCTCACCGGCCTGCCGGGCTCCGGATATCCCTACTCCCGGCTGCTGGAGGCGATCACGGCGGTGGAGCAGGGCGACCCGGCGCCCGCGCTGCGCCATATCGCCGAGAGGTCCGACCGGGCCGCCCCCTACTCGCGGCCCCTCACCCCGCTGTGGCTCCGGCTGCTGGCGCAGACGGCCGCGCTGACGGGCGACCGGCGGCTGATCTCCCGGGCCGAGGAGGCGCTCGCGCCGTACACCGGGCAGTGGGTCGTCTCGCTGTACGGGTGCGACATCAGCGGTCCCGTCGACCTCTGGCTCGGCCTGCTCGCCGCCGCCCGCGAGGACCTGGACGCGGCGGTGGCCCGGCTCACCGAGGCCGTCGCCTCCTCGGACCGCCTGGGCGCCCGCCCCTGGTCCGTACGCGCCCGGCTGCACCTGGCCCAGTCCCTGCTCGCCCGGGGCGGGGGCGGGGCCGGGGCCACGGCGGGCGACGGGGCGGGAGCGGCGGGAGCCGCTTCGGAGGATGCCGCGTGGGCGGGCCGGCTGCTGGCCGAAGTCGGCAGGGAGGCCGCTGAGTTGGGCCTGCCCCACCTGGCGTCCGGGGCCGCGTCCCCGCAGGCCCGCTCCACCCCGCGTCCGCCGCCCGGCGGCATCGCCGTACCGGCCGCAGCGGAGTTCCGGCGGAACGGGCCCGTGTGGTCGCTCCGCTGGGCCGGGGTGAGCGTCCATGTGCCGGACGCCAAGGGGCTCCGCGACCTGCACACCTTGCTGCGGGTGCCCGGCTCCGACGTCCCCGCCGTACACCTGCTCGCCCCCGAGGGCGGCGAGCAGGTGGTCGCCGCCCGCCGGCTCGGGGGCGACCCCGTGCTCGACGAGGAGGCCAGGCGCCGCTACAAGGAGCGCCTGGACCGGCTCGACGCGGAGATCGACCGTGCCGCGGCGCGGGACGACATGCGGAGGGTGGGGGAATACGACCGGGAGCGGCGGTCACTGCTCGACGAACTGCGCCGCGCGGCCGGGCTCGGCGGCAGGACCCGCCGTCTGGGCGACGAGTCCGAACGGGCCCGCAAGACGGTCACCGCCCGCATCCGGGACACCCTGCGCAAGCTCGACACGCTGCACCCCGCACTGGCCGCGCATCTGCGGGAGTCCGTGACCACGGGCACCACCTGCGCCTACCGCCCCGGCGACCTCCCCGACTGGCGCCTGTGACACGGACGGCCCTGGCGCGCCCCCCTCACAGCGCCACGACATCGGCGACGACACACGCCACGTTGTCGGGACCTCCGGCGTCCGCGGCCAGGGCCGCCAGATCCCGTACGGCCGTGTCGGGACCGTCCGCCGCGATGACCGCCCGGCGCAGGTCCCCCTCGTCCACCACCGCCGACAGCCCGTCCGAGCACAGGAGGTAGCGGTCACCGGGACGGGCCTCGCGCAGCCGGACGTCGGGCCGGGTCCGCACCGTGCCGGCGCCGCCCGCCAGCGCCTTGAGCAGGAGCGCGCGCTGCGGGTGGGAGCGCGCCTCCTCGGCGGTCAGCACACCGTCGTCGATCATCGACTGGACCAGGCTGTGGTCGTGCGTGATCCGGAACAGCTCGCCGTCCCGCAGCAGATAGGCCCGCGAGTCCCCGATGTGCACCAGTCCCAGCCGGGAGCCGGTCCACACCATCGCGGTGAGTGTGGTCCCCGACTCCTCCGGCGCGGGACGCCCAGCCACGGCGTCCCGGACCGCCCGGGACGCGCGGTCCGCCGCGTCCTCCAGCGCGTTGAGCAGGTCCGCGGCGCCGACCACCCCCTGGGCGGCCGGTTTCAGCGCGTCGAGGGCCGCCGCGCTCGCCTCGGCGCCGCTCTCCCCGAAGCCGTCGGCGACGGCCAGCAACCGGGCCCCCGCGTAGGCCGCGTCCTGGTTGGACTCCCGCACCGACCCCCTCTCGGTGAGCGCCGCGTACCGGATGCCGAGCGTGCCCAGCCCGGCCCCGGCCCCGCCCCGCCCCGCGGTTCCGGCTCCGGCCCCGCGGCCGGGACCGTCGTGCGCGTATGAATCGTTGCCGCCCCGTGCGTCGTCCGGCGTCCTCGGCATCGCGACTTCCTCCGCTGTCAGATGGTCGATGAGGAACGTCGCCAGATCGCGACGGGCCGCCGTCTCGGTCTCCACCCGCGCCCAGTAGGCCCGGATCTCCGCAGCGGCGGCGCCCGGGTCGAGCGCCACCACCGCGGTGATCCGGCTGAGCGGCATGCCGACCCTGCGCAGCCACGCCACCAGCCGGGCCGTCTCCACCTGTGCCCGGTCGTAGTACCGGTAGCCGTTCCCCGGATCGACCAGGGCGGGGCGGAGCAGGCCCAGTTCGTCGTAGCGTCGCAGCGCCTTGGCGGAGAGCCGGGACAACCGGGCGAACTCCCCGATCGTCACCAGACCGCCCGCCGCACGGCCCCCGCGTTCCACCACGTACCTCCTCGTACCGGACGTCTTCCCGCCCGGCCCCACCGATGCTGGGGCCTCCCCCGCGGGGAAGGTCAAGGATGCGCCGCCGGAACGGAACGCCGAGGTCCGGGGCGGTGTCCATGACGTCCGCCGTACGCCCGCCGGGCGCGGCCCGTCACTTGCGGTTGTAGAGCCGCATCGTCACCGGGCCGAACACCGCCACGAACAGCGCGGCCCAGCCGAGCGTCCAGGCGATCTCCACGGTGGGCCGGTTCCCGGCCATCAGCTCACGTACCGCCGAGGCCAGATGGGTGACCGGGCTGTTGTTCACGAAGGCCTGGAGCCAGCCCGGCATCGTCTTCGGGTCGACGAACACATTGCTCAGGAACGTCAGCGGGAAGATCACCATCATGCTGACGCCCATCACCGACTTCTCGGACTTCAGCAGCAGTCCGAACATCGTCCAGATCCAGGAGAACGAGAACGAGAACACCAGCAGCAGGGCCACGCCCGCCACCATCCCGACCACTCCGCCGTCCGGCCGGAAGCCGATGATCATGCCGACGACGAGCATCACCAGTGAGGCCAGCACATAACGCAGCACATCGCCCAGCAGGTAGCCGACCATCGGCGCGGGCCGCCAGATCGGCAGCGTACGGAAGCGGTCGAAGACGCCCTTGGCGATGTCGGTGTTGACCGAGATCCCGGTGTACATCGTGATCATCACGACGCTCATCACCAGGATGCCGGGCAGCAGGAACTGGATGTACTCCCCGGTCGAGCCGGCCAGCGCCCCGCCGAAGAGGTACGTGTACATCAGGACCAGCATGATCGGGAACGCCGTCACATCGAACAGCTGGTCCGGCACATGCTTGATCTTCAGCATGGCCCGCCACCCGAAGGTGACGGAGGCCGACAGCGCGCTCGGCCTCGGCGGCCGTTCCCGACCCACCAGAAGGGACGCGAGCCGCTCCGCGTCCGGTGCGGCGAGCGCGACCTCGTCGAGTTCCGTCCTGGCAGTCGTGGTGCTCATGCCGCCGCCCCCTTCTTGTCCGTGAGTGCGAGGAAGACCTCGTCGAGGCTGGGCTGTCCCAGCGAGAAGTTGTCGACGGTGATGCCGGACCTGGCCAGTTCCGCCAGCGCCCGTGCGGCCTGCGCCGCCGCGCCCCGCTCGGTTCCGTTCCCCGTGACCCGGGCCGTCAGCACCAGGGGGTCCGGTTCCCGCTGGACCGTCGCGTCCAGGGCGCTCGCCAGCACCCGCTCGGCCTCGGGCCGCTGCGCGGGGTCGCGCAGCCGCAGATGGACGGTGCCCGATCCGACCGAGGCCTTCAGCTCGCCCTTGGTCCCCTCCGCGATCACCTTGCCGTGGTCGATGACGGCGATCCGGGACGCCAGCTGGTCCGCCTCGTCCAGATACTGGGTGGTGAGCAGGACCGTGGTGCCCTGGGCGACGACCGTCCGCACGATGTCCCACACCTGGTTGCGGCTGCGCGGATCGAGACCGGTCGTCGGCTCGTCGAGGAAGAGCAGGTCCGGAGTGTTCAGGATGGAGGCGGCGATGTCGATCCGGCGCCGCATGCCGCCCGAGTAGTTCTTCACCTGCTTTCCCGCCGCCCCGGTCAGCCCGAAGCCCTCCAGCAGCTGCTCCGCCCGGGTCCGGGCGGCCGGCTTGGCGTGCCCGAGGAGGCGTCCGAGCAGCACCAGGTTCTCGCTGCCGGTCAGGTCCTCGTCGACCGAGGCGTACTGCCCGGTGAGGCTGACCCGGCCGCGGACGGCGTCGGCGTCCTTCACGACGTCGTTGCCGAACACCCGCGCCTCGCCGCCGTCCGGCCGCAGCAGCGTCGCGAGCATCCGTACGGTGGTGGTCTTCCCGGCGCCGTTGGGTCCGAGGACCCCGTAGACCGTGCCGGTCGGGACAGCCAGGTCAACGCCGTCCACCGCGCGGTTCTCGCCGAAGGTCTTCACCAGCCCCGCGGTCTCGATGGCCAGTTCAGTACTCATGTTCCGTTCCTTGTACGTCGATGGGCGGGGTGCGCCGAGGTCCGGTCCCAGCTGTGCCACCCCGTACTGACCGGCGGACCCGTGCCCGTGGCTCCCGGAGGGGACCGGCTCGCGGCTCCCTCACCCCAGGGGCGCCAGACGACGGGGCGCGGTCGCCAGACGGAATCTGGCGGCCACGCCCGCGGAGGGAGCAGGACCGCTCGCTCGGTCCCGCCCGGTGCGGAACGCTCAGTCCTCCCTGGTGTAGAAGACATAGAACGAGGCGCACAGCATCACGGCCCCGACCACCAGTCCCAGCACGGTGGACCGCAGCACGCTGGTATCGGTGAGACTGACCAGGAATCCGATCGCGCAGGCGGTCAGCCCGCCGTAGGCCGCGGCTCTCAGCTCACGTGGCAGCGCGTGCTGGATCCGGCCCAGTACGAAGCAGAGCGCGGCCAGCGCCGCTCCGGAGACCAGCCCGAGCACCACCTGCCCGCCGGTGCTCGGGCCGCCGTCGCGGCGGATGAAGGCCGCGTAGAAGCCGAAGATCACGCCCAGCGTGAGCGGCAGGGCCCAGGCGAGCGGACTGTGATGGCGTGCCCGTGCGCGGACCCGCGAGCCCCCACGGGTCGGCATGGCTGCGTGTGTGGCCATGGCGGACAGCTCCTTCCCTCTCCCCCGTCGCGCGCCCCCGTCCCTCCAGCGCACACCCGACCACGCCGGACGGCAACTCGAATGGCGTACGGCCTGCGGCGTGCGGCCCGCGCAGGGGATTTGCTGGGGGTGTGCGGACCTCCCTCTCAGCGGCCCTGTCGGCAGCGCTCTTCCTTCTTCTCGCCGTCCTGGTGCCCCTGAGCGCGCTTTCCGCCTGGGTCGACCTGGAGATCGACGACACCGACCGGTACCTGGCCACCGTCTCCCCGCTCGCCTCCGATCCCGCCGTGCAGAACACCGTGGCCGAGCGGATCACCGACGAGGCGATGAGGCGGATCGACCTCGGACCGCTCCAGGACACCGCCCGGAGCCTCCTCCACGAGACCGTGCGGTCGTTCACCACCACCGAGGCGTTCCATACGGCCTGGGACACCGCCAACCGCGCCGCGTACGAGGCGGTGGCCGCGGCCCTGGACGGTGAGAGCGGGGAGGCCGTGACCATCGATCTGGCGCCCGTGATCGAGCAGGTCAAGCAGGAACTGGTACGCGACGGGGTCCCGTTCGCGGACCGGATCACCGTCCGGCACACACGGATCACGGTGCTGACCGCCGATCAGGCCGACGACCTCCGCGGCTCGTTCCGCCTGCTGCGGGACGGCAGCGTCTGGCCGGCCGTGGGAACCCTGGTGCTCCTGGTGCTGGTGGTGGGCATCGCGACGGTGCGTGGTGGCCGGCGGGCCGCACTGACGGCCGCGGCGGTCGTCGGGGCGGGGTTCGTGGCCGGAGCGGTCATGCTGTGGGTGCTGGTCGCCGTCGGTCGCGACCGGGTGCTGGACGGGGTGCCGGACGGCGACCGGGACGCGGCCGCGGCCGTCCTCGACGCACTGACCGCGTCGCTGCGGACGACCGTGTGGGTGGTGCTGGCCGTGGGCGCCGTCCTGCTGGTGGGGGCGGCCGTGGTGCGGCTGTCGGCGCGTCGCCGGGCAGCGCGGCCGGAACGGACGGACCCCGGCGTTCCGACGGGCTAGCGCAGCCGCCGTGCGGGCGGGCGTCACCCGGGCCGGCGGGGCCTCGCGCGGGCGGGCGGACCCGACGTGCGGGCGGGCGTGGGCCGGGCGACAGTGGGACTCGTGAGTACCGGGCGCGACAGTACCGGGCGCGACGGAGAGGTCATCCCCCATGCGAGCCATCGCGGTCAGCGCGTTCCGTACGGAGCCGCGCCCGGTCGAGATCCCCAAGCCGGAGCCCGGAGCCGGCGAGGTCCGGGTGCGGATCGAGTACGCCGCGCTCAACCCGCTCGACTGGCAGACCGCGGACGGAGCCCTGGAAGGCACCGCCCCGCATGTCTTTCCCCTGGTCCTGGGCGTGGACTTCGCGGGCCGGGTGGACATGATCGGCAGGGGCGGGAACCGGTTCCGGGTGGGTGACCCCGTCTTCGGCCGCGTGACGCGTCCGCCCGTGGGACAGGGGACGTACAGCGAGTACGTGTCGGTACCGCAGAACTCCCCGGTCGCCCTCGCCCCCCGTGACCTTCCGCTCCAGGTCGCGGCGGCGCTCCCGTCCGCCGGGATGAGCGCCGCGCAGATCCTCTCGGCCGTGCGGGTCGGCAGCGGCGGGACCCTGCTCGTCGTCGGAGCGGCGGGCGGTGTCGGCAGCTATCTGACCCAGCTCGCCGCCGCCCGCGGTGTGCGGGTGATCGCGGTGGTGCGCGGCGACGAGGACCGGCGGATGGCCGCCCTCGGCGCGACCGCCACCATCGACACCACCGCCGGGCCCGGGGCTCTCGAAGCGGGACTGCGGGAGCTGTCACCGGACGGGGCCGACGCCCTCGTCGACCTGGTCTCCGCCGACCCGGCCGCCTTCACCGCGGCCTCCGCCCTCGTGCGCGACGGCGGAGTCGCGCTCACCACCCGCCCGGTCGCCGGACGGGCCGCGCCTCCCCCCGGGGTGGAGTGCGTCGGCTTCCGGCTCGCCCCGGCCCCCGGTCTGCTCGACGTCCTCGCCGCCGGAGCCCTGTCGGGCGCGCTGCGCAGCCCCGTCGACATCGAACTCCCCCTGGAGAAGGCCCCGCAGGCCCTCGCCAGGAACCGCGCGGGCGGCGCCCGCGGCAAAACCGTCTTCGCCCTCTGACCCCGTCACCGGCTCTCACCGCACCCACCAGACTCCAACGGAGGAACCCCATGGCCGACCGCGACATCTTCGAGAACATCGACGGACTGGTCGCCGAGGAGCGGGCCCTGCGCGACCGGTCCACCGGGAATCCGGGCCTGTCGGCGGAGGAGAAAGCGCGCCTGCGTACGGTGGAGATCCAACTCGATCAGTGCTGGGACCTGTTGCGTCAGCGGCGCGCCCTCAGCGAATTCGGCGAGGACCCGTCCGTGGCGAGGGTCCGCCCCGCCGACGAGGTGGAGGGCTACCAGAGCTGACCGGAGACCTCGAAGAACAGCCAGGGGGTACGCAGTGGCCACGGCCGACGACTCCGCCGACGCGGATGCCGAAACGGAGGCGGAACCCGAACGGAAGCGCGCGGCACCACCGCCCTGGCTGCTGAACGGGCTGCTCCCGCAGCCCACGCCCATTCACCGGGCCGCGGTCCTGCGCGCCTCCGTCGCCCTGGCCGCCCCGCTGGCCGTCGGCTTCGCCGCCGACCGGCCAGCGTACGGCGCACTCGTGTCGATGGGCGCCCTGTCCGGCGTCATCGGCGACACCGCCGACGCCTACCGCATGCGGATCCTCAACATCGCCGTGCCGCAACTGTTCGGGGCCCTCGGCATCATGCTGGGCACCTTCGTGTTCGGGACCGGCTGGGCGGCCGTCGCCGTACTGACCCTCGTCGGCCTGGTCTCCGGCATGATGTCGACGATCGGCGCCGTCGCCTCCGTCGCCGGCCTGCTGCTCCTGCTCAACGCGGTGGTCGGCGCCGGCCTGCCGATGCCGGACCCCTGGTGGGTGGCACCCCTGCTGCTGACCCTCGGCGGCCTGGTGGTGCTGGTCCTGACCCTGCTCTCCTGGCCGTTCCGCGGCAAGCTCCCCGAACGCGTCGCGGTCGCCGACACCTACCGGTCCATCGCCGATCTGCTGACGGCCGCCGCGACCCCGGAGTACGAGCAGCAACGCCAGGCCGTCACCCAGTCGCTCAACACCTCCTACGACCTGATCCTCGCCCGCCGTGCCCGCTACCACGGGCGCAGCGCCCCCATGGTGCGGCTCCTGTCGCAGCTCAATGTCGTCATCCCGCTCGTCGAGGCGGCACCCGCCGTCCATCTGCGCCGCCACCCGCTGCCCGCCGAGATCCCGGCGGCGGTCCGCGAACTGGCGGACGACGTCGAGCGGAGCCGTACCGGCGAGCCCGAACTCCGGCTGCCCGAACCGGACTCCCCCGAGGCCCGTGCGGTGGACAGCGCGCTGCGGCACACGGCGACCGTCGTGCACAAGGCCGACCCCGACCCGTACAACGTGGACGACCGGCTCGGACGGCCCGCCGCGCTCGGTGTACGGATCCGGCGGACGACCCGCAGTGTGCTCCTGTCCAGCACGTCCTGGCGGTACGGGCTCCGGCTGGCCCTCTGCATCGGTCTGGCGCAGGCGCTCACCTCGCTGATCCCGGTGCCCCGCTCGTACTGGGTCGCGCTGACCGTCACATTCGTCCTGAAGCCCGACTTCGGTTCGGTGTTCTCGCGTGCCGTGCTGCGCGCGGTGGGGACGGCGGCCGGGCTGGTCATCGCCGCCCCGGTGCTGTCCGCGGTACCGATCGGGTGGTGGGACGTGCCCGTGATGGTGGTGCTCGCGGCGCTGATCCCGGTGCTCACGGCGAAGGGGTACGCCTTCCAGACCGCGGCCATCACTCCGGTGATCCTGCTGCTGTCGGACCTGCTGAACCATGAGGGCGTGGGCCTGGTCTGGCCACGCTTCCTGGACAGTCTGATCGGCTGCGGAATCGTGCTGATCGCGGGCTATCTGCTGTGGCCGGAGAGCTGGCACACGCGGATCGGCTCCCGGCTCGCCGACGCCGTGACGGACATCGCCGACTACGTGGCCTGCGGCTTCGACGGCCACGGCACCGACCAGGCCGAACGGGTACGGGCCCGCCGCCGTCTCTACCGCGACCTGTCCTCCGTACGGTCCGAGTTCCAGCGGGCCCTGACGGAACCGCCCCCGGTCGGCACCCGGGCCGCCGCCTGGTGGCCACTCGTCGTCGCCGTCGAACGGATCGTGGACGCGACGACGGCGGCCCGGGTCCGGGTGAACCACGGCGTTCCGGAGCCCTCGCCCGACGAGGTGTCAGGGATCGAGCGGCAGCTGCGGGAGCTGGCCGACGGCATCCGGAGCAGCGAGGTCCTGGTGGAGGTGCGGGCCGAGCTGCCGGGCGACGAGGGCAGTGTCCTTGAGCCGCTGCGCCAGGAGGTGGCGGCGGCCCGCGCCATCGCCTCGCCCCAGCCCTGACCGGCCCGGCCTCGCGGCGGCTCCCGCCCGGCCCCGTACGGGCTCGGCCCACCTCGGCCACCACCGCCCCCGGTCGGGTGTTTCACGTGAAACACCCGACCGGACGCGTACGAGGACCGCAGGAGCCCGCAGGAGCCGTACGGATCAGTGCCGCGGGCCGGGCGCCTGTTCCGGGGCGCGGCCCTGGAGGCGTTCCATCTCCCGCCGGTCGCGCTTGGTCGGCCGGCCGGCGCCCCGGTCCCGGACCGGTACCTCGATCGCCACCTCACGCGGCGGCGGGGGCGGACTGTTGTCGACGAAGCACTCCGCCGCGACCGGCGGGCCGACCCGCTTCTTCACGATCTTCGACACGACGACGATCCGGTCCCGCCCCGCGTGCCGGAGCCGCACCTCGTCGCCGACGCCGACCGTCTGGGCGGGCTTGGCCCGTACCCCGCCGACCTTCACATGTCCTGCCCGGCAGGCGGCAGCGGCCTGCGAACGGGTCTTCGTCAGCCGGACCGACCAGATCCAGACGTCGACCCGGACGCTTCCCTCCGTCTGTGGTGCGTCACCGGAAACCATGGGTCCGACTCTAAGGGCTGTCCGGCCCGGTGCGCCGGGCACGCGGGGCACCGGACAGGACGCGGGGGACGCGTGTCGGGCCCGCACCGATCCGGTGCGGGCCCGACACGCGTGACTGACTCCCCTGACGAAAGCGCGTCCGGTCTCAGACGCCGATGTCGCGGCCGTCCTTGCGCCAGACGGCGACGACCGACGGGCGGACGATCTTCCCGGGACCGTCGGGCCAACTGCTCGCCGGCTTCTCGACGGACGCGCCGTCGACCTCACCGGGGTGCTGCACGGCGACCAGGACCCGGCGGTCCTGGATGAGCGGACCACACGTCTCGGCGCCGGTCGGCACGGTCAGGAACTGCTTCAGCTCCCCGCGCCGATCACCCTGGGTGGCGACCCCGAACAGCCCGTCGTGCGAGCCCAGTTGGTTGCCGTCCGTGGAGATCCACAGGTTGCCGTGGTCATCGAAGGCCACGTTGTCCGGGCAGGAGATCGGGCTGACCTTCTCCTTGGGGAAGCCGGCGAAGTACGTCGCCGGGTCGTTCGGGTCGCCCGCGACGAGGAAGAGCCGCCAGGCGAAGCCGTCGCCCGCCGGGTCGTCCCAGTTCTCGGCGAGCTCCAGGATCTGGCCGTGCTTGTTGGCGTTGCGCGGGTTCGCCTCGTCCGCCCCGGCCTTGCCCGCCTTGCCGCGGTCGGAGTTGTTGGTGAGCGCGATGTACACGCGGCCGGTACGCGGCGAGGGCTCGACGTCCTCGGGGCGGTCCATCTTCGTGGCACCGACCTTGTCACCGGCCAGGCGCGTGTAGACGTACACCTCCTCGGCGGTCATGCCGGGCACGTGCGAGGTGTTGCCCGTGGCGAGCGGAATCCAGACCCCGCTGCCGTCGAACTCGCCGTCCTTGGGCAGCTTTCCGGTGCCGTCGAACTCCTCGACCGGGGAGTCGCCGGTCAGCTTCGCGACGTACAGCGTGCCCTCGTCCAGCAGCGTGAGGTTGTGCTCGCGGGCCGCCCGCGAGTTCCCCTTCTTCATCCGCTTGCTGGAGACGAACTTGTAGAAGTAGTCGAACTTCTCGTCGTCGCCCATGTAGACGACCGGACGCCCGTCGGAGGTCAGCCGGGGCTGGGCGGCCTCGTGCTTGAACCGGCCCAGAGCGGTCCGCTTGCGCGGGGTGGAGTCCGGGTCGTACGGGTCCAGTTCGACGACCCAGCCGAAGCGGTTGGCCTCGTTGGGCTCCTTGGCCAGGTCGAAGCGCTTGTCGAAACGCTCCCACTTGCGCTCCGTGGCGCCCGCCGCGATGCCGTACCGCTTGTGCGTGTCGGTGGAACCGTTGGCGAAGTACTGGTTGAAGTTCTCCTCGCCGTGCAGGGTCGTGCCCCACGGCGTGGTGCCACCCGCGCAGTTGTTGAGCGTGCCGAGCACCTTGCGGCCGGTGCGGTCGGCGGACGTACGCAGCAGGGCACTGCCGGCGGCCGGGCCGGTGACCCGGAATTCGCTGGTCGCGGTGAGCCGGCGGTTGAGCGGGTGCCGGTTGACCGGGCCGAGCTTGCCGGTGCGGTGCTCCTCCTGGACGACGACCACGGAGAGTCCGTGCGCCGCCCAGGCGATCTCGACCTGCTCACGGGTCGGGTTGGCCGGATCGTATCCACGGAACATCAGGATCTCGTCCGTGTACTCGTGGTTGGCGACCAGGACCTGACGGCCGCGCTCACCGCGGAGCGGGAGCAGGGAGAGGAAGTCGTTGTTGTAACCGAACTGGCCCGCCTGCGCCTTCGCGGACTGCTTGTCCGGATTGAAGGCGGGCGCGCCGCGCAGGATCGGCTCGCCCCAGCGGATCACCACGTTCTGACCGTACCCGTCCGGGACGGTGACCTTGTCGTTCTTGTTGGGTGCCACGGGCGTGAAACGCAGACCGCGGGCACCGGAGGGAGTGGGCCGGTGCGGGTGTCCGGGCCCGTGGCCATGACCGGCGAGCGCCGCGGCCTCGGCCTGCGGAACGTTCGGGCCGGTCAGCGCGGCGGTCCCGGCGGCAGTGGCCACGGTCACCACGGCGGCGGCACGCATCATCGAGCGACGCGACAGAGCACCGGCGATGACATCGCCCGCGTACTCGTTGTCGCTGGTGTTCGGTATCTCCTTGAAGCAGGCGTCACCGCAGCGGAAGCGGCAGGTCAGCGCAGAGCGCCCGCCCGGGTGCGAGCTGATGAGCGGCAGCAGATTGCGCACGTGGTTTCCCTCCATCTATGTGTCTTGCGTGACGGTAGGTGCGCATCCACGCGGTACGACGGACTCCCGGTGAACGGACGGTGAAGTCCGGGACACCGCTGCTCTCTTGATGATCCGCCGGGGCACCGGCACGGCCCGGCCGGAAATCGATCGCGGCTCAACCGTGCCGGGGGCGGGCCGCACCGCCGAACGGCCGGATCCGGCCGCTAACCTTACGTATCCGTCCTGGTCAGGGATCATTCTCCGCAGGTCGGACATTTACCGCACCCAACTCATGCGAAAGGCCTCGCCCATGGGCATTCGGAGCTTGCTGCGCAAGGTGTTCGGCCGAACGGAGCAGGACGAGCCGACCACGGCCACCGTCCCGCCCCAGGCCGAGCGCACCCCGCCCACGGAGTCGGAGCCGGAGACCACTTCGGCGGCCGCACCCGCGCCGGAAGCGAAGGCCTCGGTTCCTGCCCCGGCCTCGCCTTCCTCCACTTCCACCCTGACGTCGGTCTCCTCCGCCGCAGCCGGTTCGGGCTCCGGCTCCGCCACCGGTTCCGGTTCCGGTTCCGGTTCGGACTCCGGTTCCGGTTCCGGTTCCGCCGAGAGCGGGCTGGCCTCCGATCTGGTCGCGGCGGCCTTCGACAAGGCGGCCACCCCGACCGTCCCGGCCCAGGCTTCGTCCCCGGATCCGACGAAGCCGAAGGCCGGGCCCGTCGAGGCGGCCAAGGCCGACAGGACCCCGGACGCGGAGCCGGAGACCGCGCCGGAGCCGATCACGATCGACCTGGAGCCGGAACCGGAGGCCGAGGCCAGGCCCGCACCGGCCGCCGAGGCGCCGGCGCAGACAGCCGCCGGGGCCGAGGCAGCGGCAGAGGTCGAGGCCGGGGCCGAGGCAGGCGCAGAGGCCGAGCCCACGCCTGCGGTCACCGCCGAAGCCGACACCGAATCCGGCACCGAATCCGGCGCCGAGAGCGTCACCGAGCCGGAGCAGGCATCGGAGCCGGAGCCGGCTCTCCAGGCGGCGACCGAGCCCGTCGAGGCACCTGAAGCCGAGGCACCTGAAGCCGTCACGGCACCTGAGCCCGTCGAAACCCCGGACGCCCACGAGGCCGTCGAGGCCCCCGAGGCAGTCGAGGCTCCCGAGACCCCCCGAGCCGCCGAGCCCGCTGCCGCGCCGGAAGCACCCACCGCACCGGCCCCCGCCGACACGGCTGCACCCGCACCCGCACCCGGCAAGCCCGCCATCACCCTGGCCCGGGTCAAGTCGCGCGCCCCCCAGCTCGTCGCCCCGTACAAGGCGGCCCAGGCCGGGCTCAAGACGCACGGGCTGACGGGGCTCCGTGCCACCGTCTACCTGGTCCTGGACCGCTCGGGCTCCATGCGGCCGTTCTACAAGGACGGCAGCGCCCAGCACCTGGGCGACCGCGCCATGGCTCTCTCCGCGCACCTCGACGAGAGCGCCACCGTGCCCGTCGTCTTCTTCTCGACCGACATCGACGGCACCGGGACGATCGACCTCGCCGCCCACGAGGGCCGGGTCGACGAGCTCCACGCGGGTCTCGGCCGCCTGGGCCGTACCCACTACCACCGGGCCGTCGAGGAGGTCGTCGCGCACTACGAGAAGTCGGCGGCCACCGGCCCCGCACTGGTGATCTTCCAGACGGACGGCCCGCCGGACGCCAAGCAGGCGGCCAAGCAGGCGCTGGCCGAGGCCGCGCGGCTGCCGCTGTTCTTCCAGTTCGTCGCGTTCGGCGAGCAGGACGCGAAGGGCTTCGACTTCCTCCGGAAGCTGGACGCCGACAACGTCGGCTTCTTCCACGCGGGCCCGGCCCCGCGCGAGGTGACCGACGCCGAGCTCTACCGGGAGATCCTGGCCGGGCTGCCCGCCTGGATCGCGGCCCGCGAGACCGTGACCGGAGGCTGATCCACCGGTAGCCGTACGGTCACGGCGAGGCCGCCCTCCGGGCCCGGAACCGCCGTGACCGTACCGCCGTGGGCCTCAGCGATAGAACGTACGATCGAGAGACCGAGCCCGGACCCCGGACCCATCCGGTCCCGGCCCTCGCCCCGCCGGAACGGCTCGAAGAACCCCGGGATCTCCGCCTCGGCCACCATCGGGCCGGTGTTGCGCACCGCCAGGCACCCCTCCGCCGTCAGTGACACCTCCACCTGCCCGCCGGGCACGTTGTACGTCACGGCGTTGGCCAGCAGGTTGGTCACCAACTGGGCGAGCAGCAGCCGGTTGCCCCGCACGGTGCAGGGCCCGCTCACCACGGTCCGCACGTCGATCCCGTCCGCCTCCGGCCCGCCCTGGGCCCGGCGCGCCGCGCGCAGTCGGGAGTGCTGCCGGGCGGCCTCCTCCTCCACCACCCGGGCGAAGCCGACCGCCTCGCGCTCACCCGACGCCAGCCCGCGTTCGCTGCGGGCCAGCACCAGCAGCCCTTCGATGAGCCGCTCGCTGCGCCGGTTGGCGTCCAGGAGCATCTGCCGGGTCCGGACGAGATCCTCCGGGGTCGGGTCGTCCAGCCCCACCTGGATCGCCGCCCGCTGGGTCGCCAGCGGGGTCCGCAGCTCGTGCGAGGCATTGGCGATGAACCGCCGCTGGCTGTCGAACGCCTTCTCCAGCCGCGCCAGCAGCGCGTCGAGCGTCTCGCCCAGCTCCTTCAGTTCGTCGTCGGGGCCGCTGGACGCGATGCGCTCGTGCAGGGTGTGCTCGGAGAGCCGGCGGGCCTTCGCGGTCATCGCGTGGACGGGCCGCAGCACCCGCCCCGCGGTCCACCAGCCCACGCCGACCGCGCACGCCGTCATCACGAGCAGCGCGGCGACCGACCAGTACATGAGCTGCTGCCCGGCGGCGTCGCTGACATGGTCGGTGAGGTCGTAGACGGTGGGCGGTCCGAGCCGTCTACGGGTGATGAGGGGGCCGTTCACCGCGTAACCCGGCTGCACGACCGCCGCCGAGGAGGCGATGGCCCGCGCCTGGGAGTCCGTACCGGCGCGGGAGGCCAGGTTGACGGTGGCGAGCAGCGCCGTCCCGAGGACGAGGAACACCCCGCCGTACACGAGGGCGATGCGGGTCCGGATCGTGGAGCGCGGCATCCTCGCCGCGCCGGGCACCCGCGGGAGCCAGGGCCGCCGCCTCACAGGGCGTACCCGACGCCCTGCACGGTACGGATCAGCGCGGGCTCACCGAGCTTGCCGCGCAGCTTGCTCATGCAGACACGGACGGCCCCGGTGAACGGGTCGGCGTTGGCGTCCCAGGCCCGCTCCAGCAGCTCCTCCGCGCTGACGGTCCCGCCGTCGGCCTCCAGGAGCAGCTGGAGCACCGTGAACTCCTTCGGTGACAGATCCAGGTCCCGGCCGTCCCGGGACGCGGCCCGCCGTACGGTGTCGAGCCGGATTCCGTACCGCTCCAGCTGCGGCGGTACGGGCCTGGCGCTGCGCCGCCGCAGCGCGCGTACCCGTGAGACCAGTTCGGGGAACTCGAACGGCTTGGCCACGTAGTCGTCGGCGCCGAGGTCGAGCCCGGCGACGCGGTCCTCCATGGTCCCGGAGGCGGTGAGCATCAGGATCCTGGTCCGGGAGCCGGAGGCGACCAGTCTGCGGGCCACGTCGTCGCCGTGCACCCGGGGCAGATCGCGGTCGAGGACGACGACGTCGTAGTCGTGCAGCCCGAGATAGGCGAGCGCCGCGTCACCGCTGTACACCGTGTCGACCGCGAACCCGGCCCGGCGCAGCCCGGTCGCGACCAGCTCCGCCAGGATCTCCTCGTCCTCGGCGACAAGTACCCGCATCGTGATGTCCCCTGCCTCGTGCATGCGTGTCCACTCCCTCCCAGGATGCGTCTTAATTACCGGAAGGCATGTTTCGCAAAGCTCTCCACAGGCTGTCCACAGGCGCCCGGCACCTGCGGGGCGGCGCGCCCGGGGCGCTCAGCAGGCCCTTCCCGGCGCCGGCGGCGTTTATCGATGTGAGGGGAGCTCCCACGGGCCGTTAGGATTTCGACCATGGCGGCCACTGGATCCGAGAAGCAGGGGGCGAAGGCGTGAATTCCTTCTACGTATCGACCCCCATCTACTACGTCAACGACGCTCCTCACCTGGGCCACGCCTACACGACCGTCGCAGGCGACGTGCTCACCCGCTGGCACCGCCAGCGTGGCGAGAAGGTGTGGTACCTCACCGGCACGGACGAGCACGGTCAGAAGATCATGCGCACTGCCGAGGCGAACAACGTCACTCCGCAGGCTTGGTGCGACAAGCTCGTCGAAGAGGCGTGGAAGCCCCTCTGGGAGCATCTGAACATCGCGAACGACGACTTCATCCGTACGACGGAGAAGCGGCACACCGACCGTGTGCAGGAGTTCGTGCAGGACCTGTACGACAAGGACGAGATCTACAAGGGCGGGTACGAGGGCCCGTACTGCGTGGGCTGCGAGGAGTACAAGCTCCCGGGCGATCTCATCGAGGCCGAGGACGGCACGAAGCTGTGCCCGATCCACAAGAAGCCGGTGGAGATCCTCAAGGAGGAGAACTACTTCTTCAAGCTGAGCGAGTACGGCCCGAAGCTGCTGGAGTTCTACGCGGCCAACCCCGGCTTCATCCAGCCCGAGTCGGCCCGCAACGAGGTCGTCAACTTCGTCAAGCAGGGCCTTCAGGACCTGTCGATCTCCCGCTCGACCTTCGACTGGGGCGTCCCGGTGCCGTGGGACGAGAAGCACGTCATCTATGTGTGGATCGACGCGCTGCTCAACTACGCGACGGCGGTCGGCTACGGCGCCAACCAGGAGAAGTTCGACGGGACCTTCCCGGCCGATGTGCACCTGGTCGGCAAGGACATCCTGCGCTTCCACGCGGTCATCTGGCCCGCGATGCTGATGGCGCAGGGGCTTCCGCTGCCGGGCCGGATCGCGGCCAACGGCTGGCTGATGGTCGGCGGCGAGAAGATGTCGAAGTCGAACCTGACCGGCATCAAGCCGCAGGACCTGACCTCGCACTTCGGCGTGGACGCGTACCGCTGGTACTTCCTGCGCGCCATCGCGTTCGGCAGCGACGGCTCGTTCTCCTGGGAGGACTTCTCCGCCCGCTACACCTCCGAGCTCGCCAACGACTACGGCAACCTCGCCTCGCGCGTCGCCGCCATGGTCGGCAAGTACTTCGGCGGCGCGCTGCCGGAGGCCACGGCCGCCGGTGAGGCCGAGCGGGCCGTCCAGGAAGGTCTGGCGGCGGCGGTCACCGCGGCCGACCGGCTGATCGGCGAGGAGCTGGACTTCCAGGCGGGCATCCTGGCCATCTTCGACTTCGTGAAGCAGGTCAACGGCTACATCACGGAGCAGGAGCCGTGGAAGGTCGCCAAGGACACCTCCGCGGAGGGCCAGGCGCGGCTCGCGACGATCCTGTACACCGCCGCCGAGGCGCTGCGCGGGGTCGCGGTCCTGCTGAACGCCGTCATGCCGGACACCTCGCAGAAGCTGTGGGAGTCGCTGGGCGCCGAGGCGTCCCTGGGCGCCCTGGCCGGCCAGCGGGTCCAGGACGCGGGCACCTGGGGTCTGCTGCCCGCCGGTACGACCGTCACCAAGGGCGCGGTGCTGTTCCCGCGTCTGGAGGAGAAGCCGGCCGCCTAGGCTCTTCGTCCGGATCGGACAGCACAGGGGCCCGGGACCGATCACTCATCGGTCCCGGGCCCCTGTGCGCCGAGGTCTGCCGCGGCACGGTCTCAGCGCCCCAGCGCGGCGGCGTCGCCCATCACGATCACCGGCTTCTTCGCCGGGTCGAGGGTGAGCAGGAGTTCCTTCATCCGCTCCTCCGGGAGCGAGACACAGCCCTGGGTCGGTCCGCCGTGGTCCACATGGATCCAGATGCCGCCGCCACGCTCCAGACCGAGCGGCCGGGCGCGGTCCAGGGGACTGACGCCTTCCGCGCGGTTGTAGTTGATGGCGACCACGTAGTCGAAGGACCCCTCCAGGGGTTCGCCGAAGAACCCGTCGCCGCTCACCGCGAAGTGCGGCTGCTCGTCGTACGGCAGCCGTGAGCCGGGGTCGGGCAGCCTGCCGCCCGCGTCGGTGAGCGAGTAGACGCCGTTGGGGGACTTGAGGTCGCCCGAGACATGGAGGTCCGTCCACCCCTTCATCCCGTTGTGCGCGGGCCAGGGGGCGGTCAGCCTTCTCCAGCTCCTCGCCGGGGCGTCCCGGGTGTAGAGCGCGGCGGTGGCCCGGTGGGAGTCGGCGGCCTCGCCGGTCACCACGAACGCCTGGAGCGCGGTGGACGGGATCAGGGCCCTGGTCCCCGGGCCCAGGCCCGGGATCTCGGCGGGACGGGCGGGCGGTGCGGGGCTGGACGGGGCGGCACGCATGGCCTCCACCGCGGGTTCCGGGCCCGCCGCACCGCGCGGGGGACCGGCGGGCGAGGCGTCCGTGGCATCCGGGGCGACCATGGAGCAGCCGGTGAGGAGCAGGATCAGAAGGAGGATCGGGGCGGTGGAACGGAGGGACGGGCGGCGGGGGACGGACACGGTGGCGGGCTCCTCGGTGGTTCCGGCGGCCGGCACGGCACGGCACGGTGGTCTCAGGTGCCAGTCTTTGCCGGGCCCGGCCCGGCCGAATCCGGACCGGGGCCATCCGGCTGTACCGGTGACCGGGGCGGGACGGGCCCGAAGTCCACGTGCCCGTACGCGCCGGTGAGTTGGGTGCGCCGCAGTTCCCGCTCGTCGCCCGTCGGCCCCGCACGGCCCGTCACACACGGGGCCCCGCACAACGAAACAGTCCCCGATCAGGTGACCGGGGACTGTTTCACGTGAAACGGGCGCGGAGCCTACTTCTCGGTCTTGTCCTTCGAGGAGGCGACCGGCTTGCGCAGCTGGATGTTCAGCTCCCGCAGGCGGGTCTCGTCCAGCTCGGTGGGAGCGCCCATCATCAGGTCCTGGGCGTTGCCGTTGAGCGGGAAGGCGATCGTCTCGCGGATGTTCGGCTCGTCCGCGAGCAGCATCACGATGCGGTCGACGCCCGGGGCGATCCCGCCGTGCGGCGGGGCGCCGAGGCGGAAGGCGCGGAGCATGCCCGCGAACTCGTGCTCGACGGTCTCGCGGTCGTAACCGGCGATCTCGAAGGCCTTGAGCATCAGCTCGGGCTCGTGGTTACGGATGGCGCCGGAGGACAGCTCGATGCCGTTGCAGACGATGTCGTACTGCCAGGCGAGGATGTCCAGCGGGTCCTTCGTCTCCAGGTCCTCAAGTCCGCCCTGGGGCATCGAGAAGGGGTTGTGCGAGAAGTCGATCTTCCCGGTCTCCTCATCCTTCTCGTACATCGGGAAGTCGACGATCCAGCAGAACCGGAAGACGCCCTCCTCGAAGTTGCCGGACCGCTTGGCGGCCTCGACCCGGACGACCGACATGATCTTGGAGACCTCGTCGAACTCGCCCGCGCCGAAGAAGACCGCGTGGCCGGGGACCAGCGACAGCCGCTCGGTGAGGGTCTTGACGTCCGTCTCGGTGAGGAACTTGGCGATCGGACCGGCCAGCGTGCCGTCCTCGCCGACACGCACCCAGGCGAGGCCCTTGGCACCGTGCTCGACGGCGTAGGCACCGAGGCCGTCGAAGAACTTCCGGGACTGGCCCGCGGTGTCCGGCACCGGGAGGGCGCGGACGTGCTTGCCGGCGAACGCCTTGAACTCGGAGTCCGCGAAGATGTCGGAGATGTCGACCAGTTCCAGCTGGGCCCGCAGGTCCGGCTTGTCGTTGCCGTACTTCAGCATCGACTCGCGGAACGGGATGCGCGGGAACGGCGAGGTGACATGGCGGCCGTTGCCGAACTCCTCGAAGAGCTCGGTCATCAGCTTCTCGATCGGCCGGAAGATGTCCTCCTGCTCGACGAAGGACATCTCGACGTCGAGCTGGTAGAACTCGCCCGGCGAGCGGTCGGCGCGGGCGTCCTCGTCGCGGAAGCACGGCGCGATCTGGAAGTACCGGTCGAAGCCCGAGATCATCAGCAGCTGCTTGAACTGCTGCGGGGCCTGCGGCAGGGCGTAGAACTTGCCGGGGTTCAGCCGGGACGGGACCACGAAGTCACGGGCGCCCTCGGGAGAGGTCGCGGTGAGGATCGGGGTCGCCATCTCGTTGAAGCCGAGGGCGGTCATCTTGTGCCGGATCGCGGAGATGACGGCGGTGCGCAGCATGATGTTGCGGTGCATGCGCTCGCGGCGCAGGTCCAGGAAGCGGTACTCCAGACGCCGCTCCTCGTTGACCCCGTCCTCGGCGTTGATCGTGAAGGGCAGCGGGGCGGCCTCGCCCAGCACCTCGACCTCGGTGACCTCGATCTCGATCTCACCGGTCGGCAGCTCCGGGTTGACGTTGTCGGCGCCCCGGGCGGAGACCTTGCCGTCGATACGGACGACGGTCTCCTTGGTCAGCTTCGACAGGGCGTCGTTGCCGGGCGTGCCGGGGCGGGCGACGAGCTGCACCAGACCGTAGTGGTCGCGCAGATCGATGAAGAGGATGCCACCCAGGTCTCGGCGATTGTGCAGCCAGCCGCTCAGCCGGACGTCGGTGCCGACGTCAGAGGCGCGGAGCTCGCCGCAGGTGTGGGACCTGTACCGATGCATCGTCGTTCATCCAGTCTTCGCGGTTCGGGGTGGATTCAGCCACCCCAGGCTACCGCCCGCGCCCGCACCACTTCATTGCCTTTGACCGTTCAAGATCATCCGTAGGGGCCGCGGATGCCCGCGTACGGCCATCCCTCGGTGGCGTCGGCCGAGTACATCTTCCTAAAGTGGGGCAATGCGCACCGAGGAAATCCTGGCCGCGATCGCGACAGGTCTGTGGCGCTGGGACAACGCCGCCGGCACGGTCACCCTCGACGGGGAGGCGGCCCGGCTGCTCGGGCTGCCCGCCGAGCCCGGCGTCTACCGGGAGTCCGCGGTGCGCTCCCGTTTCCACCCGGTCGACTGGAACGAGATCTACGGGGTCGTCAATCTGGCGGTCGCCGAAGGCACCCTGGCCGAGGCCCGGCTGCGGATCGTGGACGAGCGGGGCCGGGTCCTGCGCACCGTACGCAGCAGGTCCAAGCCGACCTACCCGGCCGAGCACGGCGCCGAGAGCTATGTGCTGATGGGCACGCTCCAGGAGGTCGCCGAGCCCCAGCCGGGCGCCACCGCCGCGCACACCTCCATCACCGGGGACTGGCGCCGGTCCAGGGAGGCGTTCCTGCTGGACGCGGGGCGGGCACTGGCCGAGGCCCGATCCACCCAGGAGGTGCTGCGGGTCGCCGCCTCGCTCTCCATGCCGGGGTTCTCGCCGGACGGGCTCGCCGTCTTCGGCGCCGCCGGGGAGCGGCTGACCATCATCGGGCACCACGGGCACAGCACGGGGGACGAGGAACCGTTCACCGACATGCCGCTGGAGACCGACTACCCGGCCGCCGAGGTCGTCCGGACGGGGCGGGCCATCTATCTCCCCTCCCCCGACGACTACCGGAGCCGCTACCCGGCCACCTGGCCGCTCGCCCGCCGCTTCGGGCGCCAGTCCTGGGCCTTCCTGCCCCTGGTCTCCGCGGGCCGCACGATGGGGGCCTGGATGGCGGGGTTCCGGCACCCCGTGGCGTTCTCCCCCGACGAGCGCGCCGTGCTCACGACCGTCGCCCGGATGCTCGCGCAGGCGCTGGCCCGCGCCGGTGTCGCCGAGACCGAACGCGAACTGTCCCTGGGGCTCCAGCGCTCGATGATGCCGTCCCTGGGACCGGACATCCCCGGGATGACGGTGGCGGCGCGCTACATCCCGACCGGCGGCGGACTCCAGGTCGGCGGCGACTGGTACGACATGATCCCGCTGCCCACCGGCCGTATCGCGCTCGTCATCGGCGACGTCCAGGGCCATGACGTGCGGGCGGCCGGTCTGATGGGCCAGCTCCGCATCGCCCTGCGCGCCTACGCCTCCGAGGGGCACCGCCCCGACGCCGTGCTCTCCCGGGCCTCGCGCTTCCTCGCCGGACTCACCGAGGCGTACGAGGAGCCGGGCGACGGGGGCGGCGACGAAGCCACGGCTCCGCGCTTCGCGACCTGCCTGTACGCGGAAGTGGACCCGGTCGGCGGAACGCTCGACATCGCCCGTGCCGGTCATCCGGACCCGGTGGTGATCAGTGTCGACGGCACCGCGGTCATCCGGCAGACCGCGGGCGGGCTGCCGCTGGGCATCGAGGAGGACTCGGACTATCCGACGACCCGAGTGGTCCTGGAGCCCGGAGAAACGATCGTGCTGTGCACGGACGGGCTCATCGAGACCGGCGGGCACGACCTGGTCACCGGATGGACCCGGCTCCGGCCGGTTCTGGAACAGCCCGTCGACGACCTGGAGAAGCTCGCCGACGCCCTGGTCCAGGCCGTGCACGGGCCCACCTCGCACTACACGACGGGGCCTCTGGCGGACCGCCGCGAGGACGACATCGCGGTGCTGGTGCTCCGCCGCGAGAGCACCGCGGTCCGGGTCGCGCAGCCGCGCCGCACCGCGATGACGATCGCCCAGGCCGAGCCCGAGCGGGTCGCCGTCGCCCGGCAGCAGCTGCGGGAACTCCTGCACGACTGGGCCGACCCGGACCAGGTCGACTCGGCGGTCCTGATGCTCTCGGAGATGGCCACCAATGTCCTGGTCCACACGGACGGCGACGCGCTGATGGTCGCCGAGGCGGCCGGTGGGCGGGGCGGGCGGCGGCTCCGTGTCGAGGTGGCCGACGCCAGCGACGAACTGCCGCACAAGCGGCGGCCCGGCGAGATGGCCTCCAGCGGACGGGGGCTGGTGCTCATGGAGATGCTGGCGGACTCATGGGGGGTCGACCCGCGGGGCGAGGGCAAGTCGATCTGGTTCGAGCTGTACGAGTCGGCCGGGCCGGGAAAGGACGCGGACGGGCAGGCGCCGGGTGACGGCTCAGGCGCCGGGTGACGGCTCGGGGGCGCTGCCCGGCGGGCCGGACGGTCCGGGCTGGTCCGGCTCCGTCGCGGTGTCCGAGGGTCCCCCGTGCCCCCTTCTCAGTTCCCCGATCACACCGAAGGCCGCCGCGCACAGCGGTACCGCCAGCAGCATTCCCAGCAGCCCGGCGACACTGGCGCCCGCGGTCAGCGCGACCATGATCATGGCCGGGTGCATCTGGACCGTACGGCTCTGGATCATCGGCTGGAGTACGTGGCCCTCCAGCACCTGGACCGCGAGCACGACCCCCAGCGCCCAGAGGGCGATGACGAGGCCCCGGTCGGCGAGGGCGACCAGGACGGCGACGGCGCCGGAGATGAAGGCCCCGAGATACGGGATGTACGCGCCGACGAAGACCAGCGCCCCCAGCCCCACCGCGCCGGGCACCTCCAGGACCAGCAGGCCGACCGTGATGCACAGGGCGTCGATCAGCGCGATGAACGTGGTGCCGCGCATGAAGCCCTCGACCGCCTCGAAGGCCCGCCGCCCCATGGCCTCCACCAGCTCCCCGGTGCCGCGCGGGGCGATGGAGTGGGCGAGGTTCACGGCACGGTCGGAGTCGCGAAGGAAGAAGAAGGTCAGCAGCAGGGCGAGCACACTGGTCGCCAGCAGCGATCCGACCAGGCTGATTCCGCTGAGCAGCCCGCCCGCCGCGCTCGCGCCGAACTTCTCGACGAAGGTCTTGGCGTTGTCGGCGAGGCTGTTCACGTTCGCGTCCTCGGCGATGCCGAAGTGGTCGACCACCCACTGCCCGGCGTCCTTCAGCGAGGCGACGATCTGATCGCCGCTGTCGATGAGCGCGGTGACGACGATGTAGCCGGCTCCGCCGACCACCGCGACGAGCGCGGCGCAGGTCAGACCGGCGGCAAGGGAACGATTCAGCTTACGGGCGATCAGCCAGCGGTGGACGGGGCCGAGCAGCGCCGTACCGAGCAGGGCGAGCAGCACGGGCGTGATCGCGGTCTTGAAGACGATGCACAGCCAGATGGCGACCGCTGCGACACCGGTGACCAGCAGGACGACACCGCACCAGGCGGCCGTGCGCCGCGCGGTGTCGGGCAGGAGGGGCTTTTGGGTATGCACCCTCCCACCCGATCACAGCGGGAGCCCGTCGGCCCACCCGCACCTCCGTACGAGTGAGCAAACGTCGCATGGCGAACGTCACATACCGTGGACCGCGGGCACGGTGCCGAGACGGCCGGCCTGGAAGTCCTCGAAGGCCTGCTTCAGCTCGGCCTGGCTGTTCATCACGAACGGCCCGTAGTGCGCCATCGGCTCGCGGATCGGACGGCCGCCGAGAAGGACGACCTCCAGGTCCGGGGCGTGGGCGTCCTGCTGCTCGTCCGCGCGGACGGTCAGCGAGGAACCGCTGCCGAACACCGCGGTCTGCCCCATGTGGACAGGGCGGCGCTCCGTACCGGCGGTGCCGCGGCCGGCCATCACGTACGCGAGTCCGTTGAAGTCCTCGCGCCAGGGCAGTGTCACCTCGGCGCCCGGCCGGACGGTCGCGTGGATCATGGTGATCGGCGTGTGCGTGATACCCGGGCCCTCGTGCCCGTCGAGCTCACCGGCGATGACACGCAGCAGCGCGCCGCCGTCCGGGGAGGCGAGGAGCTGGACCTGGCCGCCGCGGATGTCCTGGTAGCGGGGGGCCATCATCTTGTCGGCCTTGGGCAGGTTCACCCAGAGCTGGAGGCCGTGGAAGAGGCCGCCGGACATGACGAGGGACTCCGGCGGGGCCTCGATGTGCAGGAGGCCGGAGCCGGCCGTCATCCACTGGGTGTCCCCGTTGCGGATGGTGCCGCCGCCGCCGTTGGAGTCCTGGTGGACGAAGGTTCCGTCGATCAGATAGGTGACGGTCTCGAAGCCGCGGTGCGGGTGCCAGGGGGTGCCCTTCGGCTCCCCGGCCTCGTACTCCACCTCGCCCATCTGGTCCATCATGATGAACGGGTCGAGGTACTTGTAGTTGATCCCCGCGAACGCGCGGCGCACCGGGAAGCCCTCGCCCTCGAACCCGCTCGGCGCGGTCGTGACGGCGAGCACGGGACGGGCCGCGGCGTCGCCCGGGGCGGCGACCTTGGGCAGGGTCAGCGGGTTTTCGACGGTCACTGCGGGCATGGAAGCCACCTCCGGGCGAGTGTTCTGCGTCCAATTTAGTTGAACAGTGAACATCTCGCAAGGCGGCTTTCATTCCCGGGCAGCGAGAAGGCCCGCACCACGAGTGGTGCGGGCCCTCCCCGCGCTGTCCGGCGGAGGCGATCAGCCGTACATGCGGCGCATCGCGAAATCGACCATCTGCTCCACCGCCTTGGCGTCGAAGACCATCCGGTGATCGCCCTCCATGTCCAGGACGAAGCCGTACCCCGTCGGCAGCAGATCGATCACCTCGGCGCCGGTGATCACGAAGTACTTGGACTCCTTGCCCGCGTACCGCCGCAACTCCTTGAGCGTGGTGAACATCGGGATCACCGGCTGCTGGGTGTTGTGGAGGGCGAGGAAGCCGGGATTGTCGCCGCGCGGGCAGTAGACCTTCGACGTGGCGAAGATCTGCTGGAAGTCCTCGGCGGACAGCGAGCCGGTGGTGAAGGCCCGTACCGCATCGGCCAGGGAGGGCGGCGAAGGCTCGGGATACAGCGGCTGCTCGGCGTAACCGCCGGCCATCTGCTGCTGTGCACCCTGGTTCTGGTCGTAGCCGTACATGCCGCAAAGAGTAATCGGACACATCTGCGCCTTGAGGGGTTGCGCCTTATTACTGACGGGTAGCATCATCGGAGAGGTCAGCTGATACACCCACGCCGGCCTGCCGCCCGACCCGCATCACTCCCCGGGGCGCTGTGCGCCACTGCTATTGATTACGGAGCCTTCCCATGGGGCACTACAAGTCGAATCTCCGCGACATCGAGTTCAACCTCTTCGAGGTCCTCGGGCGCGACAAGGTCTACGGCGCCGGCCCGTTCGCGGAGATGGACGTCGAAACCGCGAAGAGCATCCTCGACGAGGTCAACCGCCTCGCGGAGAACGAGCTCGCCGACTCCTTCGCCGACGCCGACCGCAACCCGCCGGTCTTCGACCCGGAGACCAACACCGCACCGGTCCCGGAGAGCTTCAAGAAGTCGTACCAGGCCTTCATGGACTCCGAGTACTGGCGCCTGGGGCTGCCCGAGGAGATCGGCGGCACCACCTCCCCGCGCTCCCTGATCTGGGGCTACGCGGAGCTGCTGCTCGGTGCGAACCCGGCCGTCTGGATGTACTCCTCCGGCCCGGCGTTCGCCGGCATCCTCTTCGACGAGGGCAACGAGGCGCAGAAGAAGATCGCGGAGATCGCCGTCGAGAAGCAGTGGGGCTCGACGATGGTGCTGACCGAGCCGGACGCCGGTTCCGACGTCGGCGCCGGGCGCACCAAGGCCGTGGAGCAGGAGGACGGCTCCTGGCACATCGACGGGGTGAAGCGCTTCATCACGTCGGGCGAGCACGACATGTCCGAGAACATCATTCACTACGTGCTGGCCCGCCCCGAGGGCGCCGGCCCCGGCACGAAGGGCCTCTCGCTCTTCATGGTCCCGAAGTTCCACTTCGACTGGACCACCGGCGAGCTGGGCGAGCGCAACGGTGTGTACGCGACGAACGTCGAGCACAAGATGGGCCTCAAGGCGTCCAACACCTGCGAGATGACGTTCGGCGACCAGCACCCCGCCAAGGGCTGGCTGATCGGCGACAAGCACGATGGCATCCGCCAGATGTTCCGCATCATCGAGTTCGCCCGCATGATGGTCGGCACGAAGGCCATCGCGACCCTCTCCACCGGCTATCTGAACGCGCTGGAGTACGCCAAGGAGCGCGTCCAGGGCACGGACCTGTCGCAGTTCATGGACAAGACGGCGCCCAAGGTCACCATCACGCACCACCCCGACGTGCGCCGCTCGCTCATGACCCAGAAGGCGTACGCCGAGGGCATGCGCTCCCTCGTGCTGTACACCGCCTCCGTCCAGGACGCGATCCAGGAGAAGGAGGCCGCGGGCGAGGACGCCAAGGCGCTGCACGGCCTCAACGACCTGCTGCTCCCGATCGTGAAGGGCTACGGCTCCGAGAAGTCGTACGAGCAGCTGGCGCAGTCGCTCCAGACGTTCGGCGGCTCCGGGTACCTCCAGGAGTACCCGATCGAGCAGTACATCCGTGATGCCAAGATCGACACCCTGTACGAGGGCACCACGGCGATCCAGGGCCAGGACTTCTTCTTCCGGAAGATCGTCCGCGACCAGGGCGCCTCGCTGAACGCCCTCTCCGAGGAGATCAAGAAGTTCCTCTCGGGCGCACAGGGCAACGAGGAGCTGGCGAGCTCGCTGGACTCCCTCGCCAAGGCCGCCGTGGACCTGGAGGCGATCGTCGGCGCGATGATCACCGACCTCACCGCGACCGGCGAGGACGTCAAGAACATCTACAAGGTGGGCCTCAACACCACCCGCCTGCTGCTGGCCTCCGGCGATGTCGTCGTCGGCTACCTGCTGCTCAAGGGCGCGGCCGTGGCGGCCGAGAAGCTGCCGACCGCCTCCGCGAGGGACATCGCCTTCTACCAGGGCAAGATCGCCGCCGCGAAGTTCTTCGCCGCGAACATCCTGCCCGGCGTCTCGGCCGAGCGCGCGCTCGCCGAGTCCGTCGACAACTCGCTGATGGAGCTGGACGAGGCCGCGTTCTAGGCCGCGTCCCTCCGCTCCTCCCGCGGTCCGGCACACCGGCTCCGGTTCCGGCCGCACTCCGGCACCGAATCGATACGGCCCGCCCCCTGCTCCGGGGGCGGGCCGTATCTATGATCGGCATCCAGGTCCGAGGGGGAGGTTCATTCGTGAGTGCCAAGGGTTCGGCCCCGCGAAGGTGGTCCGTACGGTGTGCGGCGGCCGGAGCGGCGGCGCTGCTGCTCACCGGCTGCGGCGGCGGTGACAAAGGCAGCGACGGCAAGGCGACGGCGCTCGACAAGTCCCAGGTGGCGGCGCTGCTGCCGGACCAGGACGCGATGCCGGGCTGGAAGCGCAGCGGGGACTCCTCGACCGCGCCGATGAACGACCTCGCCAAGAGCAACATCTGCCCCAACAAGGGCCACGCCGGGTGCGAGGACTCCAGCTACATGGGCTCCGTCTCCTTCGAGCGCGAGGACCGGGAGGCCGCGGTCCGGTTCTGGCTGGTCGCGTTCGAGGACGAGAAGGCCGCCGACGCCGCCTACGACGTCCTGTGGAAGGCGACCGCGCGCACGAACGGCGGCGAGAAGGCCGACCTGGGCACCGTGGGCGACGAGCGTGACGCCCGTACCGGACCCCAGGGGTACAGCGGCGCCCACAGCGTCACCGGGCAGATCCGGGTGGGCACGACGGTGCTGTGGGCGGCCACGGACGCCCCCAGCGAGGCCAAGCTGGACAAGGGCCTCGCCAAGGACCTCGCGGCCCTGTTCGCGCAGCGGTCGCAGCAGGCGCAGGACGGCGACGAGCCGTCGGCGGGGCTCGGCTCGTAGAGCCCGGCGGGAACGCGCAGGAAAACGGGATCACTCGTCCGGACCGGTCGTCCGGACCACTCGTCCAACGGGGGCAGGGACACGATGGCGAAGCGGCGACGGTACGTGCGGGGCGGCGCGGCGGCGGGAGCGGCGGCGGTGCTGCTCACCGGGTGCGGCGGCGGTGACGGGGGCGGGGCGCGGGCCGCGGCGCTCGACCGGAAGCAGGTCGAGTCGGTCCTGCCGGACGCGGCGGCCGTACCGGGCTGGCGGACCCACCTGGAGCCGGGGGCCCTGAAGCCGGACCCGGAGTTCCCGCCCTCGGTGTGCCGTGTCACCGAGGAGAAGAAGGCGGACGAGATCTGCCTGGGCGCCACCTCCTGGGGTGCCTCCGCCTACGCACGGACGTCCGACAGGACCTCGCTCAACTTCTGGGTGCTCGCCTACAAGGACGAGAAGGCCGCCGGCACCGCGTACGACGCCCTGGCGAAGTGGTACGGCGGCGACCGGGTGGGGGTGGGCGCGCGGAAGGTGGGCCTCGGCGACCTCGGCGACCAGCGTCTGGCGAACCGTGCCGACGTGGGCACCATGGGCGGTCCGGCGACGATCGCGCAGGTCCGGGTCGGTACTGCCGTGCTCGGCATCAGCACGGGCACCACCGGCGAGGACGAGACCTCCGACCGCGATCTCACCGCGTTCAGCGGCATGTTCGCCAAGCGTGCGCAGCAGGCGCAGGACGGCGGGAAGCCCTCGGCGAAGCTTCCCTCACGGTAGGCACACGCGGGGCGCACGTACCGCACACGCGGAGCGCATGATCGGCATGCACCACCCTCGGCCAACCGGCGATTCTCCCGGGCGGTCCTCGTTACAGTGAAGAACATGAGTTCTCCCCTCCGGTTCGACCGCGCGCACACCGACGACCTGATGTCCTTCCTGGCGGCCAGCCCGTCCCCGTACCACGCCGTGGCCAACGCCGCGGCCCGGCTGGAGAAGGCCGGCTTCCGCCAGGTCGAGGAGACCGCGGCCTGGGACGCTTCCACCGGGGGGAAGTACGTCCTGCGCGGCGGGGCGATCGTCGCCTGGTACGTACCGGAGGGCGCGGGTCCGCACACCCCGTTCCGGATCGCCGGGGCGCACACCGACTCCCCGAACCTGCGCGTGAAGCCGCTGCCCGACACGGGCGCGTACGGCTGGCGGCAGGTCGCGGTGGAGGTCTACGGGGGGCCGCTGCTCAACACCTGGCTGGACCGCGATCTGGGCCTCGCCGGGCGGATCTCGCTCAAGGACGGCACCCACCGGCTGGTGAACATCGACCGGGCGCTGCTGCGCGTACCGCAGCTGGCCGTGCACCTGGACCGCTCGGTGAACACCGAAGGGCTCAAGCTCGACCGCCAGAAGCACATGCAGCCGATCTGGGGACTCGGCGATGTCGCGGAGGGCGACCTGATCGGCTTCGTCGCCGAGGAGGCCGGTGTCGACGCCGCGGACGTGACCGGCTGGGACCTGATGCCGCATGCCGTCGAGCCGCCGGCCTACCTGGGCCGGGACCGGGAGCTGGTGGCCGGGCCGCGGATGGACAACCTGCTCTCCGTGCACGCCGCGACCGCCGCGCTGGCCGCCGTCGCCGGACAGCCGGACGAGGAGATCCCGTACATCCCGGTGCTGGCGGCCTTCGACCACGAGGAGAACGGTTCGCAGTCCGACACGGGTGCGGACGGACCGCTGCTCGGCACGGTCATGGAGCGCTCCGTGTTCGCCCGCGGCGGTTCGTACGAGGACCGCGCCAGGGCCTTCGCCGGAACCGTCTGCCTCTCCTCCGACACCGGCCACTCCGTGCACCCCAACTACGGCGAGCGGCACGACCCGACGCACCACCCGGTGGCCAACGGCGGGCCGATCCTCAAGGTCAACGTCAATATGCGGTACGCGACCGACGGCGGCGGCCGGGCCGTGTTCGCGGCCGCGTGCGAGAAGGCCGGCGTGCCCTGGCAGACCTTCGTCTCCAACAACTCGATGCCCTGCGGCACCACCATCGGGCCGATCACCGCCGCCCGGCACGGCATCCAGACCGTCGACGTCGGTGTCGCCATCCTCTCCATGCACAGCGCCCGTGAGCTGTGCGGCGCCGACGACCCGTATCTGCTGGCGAACGCGCTGGCGGCGTTCCTGGCCGGCTGACCGCCGGCGCGTCCGACACCCCGGGGCGCCGGGGACCCCGACAGCCGGGTGTCCCCGGCGCCCCGCCGTCTCCCCCGCCGCTCCCGGGACATGGTCGTCGCCGGACCGGGTACCCGGTCGTACACGGCCCGGAGTGACCGGGCCGTCGAGGAGGCAGAATCACATGGGACTCGGAGGATGCATTCTTCTCATCGGCGCCGGGGCGATACTCGCCTTCGCCACCGACTGGGAAATGGACACCGTCAACGTCGGTCTGGTCGGCTGGATCATGATGATCGTCGGCGTCGTCGGCGTCTTCGTCCACATGAGCGTCGCGCGCCGCCGCCGCATGGTCGTACCGCCCACCACCACCGTCGTGTCCGAGGACGACCGCCCCTATCAGTGACCGGGCGTCCGGACGGACCCCACGCCTTTGACCAGGTGTGACCCCTTCGCCGGCACCACGGCTCCCCGATATTCTGAGCACCGTTCCACGCCCCGACCGCGGGTGCGTCCTGCCCGGAAGGGAAGCCGTTCGTGGAGTTCCGGCTGCTCGGCACCGTCTCCGTCGACACGCTCACCGGGCCGCTGCCGCTCGGACCCGCCAAACGGCGCAGTCTGCTCGCCGCGCTGCTCCTGTCCGCCAACACACCGGTGTCCATCGGCCGGCTGACGGACTCCCTCTGGGACGACACCCCTCCGCTCCAGGCCCGCAGTGTCATCCAGGGCCATGTCTCCCGGCTGCGCGCCCTCCTGATGGGCGCGGACGCGGTGGCGTACGGGGTGGAACTGGTCACCCTCGGTGACGCGTATGTGCTGCGGATACCGGAGACCCTGCTGGACTCCCAGCGGTTCGAGGAACTGCTGATGCTGGCGCGGGAGCAGCGCGACCCCGCCGACTCCGTACTGATGCTCAAGGAGGCGCTGTCCCTGTGGCAGGGCCCGGCGCTGACCGGGGCCTTCACCGGGGCACCGCTCCGGGCCGCCGCGCACTCGCTGGAGGAGTCGCGGCTGGCGACGGTCGAGCAGCTGGCGCGGTCCTACTCGGCGCTGGGGGAGCACAACCGCGCCGCGGCCGTGCTGGGCGCGGAGGCGGTCACCCACCCGATGCGGGAGTCGCTGGCGGCGGCGCTGATGATGGCGCTGTACCGGGCGGGGCGTCAGTCGGAGGCGCTGGACCGGTTCCACCGCACGAGGCGGCTGCTCGCCGACGAGCTGGGGATCGATCCCGGACATGAACTCGCCGACGCGTACGCGCTGATCCTGCGCGGCGACCCCGGACCCGACGGCCCCGCGGCGGGCACTGGGTCTGCGGTGCCCGCCGCGGTCACCGCCCCGGCGGGCACCGCAGGCCCGGTGCCCGCCGCGCGCCCGGCGGCGGACCGGCGCAACGGTACGGAGGCGACACGGGAAGCCGCCGCCCCCTCCATCACCGCCGCCTCCGTCACCACCACCTCTTCCGCCCCTTCCACCTCTTCCGCCCCTTCCACCTCTTCCGCCCCGGCGGCCCCCGCCGTCCCCGTACCGCCCCGGCCCCTCCCCACGCCGCTGTCCGCCACCGGCGAGCCGCACCCCACCGACCTGCTGCCCCGCGCACCCCGCGGCTTCCACGGGCGGGTCACCGAACTGGCCGCCCTCACCCGCGCGGCGGCGGGCGAGGCACCCGTCTGTCTGGTCACCGGCCCGGCGGGCGTGGGCAAGACCGCGCTGGCCCTCCAATGGGCCCACCGCAGCCCCGCGGCCTTCCCGGACGGACGGCTCTTCGCCGACCTGCGCGGGTTCAGCGACACGGGCGAGCCGGCGCTGATCGAGGTTCTGCGCGAGTTCCTGCTGGCCCTCGGCGTCGCACCGCGCCGAGTCCCGGAATCCGTCCCCGCCGCCGCCGCGCTCTTCCGTACCCTGACCGACCGGCGCCGGCTGCTGGTGATCCTCGACAACGCCCGCGACTCCGCCACGGTCAGGCCGCTGCTCCCGGGCGGCACCGACTGCGTCACGCTGGTCACCAGCCGCCACCGGCTGGAGGGCCTCATCGCCTCGGACGCGGCCCGCCCCGTACCGCTCGACACGCTCGAACCGCACGACGGCACGGCCCTGCTCGCCGGGGTGCTCGGTGAGGAGAGGGTCCTGGCCGAGCCGGTCGCCGCCCGCCGGCTCGCCGAACTCTGCGGCGGACTGCCGCTCGCGCTGCGCGTCACCGCGGCCCGGCTGGCCGGACGTCCGCAGTGGACCCTCGCCGCACTGGCCGACGAGCTGGCCGACGAGCGCGGCCGGCTGGCGTACCTCGATGTGGACGACACCGGTGTCTCGGCCGCGCTGCGGCTGACCGTGCAGCATCTGCCGCCGGACTGCGTGCGTCAGCTGGCCCGGCTCGGTCACCATCCCGGCAGCCACTTCGACCCGTACGCGGCCGCCGCGCTCGCGGAGACCGATCCGGTCACCGCCGCGGCGGCGCTGGAGCGGCTCGCGGCGGCCCATCTCGTCACCGAGAGAGCGCCCGGACGGTGGGTGCTCCACGACCTCGTACGCCTCTACGCCCGCGGGCTCGACCCCGCCTCCGCGCCCCGGGCCCTCCTCGGTGTGCTGGACCACTACATCGCCACCGCGCTGGCCGCCGCCGACACCGCCGAACCCGGCGGGGAGCCCTGCTTCGTCCTGCCGGACGGCTACCGCCGCCCGTCCGCCGTCCGGGACTTCGGCTGCCGGGAGACGGCGATGCGGTGGCTGGCCACCGAGCGCGACGATCTGGCGCTGGCGGCCGTCGCCGCCCGCAACGCCGGTCTCGACGACCGGGCCTGGCGGATCGTTCTGCTCCAGTGGCCGCAGATCGTGTGGCGGGTACGGGACAGCTGGGCCCCGATGCTGGAACTCGCGCTCGACGCCGCCCGCGCCCAGCGGGACCCGTACGCCGAATCACGGGTGATCACCCTGCTCGGGTGGGTGCTGGCGGAGGAGGGCAGGACCGCCGAGGCCGTCGCCCTGCTGGAGCACTCGCCGGGCCTCGCCCGGCAGGCCGGTGACCGGCTCGGAGAGGCGACCGCGCTGATCAACCTGTCCGTCGTCCAGGCCGAACAGGGCGGGTTCGACGCGGCGCTGGAGGGCTGCGCACGGGCGGTCGGGCTGGCCCGCGAGGAGCGGGACCGGCACACCGAGATGCTCGGCCTCAAGCACCTCGCCCGGATGCAGCTCACCGCGAACCGTCCCGCCGAAGCCCTCGAATCCGCCCGGACCGCGCTCGAACTGGGGCCGGAGGACGAAGAGGTGGCCCGACGGGTGCTGTTGCTGACCGTCAGCGGGGAGGCACATCTGGCGCTCGGCGAGGAGGGCGACGGAATCGGTCTGCTGGACCGGGCGGCCACGGAAGCGGAACGCGCCGGATACGACGAGGGCGCGGTACGGGCGCTGGCGGCACTGCTGCGGGTGACGGCGCGGGCGGAGTACCGCAGACGGCACGAACAGGCCGTGCGGAGGCTCGCGGACGAGGCGTGAGCGCGGCACCCCGCCACCGCGCCCCGCGCCTCGCGCCGCGCGGTCAGTCCTGCGCGTCCATCCCCGCCAGCACCAGCGGCAGCCGGGCCGCTCCCCGCGCGGTCACGCGGACGGGGACGCCCCAGTCCTGTTGGTGGACGTGGCAGGCCGGGTACTCGTTGAGCGGGTCGTCGTCGCACGACGCCGCCATCGCGGAGACATGCAGGACGCCTTCGGTGAACCCGTCCGCCAGCACCAGATCACGGCCCAGGTCGGAGCCGGGCCCGGCCCCCTCCGCCAGCAGCTCGGGCGGGGTCGCGGAGACCAGCAGCCGGGTCGAGGGCCCGTACCGGGTGTCCAGCTTCTGTCCGGCGGGCGCCTGGAAGACCACGTCGAGCCGGAGTGTGCCGGGGGCGACCTCGGTGGCCGCGCGCCGGGTGCGATGCGCCCGGTCCTCGACACGCACGGCCTCCTCGGGCAGCCGCAGCCGGGTCAGCCGGTGGCGGGCGGACTCGACGACGACCAGGTCACCGTCGACCAGCACGGCGTCGCTCGGCTCCCGCAGATCGGTGGCCAGTGTGGTGACCTCGCCGCTCGCGGGGTCGTAGCGCCGCAGGGCGTGGTTGTACGTGTCGCAGACGGCGACGGACCCGTCGGGCAGCACGGTCACGCCCAGCGGATGCTGGAGCAGCGCCTGGGCGGCGGCACCGTCACGGTGGCCGAAGTCGAACAGGCCGGATCCGACGGCCGTGTGCACATGTCCGTCCCGGTCGATCCAGCGCAGCGCGGACGTCTCCGAGTCGGCGATCCACAGCCGCTCCCCGTCGGCCGAGGCGGCGAGCCCGGAGGGCTGGGCGAACCACGCCTCATCGGCGGGCCCGTCGACCAGGCCCTCGTTCGTCGTCCCGGCCGCGACCCGTACGGTCGCGCTCTCCGGGTCGTACGTCCACAGCTGGTGCACGCCCGCCATGGCGATCCACAGCCGTCCGGCGAACCACGCGATGTCCCACGGCGAGGACAGGTCCACCTCGCGCGCCGGGCCGCTGGTGGGCGAGCCCTGCCACCACTGGCGGCCGGTACCGGCGAGGGTGCTCGTGACGCCCGTCGACGGATCGAGGACACGGATCGCGTGGTTGACGGTGTCCGCGACGGCGATCCGCCCGTCCGGGAGCACGGCGAGGCCCTGCGGTTCGCTGAACCTGACGTCGGCCGGCCCCCCGTCCGCCAGACCCCGCTCGCCGCTGCCGTAGTGCCCGCGCACGCTCTCGCCGTCCGCGTCCAGCTCGACCAGCCGGTGCCGCGTGGTGTCGGAGACCAGGAAGCCACCGTCCGGGAGCGCCAGCGCCTTGCCCGGGAAGCGCAGATGCGTGGCGACGGGCTCGGGCGCGACGTACGGGCCGTCACCGCGCCGCAGCGTCCCCTTCGCCGAGTGCTCGGCCTCCAGCTCCTGGACGAGCTTCTCGATGGCGTGGGCGTGACCCTCGCCCGCGTGCTGGGCGACCACATAGCCCTCGGGGTCGATGACGACCAGCGTCGGCCAGGCGCGCACGGCGTACTGCTTCCAGGTGGCCAGCTCGGGGTCGTCGAGGACCGGGTGATGGACCTCGTAGCGCTCGACGGCGTCGACCACGGCCTGGTGCTCGGCCTCGTGCACGAACTTCGGCGAGTGGACACCGACGATCACCACGGTGTCGCGGTGCTTCTCCTCCAGCTCGCGCAGCTCATCGAGGACATGCAGACAGTTCACACAGCAGAACGTCCAGAAATCCAGGATGACGATGCGTCCCCGCAGATCGGCGAGGGTGTACTGCCGGTCGCCTGTATTGAGCCAGCCGCCCCTGCCGATGAGCTCGGGGGCGCGGACGCGTGCACGTGTACCCATGCCACAAGTCAACATCACGCCAACCTGCGCGCATTCCGCCGGGGCGCGGGAGAACCTGTGGCTCATGAGACTTCTCGTACGTGAGCGGCTGTTCGCTGTCGGTGACGACTACTGGATCGAGGACACCGAGGGGCGCAAGGTCTTCCTCGTCGACGGCAAGGCCCTGCGGGTGCGCGACACCTTCGAGCTGAAGGACCGCGACGGCCGGGTACTCGTCGAACTGCGGCAGAAGCTGGTCAGTCTGCGCGACACGATGGTCATCGAGCGCGGGGGCGAGGAACTCGCCAGGGTCAGGCGCAAGCGGCTCTCGCTGCTGCGCAACCACTACCGGGTGACGCTGGTGGACGGCACGGAGCTGGATGTCAGCGGCAGGATCCTGGACCGCGAGTTCGCCATCGACTACGACGGGGAGCTGCTGGCACAGATCTCCCGGCGCCTGCTGACGATCCGGGACACGTACGGCATCGATGTCGTGCGCGAGGAGGCCGACGCCGCGCTGCTCATCGCCGTGTCGATGTGCGTGATCGTGCTCGCGGACAAGGAGCGTGAGGGGCGCGGGGAGTGAGGCGGCGGGGCCGGGAGGGGGAAGCCGGGCCCGCATGCGCCGCGTGGCCCGGCACCCGCCCTTCGGTGGGTCGGTTTCACGTGAAACCGACCCACCGAAGGGCGTAGCCGCACCTCAGCGCGGCGGGGCCACGTCCTGCGGCGTGTCCAGTCCCAGCCGGCGGTCCTTCAGCGCGGGGAACTGCTCCCTCGTGGTGGCCACCTTCGCCGGGTCGAACTCCACGCTCAGCACCTCCTCGCCCCCGCCCGCCTCGGCCAGGATCTGGCCCCACGGGTCGACGGCGATGCTGTGCCCGGCCTGCTCGACCCCGCCGTGGGTGCCCGCGGTGCCGACGGCCAGGACGTACGACTGGTTCTCGACGGCGCGGGCCTGCGCGAGGAGCGTCCAGTGGGCCCGGCGGCGCTCCGGCCAGCCCGCCGCGACGATCAGGGTCTCGGCGCCCGCGTCCACGAGCCCGCGGTACAGCTCCGGGAAGCGGAGGTCGTAGCACGTGGTGAGGCCGAGCGTGGTCTGCGGGAGTGCGGCCGTGACCAGCTCCTCGCCCGCGCCCATCATGACCGCCTCGCCCTTGTCGAAGCCGAAGCGGTGGATCTTGCGGTACACGGCACGGCGTTCGCCCTCGGGCGAGAAGACGAGCGAGGTGTTGTAAAGAGTGCCGTCCGCGGCCCGCTCGACGAACGAGCCCGCGTGCAGCCAGACCCCCGCCTCGGCGGCGGCCCCTGCCATCACGTCATGGGTGGGACCCTGGAGGGGTTCGGCCTCGGCGGCGAAGTCGGTGTACGCGAACGCGCCGACCGGCCAGAGCTCGGGAAGGACCACCAGATCCGCGCCGCGCTGGGCCATGACCAGCGAAACCGCGCGTTTCCGACGGGAATTGACTGATTCGTCCGGGTCTACTGCGATCTGGATGAGAGAGGCGCGCACACTACCACCGTCCTGGCATTCGAGCCGTCAACGCGGGCCTACGATCGTCACACCAAAGCACTGCCGGGGTGCCTGCTCGCAGCGTAACTTAGCCAACGAACCTCCCACGCAGCTCGCAGACAGCGTCGTCAGTGCCGGCCAGCCCGCCAGCACGCCCTGCTCTCCCAGCCCATGCACCGCAGAACCGCACGAGGGGTCCCGTGACCGTCCATCCCAGCCTCCAGACCTACACCGACGCCGCGACCCACTCCATCGAAGCGATAGCCGAGCTGGTGAAGCCACTCGTCGAGGGGGAGTGGAACCGCCGTACGCCCTGCCCCGCCTGGTCGGTCCGTGATGTCGTGTCGCACATCATCGGCATGGAGTGCGAGATGCTCGGCGACCCGCGCCCCATCCACACCCTGCCGCGCGACCTCTACCACATGCAGAGCGACTTCGCCCGCTACATGGAGATGCAGGTCGACGTACGGCGCCACCACACCGCGCCCGAGATGACCTCCGAGCTGGAGTACACGCTCATCCGCCGCGCCCGCCAGCTGCGCAACGAGAACCGCTCCCCCGACACGATGGTCCGGGCGCCCCTCGGCGCGGAGCAGACCCTCGAAGTGGCGCTGCACATGCGGGCCGTCGATCTCTGGGTGCACGAGCAGGATCTGCGCGTCACGCTGGGCGTCCCGGGCAACCTGGACTCCCCCGGCGCCCACATCGTGCGGGACACCCTGCTCCAGGGGCTCCCCAAGGTGGTCGCCAAGGACGCGGGCGCTCCGGCCAATTCGGCCGTCGTGCTCGATGTGCACGGGCCGCTGGAGTTCCTGCGAACGGTCCGGGTCGACGCGGACGGCCGCGGTTCGATCGACGGCGCGCCGTCGCTGGGCCCCGCGGTGACGCTCGCGATGGACTGGGAGACGTACTACCGCCTGGCCTGCGGCCGGGTCCGCGCGACAGCGGTCCCGGACCGCATCAAGATCGAGGGCGACCAGGAGCTGGCCGCGGCGATCCTGCACAACTTCGCCGTCATGCCGTAGTTTCCCGGCCGCGGTCCCCTGTGCGGGAACCCGTACACGGTGTACCGATCGGCGGCGCCCGTCCCGGAGGACGAGAGACGGGCGCGCCGCCGGTTCACCCCTCACCACGCCGCCGGTTCACCGCCCAACCGCACGCGCCGCACGCACTCCGCGCTCCGCCCGCGTGCCGGTCGTGCGCCGCGCTACGCGGGTACGTGAACCGCTTCGACCCGGCTGACCACATGGTGGTCGCGTTCCCTGAGCGTCGCCCTGGCATGCAGCCGCAGTATCTGTACGACGCCGAGCGCCTCCAGGACGAAGACCGAGGCGAGCGCGACGCGGTAGTTGCCCCCGGTCGCGTCCAGCAGCACACCGACCGCGAACAGTGTGGTCATCGACGCGATGAAACCGCCCATGTTGACGATTCCCGACGCGGTCCCCTGACGCTCCGGAGGATTGGCTGGCCGGGCGAAGTCGAAACCGATCATCGAAGCGGGACCGCAGGCTCCGAGCACCGTGCACAGGACGATCAGCAGCCACATCGGCGCATGGTCGCCCGGGTGGAAGATCGTGGCGGCCCAGAGCAGAGCCGTCAGCCCCACCGTGCCCAGCGCGAGCGGGGCGCGCGCGGCGTGGTGGCGGGCGATGATCTGCCCGTAGACGAGCCCGACCACCATGTTGGAGAGCACCACCAGGGTGAGCAGTTCACCGGCGGTCCCCCGGCTCAGCCCCTGCGCCTCCACCAGGAACGGCATCCCCCACAGCAGCAGGAACACCATGGCCGGGAACTGCGTGGTGAAGTGCACCCACATGCCGAGCCGGGTGCCGGGCTCCCGCCACGCGGCGGCGATCTGCTTGCGGACGTACGCGGACCCGGCGTGCTCGGCGGGCGGCGGTTCATGCCCCTCGGGGTGGTCCTTGAGGAACAGCAGCAGCAACACCAGCACCACCACACCCGCGACCGCGCTCCCGGCGAACGTCGTGGTCCAGCCGAGGCCGTGCAGCGCGCGGGCGATGAAGAGGGTCGAGACGAGGTTGCCCGCCATCCCGAAGAGCGCCGCGACCTGACCGATCAGCGGCCCGCGCCGGGCCGGGAACCAGCGGCTGCCGAGCCGCAGCACACTGATGAACGTCATCGCGTCGCCGCAGCCGAGCAGCGCCCGGGAGGCAAGCGCCGTTCCGTAGGAGGGGGAGAGCGCGAAACCCAGCTGCCCGACCGTGAACAGGACGGCCCCGATGGCGAGGACCTTCTTCGTGCCGAGCCGGTCGACCATCAGGCCGACGGGTATCTGCATGCCCGCGTAGACGAGCAGTTGGAGGATGGAGAAGGTCGACAGCGCCGAGGCGTTGACGTCGAACCGGTCGGCGGCGTCGAGCCCGGCGACCCCCAGGCTCGTACGGAAGATGATGGCGACGAAGTAGACGGCGACCCCGATGCCCCACACCCAGGCGGCACGCCGGCCGCCGGGCGGATCACCGGGCAGGGACAGGGTGGGAGCGGCGGCAGAGCTCACCGGTCCTCACCCCTGACCAGCACCTTGACCCGGCTGATATGGCGCCGCACGACCTGCGCGGCACCGTCCTCGTCACCGGCCCGGATGGCTTCCAGCAGCTCACCGTGCTCCGTGATGTTGGCGGCGATCCTGCCGGGGTGGGCCTCCATCACCGCGACGCCCATCCGCAGCTGCCGGTCGCGCAGCTGGTCGTAGAGCCGCGAAAGGATCTCGTTGCCGGCGTTCCGCACGATCTCGGCGTGGAAACAGCGGTCCTTCACCGAGACGGCGGCCAGGTCCCCGGCCTCCGCCAGCTGCCGCTGCTCCTCCAGGAGATGTTCGAGGCGGCCGATCAGCTGCGCCGAGGCCGGCACGGCCCGGCGCACGGCGAACTCCTCGACGAGCAGCCGGGTCTCCACCACATCCGCGATCTCCTGCGCGGAGACGGCGAGCACCAGGGCACCCTTCTTCGGGTAGAGCTTGATCAGCCCCTCCACCTCCAGCCTCAGCAGCGCCTCGCGCACGGGCGTGCGGGAGACCCCCACGGCCTCTGCGAGATCACCTTCGGTCAGGAGCGTCCCGCCCTCGTAGCGACGGCCGAGGACCGCTTCCTTGATGTGGGTGTAGACGCGTTCGGCGGCGGGCGGCTGCTTGAGCGAGGTCTTGGGCGGCTGTGCGGGGGCGAGAGGCGCGGCAGGCATGCACACAGCATAGATACAACATGCACGCATGTGTTTCAGGCGTCCGAAATCTGGACAGGAGCGGCAAACCTCGGCGCCCCTCCCCGTAGGGATGAACATTCCAGGATCCGGTGGCACATTCGATTTGCTCCGCTTTACGTTCCGTCACGGAGGTGGTTCACATGACCACGGCGGACAGGTCCGGGACGGCGGGGCGGACGCCCGTACGGCGCGACGCGATCGACATCAACGACTTCGTGTACGGGGCGACCGGGGCCCGGATCCGGCGGCTGACGATGCCGGACGGAAAGCACTGGTTCCCGGCGGTGGACGTGTGCGGGCAGCTCGGCTACACAACACCGCACAAGACGCTCCGCGACCACGTGCCCGAGAGAAACCGAGAGTTTCTTGAGACAGTGACCGGAAGTCATGGTCTCAGCGTTCCCCCAGGTAGAGAGTGGCGCCGAGACTTGCAGCTCATCGATCTCCAGGGGCTGATCCACCTCATCAACGGCAGTACGAAACCGTCCTGCCGCCCCTTCAAACAGTGGGCCGTCGACGTCATCGCCACCGTCCAGCGGGACGGGTGCTACGACGTCGGCGGGCCTCCGGCCGACCCCGGTCCGCCCGGGGCGGAAACCCCGGCCGGCCACGGCGTACCGGACCGGGTCGCCGACGCGATCGTGCGCCTCGAAGAGCGGAACATCCGCCTCGACGAACAGTTCGCAGCCGCACAGTGCGAGAGTCTGGCGACCCAGCGGGAAGCCCTTCTCGCCCAGCGCGCGACGGCGCACGCCCTGGAACGCATTGCCGATCGCCTCGACACCCTGTTCGCCTCCCCCGCCCCCACGATCCCGACCCAGGTCTCCGTACCGCCGCAGCCGGCCCGCCCCACCGCCCAGGCCCTCCTGGACGACTGGAAGTCGCGGATGTCCGTGACGGAGGACGTCTGGTCGGTGGCCGTCGCCATCGCCCCCGCACTGGCGGCAGAGGGCGAGTTACGTCAGTCGCTGGAGTCCATCGCGGAGCGCACGGGCCTCAGCGCGCACCGGGTGAACGAGTGCCTCCGGTTCATGCGCCGGCACGCCTGCATCCGCTCCCTCGGCGGTACGGCGGACGGGGCGCCGCACTACGCGCTCCACCGCCCATGACGGCGCACGCCGCCCGAGGGGACGAACCGGCCGGGACCCGGTGAAAAAACCATCCGTTCAGGAGCACATCCATTGCCCCGCCCCAGGAGTCTCACCACCGAGCGGCACCCTTATGTGGCCGCAACTCAGGGGCATTTGGAGCGTTCAGTTGAATATCGGCATCAAGCGCATCAATCGCGCGACCGCCACGGCCACCGTGGCCCTCACCGCGGGCGCCGTTCTCGCGGGAAGTGCCTTCGCCACCCAGGCGCAGGCAGCAGCACCGCCGAAGCCGACGATCACCGCCAAGGGCGGCTTCGTGATGAACAACGGCACCGGCAAGACCCTCTTCACCAAGTCCGCGGACACCCGCCGCTCCACCGGCTCCACCACCAAGATCATGACGGCCCTGGTGGTGCTGTCGCAGAAGAACGTGAACCTGAAGTCCAAGGTCACGATCCAGAAGGCGTACAGCGACTACATCGTCTCCAAGAACGCCTCGTCCGCCCGGCTGATCGTCGGCGACAAGGTCACCGTGGGCCAGCTCCTCTACGGCCTGATGCTCCCCTCCGGCTGCGACGCCGCGTACGCCCTCGCCGACAAGTACGGCTCCGGCAAGACCCGCGCGGCCCGTGTGAAGTCGTTCATCGGCAAGATGAACTCCACGGCCAAGAGCCTCAAGCTGAAGAACACCCACTTCGACTCGTTCGACGGCATAGGGGGTGGGAACAACTACTCGACCCCCCGCGATCTGACGAAGATCGCCAGCAAGGCGATGAAGAACTCCACGTTCCGCACCATCGTCAAGACGAAGTCGACGAAGCAGAAGGTGACCACGAAGAGCGGTGGCTACCGCTACATGTCGTGGGGCAACACCAACACCCTGCTCGGCAGCTACAGCGGCGCGATCGGCGTGAAGACCGGCTCCGGCCCGACGGCCAAGTACTGCCTGGTCTTCGCCGCGACCCGCAAGGGCAAGACCGTCATCGGCACCGTGCTCACCTCGCCCTCCGCGGCGAAGCGCACCGCCGACGCGAAGAAGCTCATGGACTACGGCTTCAAGAAGTAACCCGCTCGTCCCGCGGCATCCCGACGGGGGTGCGGTCACCGTGAGGGTGGCCGCACCCCCGTCCGCGTACCGGCGACAATCTGCCGGTGACTCCAACCTCGCGCGGCCGGGACCGCGTACAGCGCCTGGACGCCGGCCGCATGGCCGAAGCCGTGCACGCCGGCACCGGGATACGGCTCACCGTGGAGGGCCCCTGCCCCGGCGGGCAGGTGGGAGCCGCGTACGTGCGATGGCCGGACGGCCACCGGTCCGTACTCAAGTGGCGCGCCCACACGGAGCTCGCCGCACTCCGGGCCGGCCCGCTCGCGGTCAGCGAAACCCTGCGGGCGGGCGGCTTCCCCGCCCCGGCCACCGAGCTGGCCGTCCAGGCCGGGCACGCGGTCGTCACCGTCCAGGAACTCCTGCCCGGCACACCGGTCGAGCGCCTGGAGCGGAACGGCCTGGACCAGGCACTGGCCCTCAACGGGGCACTGACCGGCCGACTGGCCCACCGCACCGACATCCCGGCCCTCGCCCTGCACCTGCGCGAGGACGGCCCCGGGTACTGCCTGCACGGACCGCTGCGCGACCACAGCCCCCGTACCGCCGCCCTCGAACGCCGGATCGCCGCCATCGGGGCCGCCCATCCGGACCGGCTCGACGGCACCGACGCGGTCCATCTGGACTTCCACCCCGGCAACATGCTGGCCGTGGGCGGAAGGATCACCGGGATCATCGACTGGGACGGAGCGGCCCGCGGGGACCGCAGATTCGACCTCGTCACCCTGCGCTTCGGTCTGCTCCCCGCGGAACAGACCGAACCGGAGACCGTGGCCCATCTGGACGCCGTGCTCGACATGGTCCCGCCGGACGTCCTGCTGCCCTCCTGGGCCCACATGAGCCTGCGCATGACCGACTGGGCCATCCGGCACTTCGCTCCGGCCGAAGTGGATCAATGGCTGGACCTGGCGGAGCGGCGGCTGCCGTAGGCGGGAGCGGCTCGGAGGTACGGGGCCGGGTTACGGGTACCTGCTCGCGCCCTGGGTGGGGCGGGCGCTCCGGCCCGGACTACGGCTGCCGGCGCACGTCTGCCGTGAAGGCGTCCCACGCGGCGGGGGTGACGGTGAGGACGGGGCCACCGGGACGCTTGGAATCACGGACGGCGACGGTACGGGGAACGTTGCGGGCCACCTCGACACACTCCTGGCCAGCGTTCCCGCCGCTGTAGCTCGACCTGACGAATCTGTACGCGACCACGGGGCCTACAACTCCTTGAGAATGCCATCGATCAGTCCGGCGTCGAACCACGCACCATCGGCAAGACCGTGTTCGCCGAACTCGCCGTACGGTGACACCCGGACATGCCGGTGGGCCCGCGCGAGACGACGCGCGGGCCCACCGGAGACACGTACCGCAGAAGGGCGTTACGCCCAGGTGATCAGCCGCTTCGGCTGCTCCAGGATCGCGGCGACGTCCGCCAGCACCTTGGAGCCCAGCTCGCCGTCGACCAGGCGGTGGTCGAACGACAGCGCCAGCGTGGTGACCTGACGGGGCTTGACCTTGCCCTTGTGGACCCACGGCTGGAGCTTGATCGAACCGACCGCCAGGATCGCGGACTCGCCGGGGTTGAGGATCGGCGTGCCCGTGTCGACGCCGAAGACACCGACGTTCGTGATCGTCACCGTGCCGCCCGCCATCGCGGCCGGGGAGGTCTTGCCCTCGCGGGCCGTGGTGACCAGCTCGCCCAGTGCGGCGGCGAGCTGGGGCAGGGTCTTGTCGTGCGCGTCCTTGATGTTCGGCACGATCAGACCGCGCGGGGTGGCGGCCGCGATGCCCAGGTTCACGTAGTGCTTCTGGACGATCTCCTGGTTGGCCTCGTCCCAGGCGGCGTTGACGTCCGGGTTCCGCTTGATCGCGACCAGGAGCGCCTTGGCGATGATCAGGAGCGGGTTGACCCGGACTCCCGCCATGTCCTTGTCTTCCTTGAGCTCGGCCACGAGCTTCATGGTCCGCGTGACGTCGACCGTGACGAACTCGGTGACGTGCGGCGCCGTGAACGCGCTGCCCACCATGGCCTGAGCGATGGCCTTGCGGACACCCTTGACCGGGATACGGGTCTCCCGGGCGGTCACCGAAGGCTGCGCGGCCGGGGCCTCGGCCCCGGTTCCGGCGGACTCCGCGGCGACGGACACCGCGGCGGGAACCTCGGCCACCGGCGCTGCCGCCGCATGGACGTCCTCGCGGGTGATGATGCCGTCCTTGCCGGTCGGGGTGACCGTCGCCAGGTCGATCCCCAGGTCCTTGGCCAGCTTGCGGACCGGCGGCTTGGCCAGCGGCCGACCACCGGCGGGCACCTCGCCCGAGGCGCCCGAGGCGCCCGAGCGGGCAGGACCCGAAGCGGCCGGAGCGGCGGGCGCGCCGTGCCCGTTCAGCTCGGCCTGCACCGCCGCCGCGACGGCGGCGGCCTCCGGAGCCGCGGCGGCTCCCTTGCGCGGCCTGCGCTTGGTGGAGGACTCGGACACGCCGTAGCCGACCAGGACCGGCTGCCGGCCCTTCGGTGCCTCGTCCTCGGCCGCCGAAGCCTTCGAGGGCGCGGCAGCGGGAACAGCGGCGGAAGCGGTGGCGGGAGCAGCCGCAGGAGCCGCGTCACCGCTGCCCGGTGCCACGTCCACCGAGATGATCACTTCGCCGACATCCACGGTCGTGCCCTCGGGGAAGCGCAGCTCGTGCACCACCCCGTCGAACGGGATCGGCAGTTCCACGGCCGCCTTGGCCGTCTCCACCTCGCACACGACCTGGCCGTCGGTGACCGTGTCACCGGGCTGTACGTACCACTTGAGGATTTCCGCCTCGGTCAGTCCCTCGCCCACATCGGGCATCTTGAACTCACGGAAACGGGCAGACGTCTCAGTCATCGTCGTCACGTCCCTCTCCCCTTCAGTACGCCAGCGAGCGGTCGACGGCGTCGAGCACCCGGTCGAGACCCGGCAGGTACTCGTCCTCAAGACGGGCCGGCGGGTAGGGGACGTGGTATCCGCCGACCCGCAGCACCGGTGCTTCGAGATGGTAGAAGCAGCGCTCGGTGATCCGGGCGGCGATCTCGGCCCCGGAGCCGTAGAAGACGGGCGCCTCGTGGACCACGACGAGCCGGCCGGTCTTCTCGACCGACGTCTGGATGGCGTCGAAGTCGATCGGGGACATCGACCGCAGGTCCAGGACCTCGACCGACTTGCCCTCCTCCTGGGCCGCCGCGGCGGCTTCCAGGCAGACCTTCACCATCGGGCCGTACGCGACGAGGGTGAGGTCGGAGCCCGCGCGGGCCACGGCGGCCCGGTGCAGCGGGCCCGGGATGGACTCGGTGTCGACCTCGCCCTTGTCCCAGTAACGCCGCTTCGGCTCGAAGAAGATGATCGGGTCGTCGCTCTGAACGGCCTGCTGCATCATCCAGTAGGCGTCGCTCGCGTTGGACGGCGAGACCACCTTCAGGCCCGCGACATGCGCGAAGAGGGCCTCGGGGGACTCGCTGTGGTGCTCGACCGCGCCGATGCCGCCGCCGTACGGAATCCGGACGACGACCGGCAGCTTGATCTTGCCGAGCGCGCGGGCGTGCATCTTCGCGAGCTGCGTGACGATCTGGTCGTACGCGGGGAAGACGAAGCCGTCGAACTGGATCTCGACGATGGGGCGGTAGCCGCGCAGGGCCAGACCGATCGCCGTACCGACGATGCCGGACTCGGCGAGCGGGGTGTCGATGACCCGGTCCTCGCCGAAGTCCTTCTGCAGCCCGTCGGTGATCCGGAAGACACCGCCGAGCTTCCCGACGTCCTCACCCATGATGAGGGTCTTGGGGTCGTTCTCCAGGGCGTGGCGCAGTGACTCGTTGAGCGCCTTCGCGATGGACATCTTTTCCACGGCCATGGCTAGTTGCCCTCCTCGGCAGAGTCTGCGAACGATGCCTGGTAGGCGGCGAACTGGGCGCGCTCCTCGTCGACGAGGGAGTTGCCGTCGGCATAGCCGTGCTCGAAGATCGCCATCGGGTCCGGGTCGGGCATGGCCCGTACCGCTTCGCGCACCCGCTTGCCGAGGGTCTCGCTCTCCTCGTCCAGCGCGGTGAAGAACGCGCTGTCGGCGAGCTTCTGCTTCTCCAGGTACGTGCGCAGCCGCAGGATCGGGTCCTTGGCCTCCCAGGCCGCCCGCTCCTCGTCGGCCCGGTATTTCGTGGGGTCGTCGGAGGTGGTGTGGGCACCCATCCGGTAGGTGAACGCCTCGACGAGGGTCGGGCCCTCGCCGCGGCGGGCGCGCTCCAGCGCGGACCTGGTGACCGCCAGGCAGGCGAGCACGTCGTTGCCGTCGACCCGGACGCCGGGGAAGCCGTAGCCCTGGGCGCGCTGGTAGAGCGGCACGCGGGTCTGCTTCTCGGTCGGCTCGGAGATGGCCCACTGGTTGTTCTGGCAGAAGAACACCACGGGGGCGTTGTAGACCGCGGAGAAGGTGAACGACTCCGCGACGTCGCCCTGGCTGGAGGCACCGTCACCGAAGTACGCGATCACGGCGGAGTCCGCGCCGTCCTTGGCGACGCCCATGGCGTAGCCGGTGGCGTGCAGGGTCTGCGAGCCGATGACGATCGTGTACAGGTGGAAGTTGTTGGTGTTCGGGTCCCAGCCGCCGTGGTTCACACCGCGGAACATGCCGAGCAGATTGGTCGGGTCGACCCCGCGGCACCAGGCGACGCCGTGCTCGCGGTAGGTCGGGAAGACATAGTCGTCGTCGCGCAGCGCCCGGCCGGAGCCGATCTGCGCGGCCTCCTGGCCCAGCAGCGAGGCCCACAGGCCCAGCTCGCCCTGGCGCTGGAGGGCCGTGGCCTCCGCGTCGAAGCGGCGGGTCAGGACCATGTCCCGGTACAGACCGCGCAGCTCCTCCGCGGTCATGTCGATCGAGTAGTCCGGGTGCTCGACGCGCTCACCCTCCGGCGTCAGCAGTTGTACGAGCTGGGGCTCGGAACTCTGCGGCGTCTTGGCGGCGCTGGTCCGCTTGCTGCTGCGTCGCGGTTTGCGCGCGGCAGTGCTTTCCACGGTCACGTGCGTGCTCCTCCGTCGGTCCGGCCCCCGGGGTCTGCCGGGAACCAGTGCGGCTCGCCTGTTTCCGGACCCGTGCACGGGGTGGGTGCCGCTCGGCCGGGATCAGGCGTGACAGGTGCCCCGGCGAGCGTCCTGTCATAGGCACGTTACCCAGTGCTTCGCATAACTGCGAAACCCTATCTGACCTGCGATTTTGCTTGGATTTCCAAGTAAATCGAAAAAATCGTGAAGCCTTGCTGGTCACAGCACTGGTAACAGCCTTGCAGGCCGCCGGAACAACGGCACGTTATCCCGGCGAAAGGCGCCAGGGAAGGGCAGCGAGGAGCTGATCCACAGCTGGTCCGAGGCCGACGGGGGCGGAGCCGGGGTGAATATGTGAGACTGCGTTTGTGCGCAACGATGGAAAAATCACTGTATTTCTGCTCGATGACCATGAGGTCGTCCGACGCGGAGTCCATGAGCTTCTCTCCGTCGAGGAAGACATCGAGGTCGTCGGCGAGGCGGGCACCGCGGCGGACGCGCTGGTGCGGATTCCGGCCACCCGCCCCGATGTCGCGGTGCTCGACGTACGGCTGCCGGACGGCAGCGGGGTGGAGGTGTGCCGGGAGGTCCGTTCCCGGGACGAGAACATCAAGTGCCTGATGCTGACGTCGTACGCCGATGACGAGGCGCTCTTCGACGCCATCATGGCGGGCGCGTCCGGCTACGTCCTGAAGGCGATCCGCGGGAACGAGCTGCTGAACGCGGTACGGGACGTGGCGGCCGGGAAGTCGCTGCTGGACCCCGCGGCGACTGCACGCGTACTGGAGCGGCTGCGCGAGGGCAAGAACGGCAAGGGCAACGACAAGCTCGACAACCTCACCGAGCAGGAACGCAAGATCCTGGACCTCATCGGCGAGGGGCTGACCAACCGGGTCATCGGCGAGCGGCTCCACCTGGCCGAGAAGACGATCAAGAACTATGTCTCCAGCCTGCTCTCCAAGCTGGGCATGGAACGCCGCTCGCAGGCCGCCGCCTATGTGGCCCGCCTACAGGCCGAACGGCGCTGAGCGGCGCCGTACGGCACCGGGTGGGGCGGGGCAGGACAGGGCAGGACAGGGGCCAGGGACCCGGGTGGGACCGATCGGCACCGTCGGGCAGGTTCAGACCCTTCTGGGAAGTGCGGGTTCCAACCCTTCTGGGAAGTTCCGGCGGCCCCGGGCGATCTGGGACTTTGGTCCCGGACCACCCGGGGCCGCCGACTCTTACCCGTCCCCTACCCGTGCCGGACAGTGGACCTATGCCCTCTGAGGAACTCCACGCAATCGAGCTGCTCGGCCGCGTCCCCTACGGCCGGCTGGCGACGAGCATGCGGGCCCTCCCCTTCCTGGCGGTGGCCCGGCACATCGTGGTCGGCGACCGCATCCTTCTGCGGATGCACAGCGGCTTCGGCTACCACGAGGCGTGCAACGGAAGCGTCGTCGCCTACGGTGCGGACAACTTCAACGCCGCGACCTCCAAGGACGGCGGGAATCTCTGGTCGGTGCAGTTCACCGGTCCCGCAGAGATCGTGCATCCTCGCCCTGACCTGCGAGAACTGTTCGGCACCGCCCCCGCCAGGGTCAACGGCGAACCGTTCGAACCGGCCTTCCTCAGCCTGGATCCCCACTTCGCGAGTGAGCACACTTTGGACTTCCACGCAAGTCCGCTGATCCGCAACGCAGCGTGATCTACCATTTGGTAAGTGCCGCGCTCATATGTAACCCGCCCGCCTGTTCCTCCGGTCGGCGAGGTGCTGCGCCGCTACCCGGACGTAGGTGAACCGCTCGCCTGCGAGCCGATCACCAAGGGCCTTCTCAATCACGGATACCGCGTCTCCACCACCAGCGGCTCCTACTTCCTCAAGCACCATCTGGACAAGCAGCATCTGGACGACGCCACCGGCGAACGCGCCACGATCGTGCGCCAGCACCGCGCGACCCAGCGCCTCCAGTCGCTCGGCGTGCCCGTGGTCCCGCCGCTCGCGGACACGGAGGGTGACACGGTCGCGGTGATCGGTGGCCGCAGCTATGCCCTGCACCCCTGGGTGGACGGTATGCACCGGGTCGGCGCCCAGCTGACCTGTGCCGAGTCCCAACGGCTCGGGACGCTCCTCGGAGCCGTACACACCGGTCTGGAACAGGTCATGGCACCCGGCAGCGGCGAGGACGGCGACAGCGACGGCAGCGGCGGTCGCGCCGGCGGTGGGGGCGACGGGCGCGATGGCCGTACGGGGTCCGGGCAGCCGCCCCGGCCCGGTTACGGGAGTCCCGACCCGGCCGACACCTTCGCGCTGATCGACGACCTGCTGTCCGCGGCCCGCGGGCAGCACCCCCGGGACACCCCGCGCGACGCCTTCGACGAACTCGCCGTACACCGGCTGGTGGAGCGGCGCACCCTGCTGGAGCGGCATGCCCACCGCCGCCCACCCACCCCGGAGGGACCCGCCACGGGCTGGGTGCACGGTGACTTCCACCCGCTGAACCTCCTCTACCGGGGCGCCGACCCGGTCGCGATCGTCGACTGGGACCGGCTGGGAGTGCAGCCGCGCGCCGAGGAGGCGGTCCGGGCCGCGGCGATCTTCTTCGTCCGGCCGGCGGGGGAACTGGAGCTGGAGAAGGTACGGGCGTACGCCCGCGCGTACCGGAACGCCGCCGGGGCAAGCGCGGCGGAAATGGCCGCCGCGGTGCACCGGGTGTGGTGGGAGCGGCTCAACGACTTCTGGATACTGCGCTGGCGCTACCGCCTGCACGACCGCAGGGCCGACCCGCAGTTCCCTGCGGTGTCGGCCCTGGCGGTGTGGTGGACGCGCGAGTACGAGGCGGTGAGCGAGGCCTTCGCGGGGTGAGGACCACCCCGCGAACGCGCGGCTAAGGGGTCAGACCCGTCGACGCACCGACGTTGTTGCCCGCTCCGCCGTCCTCCGAGCCTCCGTCGTCACCGTTGCCTCCCGGGGAGCCCGGGGCCGTGGTCGGGTTGGTCGGCTGGTCGGTCGGCTCGCCCGTCCCGCCCTCGTTCGTGTTCCCGTCGGAGTTGCCGCCCGTGTCCGGAGGGCTCGGGGAGTCGGACGGGGTGTACGACGGCTGGGTCGGCCTGTGCGAGGGAGTCCACTGCGGCTGGCTGGGCTGCGTCTGGCTGCCCGAGGAGTCGTCCGGCTCCTCGGAGGGCTCGGTCTCCTCGTCGGTCGGCTCCGAGGAGGTCTCCTCGTCGGAGGGCGAGACGGAGGTGGAGGGGGTGACCGGCTTCTTCCCCGTGCCGCCGTCGTTCGCCGCCTGGACGGCGAACGCGACGCCCGCGCCGATCGCGATCAGCGCGAGCAGGACGAAGAGCCACATCTTGCCGCGACCGCCGCCGGGCCGGTGCCCGCCGTCGTACGCCCCGTCGTCCGGGTTCATCGGCGGCAGGATCGGCCCCTGCGAGGTTTCCCCGTGCACCGGGTGACCCATCGCCGTCGTCGCGCCGGTCATGCCCATGGCCGGGGTGTGGCCGCCCTCGTGCATCGTGACCGGGCCGGTGTTCCACGTACCGGTGTGACCGCCCTGCACCTGGAGCATCTGGAGGCTGTACTGGACCAGGCCGCGCATCTCCTCGGCGCTCTGGAACCGGTCGTCGGGGTCCTTGGCCAGCGAGCGCATCACGAGCCCGTCCAGCTCCGGAGGCACCCCCTCCGACACCTCGGAGGGCGGCACCGGAATGTCCTGGACGTGCTGGTACACCACGGAGAGCGGGGTCTCGCCGGTGAACGGGGGCCGCAGGGCGAGGAGTTCGTAGAGCAGACAGCCGGTGGCGTACAGGTCGGAGCGGTGGTCGACCGCCTTGCCGAGCGCCTGTTCCGGCGAGAGGTACTGCGGTGTGCCCATGACCATGCCGGTCTGCGTCATCGTCGACTGCGCGCCGTGCAGCGCGCGGGCGATGCCGAAGTCCATCACCTTGACCGCGCCGGAGTGCGTGATGATCACGTTGGCGGGCTTGATGTCACGGTGCACGATGCCGTGCTGATGCGAGTACGCGAGGGCTTCCAGCACCCCCGAGACGATGATCAGCGCCTGCTCCGACGGCGGGGCCTCCGCACTGAGGAGCAGGTCACGAATGGTGCGGCCCTCGACCAGCTCCATCACGATGTACGGGACGGTCTGGCCGCCCACGACATCCTCGCCGGAGTCGTACACGGCGACGATCGCATGGTGGTTGAGGCCGGCGACCGACTGTGCCTCGCGGGTGAAACGTGCCTTGGAGACCGGGTCCTCGGCGAGATCGGAGCGGAGAAGCTTCACCGCGACCGTACGTCCCAGGCGGACGTCCTCCGCGGCATAGACCTCTGCCATACCGCCCCGGCCGAGCCGGTGGGTCATCCGGTAGCGCCCGTCGCCGACGACACCGCCGATGCCCCAGGAGTCGGTGCCATCCGAAACTCCGCCGCCGTTTGCTTCGGAATCGGGTGCCATCAGTCCTCGCCGTCGTATCTGTCCGCGCGTCCGCGGGTTCTCACGGTGCCTAGCTGCATTGCCACGTCACGCTACAGCCTCTGCCGGACACACCTGTTCCGAGAGGGACGGGTCATCCAACCGGCCGGCGTGCCGGTCAAGCAAATTCCATGCGCTTCCTGTAACGCTTCCGAGACGCTTCTTGTGCTTAGGGTCACGGAACGGGCACCTGGCTTGACGTGTCGTACCCCTCGGGCAGACTTGGCCCGTCAGACGGATCATCGCGTCAGTCGCGCCGAGGGGGAAGCAAGTCATGAGCCAGGACGGCGCACACGGCGCACAGGGTCGCTACGCGGGCGGTGCCGTCGCGGGCGGCCGGTACCAGCTCCGGGACCTGCTCGGCGAAGGCGGAATGGCCTCCGTATATCTGGCGTACGACTCGGCGCTCGACCGCCAGGTCGCGATCAAGACGCTGCATACGGAACTGGGGCGCGAGCAGTCCTTCCGCGAGCGGTTCCGGCGTGAGGCACAGGCCGTCGCCAAGCTCCAGCACACCAACATCGTCTCGGTCTTCGACACCGGCGAGGACGAGCTCGGCGGCGCGCTGATGCCGTACATCGTCATGGAGTACGTCGAGGGACAGCCGCTCGGCTCCGTGCTCCAGGCGGACATCCGCAGCTACGGCGCGATGCCCGCGGACAAGGCGCTCAAGGTGACGGCCGATGTGCTGGCCGCGCTGGAGACCAGCCACGAGATGGGGCTGGTCCACCGGGACATCAAGCCCGGCAACGTGATGATGACCGGGCGCGGCGTCGTGAAGGTGATGGACTTCGGCATCGCCCGCGCCATGCAGTCGGGCGTCACCTCGATGACACAGACCGGCATGGTCGTCGGTACACCGCAGTACCTCTCCCCCGAGCAGGCCCTCGGGCGCGGGGTGGACGCCCGGTCCGACCTGTATTCGGTCGGCATCATGCTCTTCCAGCTGCTCACCGGCCGGATCCCGTTCGACGCGGACTCTCCGCTGGCCATCGCGTACGCGCATGTGCAGGAGGAGCCCGTCGCCCCCTCCAGCATCAACCGCGCGGTCACCCCGGCCATGGACGCGCTGGTCGCCCGCGCCCTGAGGAAGAACCCGAACGAGCGCTTCCCCAGCGCGGCCGCGATGCGGGACGAGATCGCACGCGTGCTGAACGCCGGCGGCGGCCAGACCGGCGCTCCGGTGATCGTCAGCGGCGGAGCTCCGACGAACAGCGGTTCGGGTGTCGGCTCGGCGGTGTTCCCGCCCGTCGACCAGGCCACCCCGGCCCCGCACAGCGTCCAGACGCCCTACCAGCCGCACCCGCAGCATCAGCCCCACCAGCAGCCGGGGCCCTACAACCAGCCCACCCCGGCGCCCGCGCCGAGCTACGGCTACCCGCAGTCCGCCCCGGCGTACCAGGCCCAGGGGCCCCTGGCCCACCAGACCCCGCCGCCGTACGCGACCGCCCCGCAGCACACCGGTGCCGGCGGCATGGGCGTCAGCGGTGGCGGTCCGGGCGGTGGCGGCTCGAAGCGGAACATGCCGGTCATCGTCGGAGCGATCGCCGTCGCGCTGCTCGCGATCGGCGGTCTGATCACGGTGCTGTCCCTCCAGGGCTCCGACGCCGACAAGGACGATCCGGCGCCGAACGAATCGTCGGTGGCGGGCGAGCACAAGCCGCCGGAGCGCAACCGGACGATGAAGACCGAGAAGTGCACGGACGCGATGGAGGACTCTAACGACCCCTCGAAGGTCGCGGCTCCGAACTTCATCTACAAGGACATCAAGTCGGTGAAGGCCTGCGCCCTGGCGGCCGGATGGACGATCAAGGAGATCAAGGAGCCGGGCAACACGTACGCGGAGGACCAGGTCGTCGACCAGTTCCCGTCCTCGGGCACCGCCGTCTCCGAGCGGGGCGCCCACTTCGAGCTGCGGATCTCCACCGGCGACCCCGCCTAGGGACCACACCCGGCACACCGCGCACGGCATGCGTGAGGCGTGCCGGGTGAGGCGTGCCGGGGGATGCGTGACGCGTGCCGGGTGATGCTGTCCGGGCGGCATTATGAGGGATCCCCGGGCATCCCGTGGGCGTCCCCGGTGTCCGGGATGCCGGATATATCGGCGCGTGTGACGCTGATCTCATGGCTCCAGGACTCCTCCCAGCGCGGTCGTCGACATACGTGGCCTGTCTGGTGATGGCGGTCGGCGCGGCGCTGGGGACCGTGAGCGGGACGGCGTACGCGGGCGCGCCCCCGGACGTCTCGGCCTTCGCCTCTACCGCCCGTCCGGGAACGGCCCCCTCCGGTGCCTCTCCCTCGGCTCCGCCGGATGCTCACCCGGATGCCGCGTCGAGCGCCCCGCCGTCCTCGGCCCGGCCGTCGGTGCTTCCTTCCGCCCCGCCCTCCCCGCGCCCCTCCGGCACGGCGCCGCTCCGGCCCACGGAGGGCGGTCCGCCCGCACCGACCGGGGCGGCAGACGCGTCCGCCGGTGATGCCGCACAGCCACCCGCGGGGCCGGCGGAGGGAGCGGCCGAGGGGTCGGCAGGAAGGCCGTCCTCCGCCTCTTCCGCAGCCCTCCCCGCCCCGGATTCCGCTTCGGCTTCCGCTTCCGCTTCGGCTTCGGACCGGCCACTCGCCGGGCGGGAGGCCGGGGCGGGGCGGGCGCGCCCCGGGCGGTCGCTGTCGCCGCTGGAACTCGCGCGGGCGGAGGCCGACCTCGAACAGGACGTACCGGAGCCGGACGCCGCTGACGTGCCGGTGTTCACCCCTCCGGCCGACGCGTTCTCCAACCCGCCCGGGGCCGCCGGGCAGGCGCTGGACGCGCCGTCCGTGGAGCAGGTGAAGCAGGTCTCGCTGGGGGCCGGGATCGCGCTGGTCGGGACGGGACTGGGCTTCCTCGCCTTCCGGATGCGTCGAACCCACTGAGCGTTCCCGGCCTTCGGAGACCGGACGCGATCCGCCTGTGGCACCAGGACCCCGGGCTTGCCACGAGCAACATACTCGGTATACATACTGAGTATGTCGATCCGTCACGGGCTTCTCGCCCTCCTGGAGCGCGGGCCTCGGTACGGCTCCCAGCTCCGCACCGAATTCGAGTCCCGCACCGGTTCCACCTGGCCCCTGAACGTCGGCCAGGTCTATACGACACTCAGCCGTCTGGAGCGCGACGGCATGGTCGCGCAGGACGGCGCCGACGACGCGGGCCACGACCTGTACACGATCACCGACAACGGCCGCGCCGAGCTGCGCAGCTGGTTCGAGTCGCCCGTGGACCGCAGCAGCCCGCCCCGTGACGAGCTGGCGATCAAGCTCGCGATGGCCGTGGGCGCGCCGGGCGTCGACATCCGGCACGTCATCCAGTCCCAGCGCCACCACACCCTGAAGGCGATGCAGGACTACACCCGGCTGAAGGCCCAGGCCCTCGCCGATGTCCCGGCCAACCGTGACGAGGTCGCCTGGCTCCTCGTGGTGGAGCAGCTGATCTTCCAGGCCGAGGCCGAGGCCCGGTGGCTGGACCACTGCGAGGCCCGGCTCGTCCGCCTCGCCGAGGCCGCCGCCACCGAGCCGGCGGCCGGGGCCGGTACGGCCACCACCCGCGGCCCGGCACGCTTCCCGGCCGGCCGCCCGCGTACCCGTCGCTGACCGGAAATCTGCCGCCGCCCGCCTGCCGGACACGGACCGGGAACTCTGCCACCCGCGTACCGGACACGGACCGGGAACTCTGCCACCCACCTGCCGGGCACGGACCGGAATCACTGCCGCCTGCCCCGCCCGCCCCGGCGCCTGCCCGTCCCTGCCAAGGTCTGCGGCCCTGCCCACGCACGACCGCACGACCTGCTCCGAGCGTTCCTAGGGGGAACAACCCACCATGTCCTCGCCCGCCCCTTCTCCGTCCACCGGCCTGCCCGTGGACGAGCCCGTTCTCGAACTGCGGAAACTGACCCGCACCCACGGTTCCGGCATCGCCGAGGTGCACGCCCTGCGCGGCGTCAACCTCTCCGTGCACACGGGCGAACTGGTCGCCGTGATGGGCCCGTCCGGCTCCGGCAAGTCCACCCTGCTGACCCTGGCCGGAGGCCTCGACACCGCCACCGGCGGCCAGGTCGTCATCGAGGGCCAGGACATCGCCGCCCTGGGGCGCAAGGGCATGGCCGCCCTGCGCCGCCGCAGCGTCGGCTACGTCTTCCAGGACTACAACCTGATACCGGCCCTCACCGCCGCCGAGAACATCGCCCTGCCCCGCGAACTCGACGGAATCCCGCTCCGCAAGGCCCGCAAGGAAGCCCTCGCGGCGCTGGCCGAGATGAACCTCGCCGAGATAGCCGACCGCTTCCCGGACGAGATGTCCGGCGGCCAGCAACAGCGCGTCGCCATCGCCCGCGCCCTCGTCGGGGACCGGCGCCTGGTGCTGGCCGACGAGCCGACCGGAGCGCTCGACTCCGAGACCGGCGAGGCCGTCCTGGCCCTGTTGCGCAAACGCTGCGACGAGGGCGCGGCCGGGGTGATGGTGACCCATGAGCCCCGGTACGCCGCCTGGGCCGACCGGGTCGTGTTCCTCCGGGACGGCTCGATCGTCGACCAGACGCTGTCCTCCGGGGCCGACTCCCTGCTCGTCGCCGAGGCCGCCGAGTGAGCCTCTTCTCCGGATGGCGCGCCGCCCTCCGTATCGCCCGGCGCGACGCGATGCGGGCCAAGGGCCGCAGCGCCCTGGTGGTCGCGATGATCGCCCTGCCCGTCCTCGGCGTCACGGCCGCCGATGTGACGTACCGCAGCGCCACCCCGACCAGGGCCGAGGAGCTGACGGCCCTCATGGGCGCGGCTGACGCCCAGTACTCCGACCCGGGCCTGGGGAGGGTGCCCATCCAGCAGATGCCCGACCAGACCGCCTGGGACAGTGAGGACGAGGCGGCCGGACTGCGGCAGGGAGGGGAGCGGAAGCCGGTGGACGTACCGGCCACGTTCCCGAAGGGCTCACGGTTCCTCACCGAACGGTCCGTGCCCGCCTCCGTCACGACCGCCCACGGCATCACGAACACCGAGATCACCGAACTGCGCACCGCGGACCGGATGCTCCGCGGCAGGATCGAACTGGTCGACGGCGCGTTCCCGCACGGCAAGGGTGAGATCGCCGTCACCGAGGCGTTCCTGAAGTCGTCCGGCCTCCGCATCGGCTCCCGCCTCACCGTGCGCGGCCCCGACCTGGCGTACACCGTCACCGGTTCCGTGGAACTCCCCGACGCGCTGGGCAAGCAGACCCTGTACGCCGATCCGGGCGCCGTCATCGCCCCCTGGAAAGCCGCGGCCGACCGCGACGACAAGATCCTCCCGCCCAACCCGGACAGGACGGAGTGGCTGGTCCAGGGCCCGAAGGGCGCCGGGGTGACCTGGCCCGACGTGCTCGCCGCCAACGAGAAGGGCGTCCTGGTGCTGTCCCGCCGGCTCGTCCTCGACCCCCCGCCGGACTCCGAGATCCCGATGGCCTCGCGGATGAGCGGAAGAAGCGACGGCGGGCTGGTCATGAGCACGGCCGTCGTCACCGTCGTGGCCATGACGGTCCTGGAGATCGTGCTGCTGGCCGGGCCCGCGTTCGCCGTCGGCGCGCGCCGGTCGCGCAGGCAGCTCGGCCTCGTCGGTGCGTGCGGCGGCGACCGGAGTCAGGTCCGGGCCGTCGTGCTCGCCGGTGGTGTCGTGCTCGGCGGCGTCGGAACCGTGCTCGGGGTGCTGCTCGGACTCGGCCTGACGCTGGTGTTCCGCCCGCTGATCGAGGGCTACACCGGCAACCGCTTCGGCGGCCTGACCCTGCGCCCCGCGGAACTGCTGGCGATCGCCCTGCTCGGCCTGGTGACCGGCGTCCTCGCCGCACTCGTCCCGGCCGTCGTGGCCGGCCGCCAGTCGATACTGGAATCGCTCACCGGCCGTCGCGGCACCCGCCGGAGCTCCCGCGTGCTGCCCGTCCTCGGCTCCCTCATGCTGGCGGGCGGTGTCGCCATCGCCGTCTACGGGGGTGTCAGCGGTGAGACCCCCCTGGTCGCCGGTGGCTCGGTCGTCGCCGAACTGGGCGTGCTCGCCTGCATCCCGGTGATCATCGGCTTCCTCGGCCGGCTCGGCCGCAGGCTCCCGCTCACCCCGCGCATGGCGCTCCGTGACGCGGCACGCAACCGGGGACGCACCGCGCCCGCCGTCGCCGCCGTGATGGCCGCGGTGGCCGGCACGGTCGCCGTCGCCACGTACGCCTCCAGCTCCATGGCCGAGCAGGACTACGACTACTCCCCGGTCCTCACCAAGGGCACCTCCGCGCTCGTGGCCGAGGACCCCTCCGCGGCGAGGAAGCTCCCGGGCGCGCGGGCGGCCGTCGAGCGGAACATGCCCGTCAGCGGTGGCCGCTCCGACGTCGGACGGGTCTGGGCGGGCAGCGACTGCTACGTCTACTACCAGGAGGAGAACGGCTGCGGCACCCTCGAACTGATCAAGCCCACCGGCAAGGGCCACACCTGCCCCCTGAAGGGCCGGGGCGCCAAGGAGCTCGCCGCGCGGCTCTCCGCCGAGGAGCACAAACGGCTGACGACCTCCCCCGCCTGCATGGACGAGTACATGAACCTCACGTCCTTCGGCACCGACACCAACAAGATCGTCATCGGTGACGCCTCGCTGCTCAGCACGTACGTCAAGCTCGACGACCCCGCTGCCGCCAAGGCCCTGAAGGCGGGCGATCCCGTCCTGCTCAACCCGGCCTACGCGAAGAACGGTGAGATCACCCTCAGGGCCGTCCACACGTACAACCCCCGCGACAAGAAGAACCGCGCACTGCACCCCGGCAGGGCCCGGACCACCACGGACCGGCTGAAGGTGTACGTCGCGCCCGCGAAGTACACCGCGACGCCCGGCATCCGCGTGATCATGCCGCAGCGGACCGCGGAGCGGCTCGGTCTGCATACGCAGAGCCACGCAAGCGTGTACACGACCTCCCGCCCTCCGACGGAGGCGGAGAAACAGGCGACCTCGGCCGCGATCGACCAGGCCGGCGGCAACGCCCACGTCATCACGGAGAACGGTTCGTCCAGCCGGGAGGACGCGATCCTGCTGATCCTCGCCCTGTTCGCGGGCGTGGTGACCCTGGGTGCGGCGGCCATCACCACCGGCCTGGCCAAGGCCGACGCGGAGGCCGACCTCACCACCCTCGCGGCGGTCGGCGCGGCGCCGGGCGTACGACGCTCACTCTCGGGGTTCCAGTGCGTGGTGGTCGCGCTCACCGGGGTGCTGCTCGGCACGGCGGCGGGCATCGTGCCCGCGGTCGCACTGCGCCTGCTCGACCTGCGCGACGCGATGCGGCAGATGCGCCTGGAGCCGATGAACTCCGCGTACACACCGATCGTGCTGCCCTGGCTCACGATCGGGCTGCTCGCGGTGGTCGTACCCGTGCTGGCCGGGCTGCTGGCCGCCGGTCTCACCCGGTCACGGCTGACGCTGTCCCGGCGGGCGGGGTGAGCGGTTCACGGGCCGACCGCTGACCGGCTGACCGGCTGACCCGGTTGAGCTGCTTCGGCTCGTTGAGCCGCGTGGGCTCGTTGCGCCGCTGCGGCTCGGTTCACCAGCCGTTCCGGCTGTTCCGGTGCCCTCGGGGAGGGTGGATCATGCTTTCCCGGGGGCACCAGGGTGGTGTACGGCATGTGTGCGAGACAATGGGCCCCATGGAGATGCCGAGGAATGACCGGTCGCAGGAGCACCCCCAGGTCCTCGTGGTGGGACAGGACGGAATGGCTATCGGCGGCGGTGGCGGTGACGACGAGTCTCGCGAGGTCCCGGTGACGGAAATGGTCGAGCAGCCCGCCAAGGTCATGCGCATCGGCAGCATGATCAAGCAACTCCTGGAGGAGGTCCGGGCGGCTCCTCTCGACGAGGCGAGCCGGGTCAGGCTCAAGGAGATCCACGCCAGCTCCGTGAAGGAGCTGGAGGACGGGCTGGCCCCGGAGCTGGTGGAGGAGCTGGAGCGCCTCTCGCTGCCGTTCACCGAGGAGTCGATCCCCTCGGAGGCGGAGCTGAGGATCGCGCAGGCCCAGTTGGTGGGCTGGCTGGAGGGCCTCTTCCACGGCATCCAGACCGCTCTGTTCGCGCAGCAGATGGCGGCCCGCGCCCAGCTGGAGCAGATGCGCCGCGCCCTTCCGCCCGGCACGGGCCACGAGGACGAGGACGGCAGCGGGGACCCGCACGGAGCGATCCGCTCCGGCCCGTATCTGTAAACCGCCGGCCAGAAGCCGATCAGTACTGGACGGACCGGGCCCGGCACACACCTCGCTGTGTGCCGGGCCCGCTCGTGTGCCGGGCCCGCTCATGTGCGGGCCCGCTCGTGTGCCGGGCCCGCTCATGTGCGGGCCCGCTCGTGTGCGGCGGCGGCAGGCCCGGGTAGCTCAGGCGAGGACTCCTGACGAGGACCCGTACGCACAGCCGCGCGTCAGGCGGACACGGGAGCGAGCAGGAGCACCTTCCCGATGTGCGCGCTGGACTCCAGGACCCGGTGCGCCTCGGCGGCGTCCTCCATCGGCACCGTGCGGTCCACGATCGGCCGGACGACGCCTCTGCCGATCAGCGGCCACACGTGTTCGCGCACGGCGGCGACGATCGCGGCCTTCTCGCCGAGCGGGCGGCCCCGCAGGGAGGTGGCGGTGATGGCGGCCCGCTTGTTCAGCAGAGCGCTCAGATTCAGCTCTCCCTTGACCCCGCCCTGGAGACCGATGATCGCGAGCCGACCGTTCACGGCCAACGCCTTCACGTTCCGGTCCAGGTACTTCGCACCGACGATGTCCAGGATGACGTCCGCGCCCGCCCCGTCGGTCGCCCTGCGCAGCTCCTCGACGAAGTCCTGTTCGCGGTAGTCGATGAGGATGTCCGCCCCCAGCTCGGCACAGCGCGCCAGCTTCTCCGGACCGCCCGCCGTCACCGCGACGCGCGCGCCGACCGCCTTGGCGAGCTGAATGGCCATCGTGCCGATGCCACTGGATCCGCCGTGGATCAACAGGGTCTCGCCGGGCCGCAGATGGGCCACCATGAAGACGTTGGACCAGACCGTCGCGGTCACCTCGGGCAGCGCCGCGGCCATCGCCAGGTCCACACCGTCCGGTACGGGCAGCAGCTGGCCGGCCGGTACGGCGACCTTCTCCGCGTACCCGCCGCCCGCCAGCAGGCCGCAGACCTCGTCGCCGACCGACCATCCCGCGACCCCGGGACCGAGCGCCGTGATCCGGCCCGCACACTCCAGACCGGGGTAGGGGGAGGCGCCGGGCGGCGGGTTGTAGAAGCCCTGGCGCTGGAGCACATCGGCGCGGTTGACCGCGCTGGACACGACCTCGACGAGCACCTCGCCCTCGCCGGGTACGGGATCGGGCACCTCGGCCCACACGAGCGCCTCGGGGCCACCGGGTTCGGGGATAGTGATCGCATGCATGGCGGCGAGGCTACTCCGTGCGGCCCACGAGGTCCGTGACGGCAGGCGGAACGACCTGCCGGCCCCGTGGTCAGGGACGCTGCGGCGCCTGCGGCGGATTGTTCACCGGCGAGGTGGGGAGCGGACTCGCCCGCACGATGGTGATCAGCCGGTCCGTCAGCTGGAGGGGGCTGGCAGCCGGATCGTCGTAACCGAGCAGCCGGTGCCCGCGCAGCACGCTGACCACCAGGTCATCGGTCTCCCGGACGTTCTTGCCCACCTCGGCCTTTATCACCGGCCGCTCGACGAGGTCGAGACCGCTGCCCTGCTGGATCAGGTCCTCCATCACGGTGCCCGCGCTCGGGCTGAGGACGGAGAGACCGAGCAGCCGGCCCGCCGCACTGGCGCTGGTGATCACCGCATCGGCGCCGGACTGCCGCAGCAGCGGCGCGTTCTCCTCCTCGCGCACCGCGGCCACGATCTTCGCCCCGCGGTTGAGCTGGCGCGCCGTCAACGCGACCAGGACCGCCGTATCGTCGCGCTGGGTGGCGATGATGACCTGCCGTGCCTTGTGAAGCTCGGCCCGCAGCAGCACATCGCTTCTGGTCGCATCGCCGACCACACCGGTGAAGCCCTCGGCGTTGGCCGCCTCGATCACCTTCGACGCCGGGTCGACGATGACGATCTGGTCCTTCTTCAGGCCGGTGGTGCAGAGAGTCTGGATCGCCGAGCGGCCCTTCGTGCCGAAGCCGACGACGACAGTGTGGTCACGCAAGTTGGATCTCCAACGCTTCAGCCGGAAGTCCTCCCGGGTCCGTTCCGTGAGGACCTCAAGAGTGGTGCCGACCAGGATGATCAGGAAGAGCACGCGCAGCGGTGTCACCAGCACCACATTGGTCAGCCGGGCGCCGTCCCCGTACGGGGTGATGTCGCCGTAACCGGTGGTGGAGAGGGTGACGGTCGCGTAGTACACCGCGTCCAGCAGATCGACCTTGCCGTCGGCGTTGTCGTTGTAGCCGGCACGGTCGACCCAGACGATGAGCACCGTGGCGGCCAGCACCATCAACGCCATCATCAGCCGCTTGGCGACCTGCCGCGCCGGACCGTCGACGACCCTGCGCGGGAGCATCACCCGGGTGGGTACGACATGCTCCTCGGCGCGCCTGGCCATCGCGTCCTGGCCGGGAAGTTTCACGTGAAACACCCTTCCGTCCACGGCGTCGCCGAGGCCCACGGTAGATCGAGGATGTCCACCTCGGTGCCGGACCGTACCCCGCCCGGTGGCACAACGGCCAGCCCGTCCGCCCCGGCGACCCCGCGCAGCATCGCCGGACCGTTGTAGTGCAGGGGTACGACATAGTCCCGGCCGCCCGCACGGCCGACGCGATGGACAACCGGGACGAGCCGGGTGTCATGCGGGTGCCCGTGCACCTCGGCATGGACGAGCGCCCGGTACGGCTCCTGGGACAGCCTGCCCGCGATCCCTCCGAGCAGCGGCTCGGCGAGCGTGAGCAGGCCCGAGACGGCTGCCAGCGGATTGCCGGGAAGGCCGACCAGGTAGGGCCCGCCCGATGGCAGCCGGGCCAGCAGCATCGGATGGCCGGGGCGCACGGCGACCCCGTCGACCAGCAGCTCGGCGCCGAGCTCGGCGAGGACCGGGTGGACATGGTCGACCGGTCCCGCCGCGGTACCGCCGGTGGTGATGATCAGGTCGGCCCGTGACGTGGTCAGGGCCTGGCGCAGGGCGTTCGCATCGTCCCCGAGGCGGCGGGGTTCGGACACCTCGGCTCCCGCCGCACGGAGCCAGGGGCCGAGCATGGGGCCGAGCGCGTCACGGATCAGGCCGTCGTGCGGGAGGCCCGAGGTGAGCAGTTCGTCGCCGAGGACGAGGACGTCGACGCTCGGTCTGGCCACCGCGGCCAGCGCGTCGTACCCGGCCGCCGCGGCGAGGCCGAGCACTGCCGGGGTCACCAGCGTTCCGGCGGGCAGCAGCTGGTCCCCGGACCGGCACTCCTGCCCCCGGGGCCTGATGTCCTGTCCCGGAACGACGTCCCGCCGGGCGTGCAGCAGCCCTTTCGCCTCGTCGGCGTGAGCGTGCTCGCTGCGGATGACGGCCGTGGCGTCGGCCGGGATGCGCGCACCGGTGGCGATCCGCACCGCCCGGCCGTCGGGCAGCGGCGCGGGCGCACCGCGTCCGGCGAGCAGCCCCTCGTCCTTCCGGAAGCCCCATGGCCCCGGCCCCGCGACGGCCCAGCCGTCCATGGCCGAGGTGTCGAAGGACGGCAGGTCGGTGAGCGCGCCGAGGGCCTCGGCGAGTACGTACCCGAGGGCCCGGTCGAGGGGGACCCGCAGCGCGGCCACGGGTGAGGTCCGCCCGGCACGAGCGGCGATGCTCCGGGCCTGGTCCCAGGGGGTGTCTCCGGCCCTGTGCGCACGAGGGAGGCGGGCGGGGGAGGCCCGGTCCCCGGCAGAATCGGCCCGGCCCCCGGCGGAGGCACCGGCAGGGGCACCGGAGGCCGACGCCGGGGAGGGGGAGGCGTACGGCGAGGGGGAGGGAGAGGAGTACGGGGAAGCGGCCGGGGCGGGGGCCGGAGGACCTTGGGGGTGCGTGGAGTGCCGCCCCGAGGACCGCGCGGAGGACCGGCCGGGAGACTGGGCAGAGGCATGGCCCGGATGCTGGTCGGCGAACCGGCCCGGTGACTGGTCGGACCGGCCCTGCTGTCTGCCGGGCGACTGGGCCGGGTCCGACGGGCGGGGCGCTTCGTGTGCCTGGTGGGCGACCAGCGCCAGGGCCTGTTCCACGGCTCGCTCCTCCTCGTCCGTCTCCGGAGAGACATAGGGGGAGTCGCCACCGGCCCCGGGGCCGCGGTCGGTCATGGTGTTCCGGCCCCGTCGGCGCCGCCCGTCTCGTCCTCCCACCGCAGGGCGAGCGCGACCGCCTTGCGCGCGGCCTCCGCGACCGCCTCGGCGGCGCCTTCGGGACCGGCGTCGTCGGCCGCCTTCGCTGCCGCGTACCCGACGAGGAACGTCGTGAGCGGCGCGGCGGGCCGCGCGACACCGTGCGCGGCATCACGGGCGAGGTCGAGCAGGACGCCGGTGTCGACGTCGAGGTCGATGCCCAGTTCGGTCTTGACTGCGGTGATCCATTCGTCCAGCACGGTCCCATGCTCCCTGATGCGGGCCCTGGCTTCGGCGATGTCCTCCCAAGTGTCGCAGTCGAACGAGGCGAGGGGACCGGCCGCGACCCGGGCCAGTTCCAGCTCGGCCGTCAGCAGCCGCAGCGGGAGTCCGGCGAGACTGCCGTGCTCGGTGGCGATGAGTGCCAGCTCCCGGCGCAGCGGCTCGCCCCGGTAGGCGGCGACCAGCGGCTGGTCGCGCCCGTCCGGGTCCGTGCACAGGGCGCCTTCCCTGCCGTCCTCCCCGGCGGCGGCCAGCAGGGCTTCGACGGTGCCCACCCCCAGGAACGGCAGGTCGGCGGAGAGTACGAGAACTCTCTCCGCCGACGTGTGGCGCACTCCCGCCCCGAGCGCCGCCAGCGGGCCACCGCCCGACGGCACTTCGCGCGCCCAGGTCACGGGCCTTCCGGTGGGCCTGCGGCTCCCCACCACGACGGTGGTGCGGGCCCCTGCGCAGGCCGCGAGAACCCGGTCGAGCAACGCCCGGCCACCGACCCGGACCCCCGGCTTGTCGGCTCCGCCGAGCCGCTTGGCGGCTCCTCCGGCAAGGACGATCACGTCATAGGCGGTCATGCGTCGAGTATGGGTGCCGGCCACCGCCCCCGGTCCCTCCGGGGGCGGGCGCCTGCCTGATGTTCCGCTACAGCGTGCGCAGCAGCACCGCCGGTTGCTCCACGCAGTCGGCCACGTACCGCAGGAACCCGCCCGCCGTGCCGCCGTCACAGACCCGGTGGTCGAAGGTGAGCGAGAGCTGGACGACCTGGCGTACGGCCAGTTCACCGTTGTGCACCCATGGCTTGGCCATGATCCGGCCGACGCCGAGCATGGCTGCCTCCGGGTGGTTGATGATCGGCGTCGATCCGTCGACCCCGAACACCCCGTAGTTGTTCAGCGTGAAGGTGCCGCCGGTCAGCTGGGCCGGGGTGAGCGCCCCCGTCCTGGCCGCCTCGGTCAGCCGGGCGATCTCGCCGCCGAGCGACTCCACGTTCCGTGTGTGCGCGTCCCGTACGACCGGGACGACCAGACCGCGCTGGGTCTGGGCCGCGAACCCGAGGTGGACGCCGGGCAGCCGCACGATCTCCCTCGCGGCCAGGTCCACCGTTGAGTTGAGCTCGGGGAACCGGGCCAGCGCCGCCGTGCAGATCCTGGCCAGCAGGGCGAGGACCGACACCTTGGGCCCGGCGGACGGCCCGTCCGCGGCGTTCATCGCGGCCCTGGCGGCCATCAGCTCGGTGGCATCCGCGTCCACCCAGCACGTGGCGTCGGGGATCTCGCTCCGGCTGCGCGACAGCTTGTCCGCGACCGCACCCCGGACCCCGCGCAGCGCGATCCGCTCACCCGCCGGGCCCGCCGCGGCCCGAGCCGCGGGTGCCGCGGGTGCCGCGGCCCCGGCCCCCACCGCATCCGCCGCGGTGACCGCGTCCGCCACCGCCCTGATCGCGGATTCCACATCGGCACGCAGGATCAGCCCGTCCGGACCCGACCCCGTCAACTGCCGCAGATCGAGATCGTGCTGCCGTGCCAGCTTCCGTACGAGCGGCGAAACCACCGCCACCGGGCCCGACGACACCTGGCCGGTGCTCTCTGCGGGACCTACAGGAGAGGCGGGAGCAGCGGCAGCAGCAGACGCAGCGAGAGCGACGGCAGCGGCGGGAGCGGCGGCCGGAACAGCGACGGGCGCGGGCTCGGACGCCGTGACGACCGGCATCCGCTCGGGCCGGATCCGCCGACGCCGTGCCGCGGGAGCACCCGTCCCGTAGCCCACCAGCACATTGCCCGAGGACTCCGACTTCGGCTCCGCCGTCCGGGACGACCCCGCCGCCCCACCCGTATCGGCCGCCCCCTGTGCGTCCGCTTCCCCCGCCGAACCGACAGCGACGGTCAACAGCGGTGAGCCGACCGGAAGTTCCGTACCCTCCTCGCCGAACCGGGCCGTCACCACGCCCCCGTAGGGACATGGCACCTCCACCATCGCCTTGGCCGTCTCGACCTCGACGACCGGCTGGTCGATGGCGACGACATCGCCGACCTCCACCAGCCAGCGCACGATCTCCGCCTCGGTCAGGCCCTCGCCGAGGTCCGGCAGCTTGAATTCGAGCACCTGCGGCATCAGCCCTCCGCCTCCCACTGCAGCCGGGCCACCGCGTCGAGCACGCGGTCCACGCCCGGCAGATGGTGCCGTTCCACCATGGGTGGCGGATACGGAATGTCGAACCCGGCCACCCTCAGCACCGGAGCCTCCAGATGGTGGAAGCACCGCTCGGTGATCCGGGCCGCGATCTCCCCACCGGGGCCACCGAAGCCGGTGGACTCATGGACGACCACCGCACGCCCGGTCCGTCGCACGGACGCGGCCACCGTCGCGTCGTCGAACGGCACCAGCGAGCGCAGATCGACGACTTCGAGGTCCCAGCCCTCGGCGACGGCCGCTTCCGCCGCCTCCATGCAGACCGGGAGCGAGGGCCCGTAGGTGATCAGGGTGGCGCTCCGCCCCGGACGGCGGACCACGGCCCGGCCGATCGGTTCGACCGCCGCGGGAGCATCGGGCGACCAGTCCGCCTTGGACCAGTAGAGCCGCTTGGGCTCCAGAAAGACCACCGGATCGTCGGAGGCGATCGAGGCGCGCAGCAGCCCGTACGCGTCCTCGACCGTGGCCGGTGTGACGACGTGGAGGCCGGGCGTGGCCATGTAGTACGCCTCCGAGGAGTCGCTGTGGTGCTCGACCCCGCCGATCCCCCCGCCGTACGGGATACGGACCGTGATGGGCAGCGGCATGGCGCCCCCGGTGCGGTTACGCATCTTGGCGACATGGCTGAACAGCTGCTCCAGCGCCGGGTAGGCGAACGCGTCGAACTGCATCTCCACCACGGGCCGCAGCCCGTACATCGCCATACCGACCGCCGCCCCGAGGATGCCCGCCTCGGCCAGCGGCGTGTCCGTACAGCGGTCGTCGCCGAACTCCCTGGCCAGGCCATCGGTGATGCGGAAGACCCCGCCGAGGGTGCCCACGTCCTCGCCGAGGACGTGCACGGCCGGATCCTCGGCCATCGAGTCGCGCAGCGCCCGTCCGAGGGCCTGCGCCATGGTGGCCGGCCTGGCCTTCGCCGTCCGCGCACCGGTCGTCGCCGCAGCGGTGGTCATCGTCCGTCCTCCGCACCGTGTTCGCCGTGCCGTTCCTGTTCGGCCTCCAGCTCGGCCCGCAGACCGGCCGCCTGCTCCCGCAGCTGGCCGGTCCGTTCCGCGTAGACATGGGTGAACAGGTCCATCGGGTCGAGCACCGGGTCGGCGTTCATCCGCTCGCGCAGCGCGGTCGCCATCCGCTCCGCCGCCTCCCGCGCTTCCTCGATTCGGTCCTCGTCGAGCAGTCCGCGCCCGGTCAGCTCCCGCTCCAGGAGCGTGACGGGGTCGTGCGCCCGCCACACCTCGACATCGCTGTCGGTGCGGTACCGGGTCGCGTCATCGGCGTTCGTATGGGCGTCCATGCGGTAGGTGACGGCCTCGACCAGCGTGGGCCCCTCACCGCGCCTGGCCCGTGCGACCGCTTCGCCGAGCACCTCGTGCATCGCCGCCGCGTCGTTGCCGTCGACCAGCCGGCCCGGCATCCCGTACCCGACCGCCTTGTGGGCGAGGGAGGGTGCGGCGGTCTGCTTGGCCAGGGGGACGGAGATGGCGAAGCCGTTGTTCTGCACGAGGAAGACGACCGGGGCCCGCCAGACCGCCGCGAAGTTCAGCGCCTCGTGGAAGTCGCCCTCGCTGGTGCCGCCGTCGCCCACCATGGCGAGGGCCACGACGTCGTCGCCCTTGAGCCGCGCCGCGTGCGCCAGGCCCACGGCATGCGGCAGCTGGGTGGCGAGCGGGGTGCACAGCGGGGCGATGCGGTGCTCACGCGGGTCGTAGCCGGTATGCCGGTCGCCGCGCAGCAGGGTCAGCGCCTCGACCGGGTCGAGACCGCGCGCCACGGCCGCGAGGGTGTCGCGGTAGCTGGGAAAGAGCCAGTCGCGCTCCTCCAGCACGAGCGCGGCGGCGATCTCGCAGGCCTCCTGCCCCGTGCTCGACGGATAGACGGCGAGCCGGCCCTGCTTGGTCAGGGCCGTGGCCTGCGCGTTGTACCGGCGGCCTCGGACCAGCTCGGCGTAGAGCCGCAGCATCAGCTCGGGGTCCGCGTCGGCTGCCGCGTCCGTACCGAGCACCCGGTACGGCTCGGGGTCCGGGAGCAGCGGCGCGGGGTCGGTGAGCGGTTTCCAGGCCGGGGGCGGCGTGGGCCGGTAGGCGGCCGCACCGGGCAGCTCCTGGACCGTCATGAGAAGCACCTCCTGGGCATCGAGGGAGATCGAGGGGTGTCGAAATATGTCGAGATGTCGAGGGGCGGGCGAGGCACGGGTGTGGCGTGTCTCACCTACCGATTGTTCGGTCGTGAGGGCATTTTGGCTACAGGCACCGCCAGCCTGTGGACAAACGGTTCTCCACAGCCTGGGATGGGGACAGGTCGTCCACCAGAGGGAGGCACGGGCAGATGGCAGCTGAACAAATGGCCGACAGGAGCGACGATCCCGGCCAGGTTCCGCCCGCGCGACCGCTGGACGCCATCGACCGGGACATCCTCCGCATCCTGCAGACGGACGGCCGCGCCTCGATACGGTCGGTGGCCGAGCGCGTGCATGTCTCACGCGCCAACGCGTACGCCCGGATCAACCGGCTGGTCGAGGACGGCGTCATCCGGGGCTTCGGCGCACGGATCGACCACGAGCGGGCGGGGCAGGGCGCCTCCGCGTACATCACGCTCAAGATCGTCCAGAATTCCTGGCGCACGGTGCGCGAGCAGCTTCAGGCGCTGCCGGGAGCCACGCACATCGCCCTGGTCAGCGGCGACTTCGATGTACTGCTGCTGGTACACACCCCGGACAACCGCGCCCTGCGCGAACTGGTCCTCACCCGGATCCAGTCCATCCCCGAAGTCCTCTCGACCCGGACCCTGCTGGTGTTCGAGGAGACGGACCTCGGCCCGCGCCCGGAGCGGCCCCCGGAACTGTCCTGACCGGCTCGGCGTCGGGCTCTCAGCGGCCGGCCGACCGCATCCCCTCGAAGGCCAGCTGGACGACCGTGTCCGCGAGCTGGTCCTCGCCCGGGAAGCCGCCCGGCTGGGGCCGGTACCACTCGACCAGCGAGTTCACCATGCCGAAGATCAGCCGGGTCGCCAGCCGTATGTCCACGTCGGCACGGAGATCACCGTCGGCCACGGCCGCCTTGAGCAGCTCGGACACCCGCTGGTCGAACTCGCGCCGCCGCTCCAGGGCCCAGCGCTCCGTCTTGGTGTTGCCCCGCACGCGCAGCAGCAGCGTGACATAGGGGAGCTCCGCCATCAGCACCCCGACCGTGCGGCGCGTGACGTATTCGACCCGCTCGATCGCGCGCCCCCGCGCGGCCCCCGGCTCGTCGAGGATCTGGAAGAGCCCGTCGAGCGCGCGGCTCACGGCTCGCCGCAGCAGCTCCTCCTTGCCCGCCACATGGTGGTAGATGGACGACTTGGAGATGCCCGCCGCCTTGGAGAGGTGCTCCATGGACGTACCGTCGTACCCGCGCTCGTTGAAGACACGAACGGCGACGGTGAGCAGAGTCTCCGGGGTGTACGTGTCCCGCTTGGCCGTGGTCATGACCGCGATCCTCCCCCATGAGTTGTCCACAGGTTTCCTGGGGCCCCTTGTACCGACCGATCGTTCGGTTACTCTAACTCCGTCCGTACCTCCCTGCCCGGCTCGATGAGGAGTTGGTCCGTCATGGCCGCCGAGCTCACCCCCCAGCAGCTGTCCGAGACCCACCGGCCCACGCTCGACCGGGCCCTCGACGCGATCCGCACCCGTGACTACTGGTCCCCGCACCCCGAGCACCCGAAGGCGTACGGCGAGGGCGGCGCCCCGGGGAGCCTGGGAGCGGCGGAGGGCAAGGCGGCGTTCGACGCGGTGCTGCACACCCGGCTCGATCTCGGCCAGCCGGGCACGGACGGCTGGACGGGCGGTGAGACCTCGCCGTACGGGCCGGAGCTCGGCGTCGAGTATCCGCACGTCGACCCGGACGTCCTGCTCCCGGCCATGAAGGCCGGCATGGGCGCCTGGCGGACTGCGGGGCCCGAGACCAGGGCCCTGGTGTGTCTGGAGATCCTGTCCCGCGTCAGCGCCCGCACCCATGAGCTGGCCCACGCCGTGATGCACACCAGCGGGCAGGCGTTCATGATGGCGTTCCAGGCGGGCGGCCCACACGCCCAGGACCGTGGACTGGAGGCGGTGGCGTACGCCTACCAGGAACAGACCCGCACCCCGCTGACGGCCGACTGGTCCAAGCCGCAGGGCAAGCGCGACCCGCTCCGGCTGCACAAGTCGTTCACCGCGGCGGGACGCGGCATCTCGCTGCTGATCGGCTGCAACACCTTCCCCACCTGGAACGGCTATCCCGGCCTCTTCGCCTCCCTCGCCACCGGAAACCCGGTCCTGGTAAAGCCGCATCCGCGCGCGGTTCTCCCGCTGGCGCTCACGGTGCGGCTGGCCCGCGAGGTGCTCGCCGAGGCGGGCTTCGACCCGAATCTGGTCGCCCTCGCCACCGAGCGGCCGGGCGAGGGCATCGCCAAGACCCTGGCGGTCCGTCCCGAGATCAAGATCATCGACTACACCGGCTCCACCGCCTTCGGCGACTGGCTGGAGGCCAACGCCCGGCAGGCCCAGGTCTACACGGAGAAGGCCGGGGTCAACACGATCGTCGTCGACTCCACCGACGACTACCGCGGCATGCTCGCCAACCTGGCGTTCTCGCTCTCCCTGTACAGCGGCCAGATGTGCACCACCCCGCAGAATCTGCTGATCCCCCGCGACGGCATCACGACGGACGCCGGGGCCAAGTCGTACGACGACGTCGTCGCCGATGTCGCCGCCTCCGTCACCGGGCTCCTCGGGGACGACGCGCGGGCCGCCGCGCTGCTCGGTGCCCTGGTCAACCCGGAGGTGAAGGCGCGCGTCGAGGCGGCGTCGGACCTGGGCGAGGTCGCCCTGCCCTCCCGGACGGTCGCCAACCCCGAATTCCCGGACGCGGCGGTCCGTACGCCGGTCATCGTCAAGCTCGACGGCAGCAAGCCGGACGACGACGCGGCCTATCTGTCGGAGTGCTTCGGCCCGGTGTCCTTCGCCGTGGCGGTCGCCTCGACAGCGGACGCCGTGGACCTGCTCCGGCGCACCATCCGCGACAAGGGCGCCATGACGGTCGGCGCCTACACCACGTCCCCGGAGGTGGAGCGAGCGGTGGAGGACGCCTGCTTCGAGGAGTCGGCCCAGCTCTCGCTGAATCTGACCGGCGGGGTGTACGTCAACCAGACCGCGGCCTTCTCCGACTTCCACGGCTCGGGCGGCAACCCGGCGGCGAACGCCGCCCTGTGCGACGGGGCCTTCGTGTCCAACCGTTTCCGTGTGGTGGAGGTCCGCCGCCAGGCGTGATCACCGGTCCGAGGCCCCGCGCCCCCGGTCCGGGGCCTCGGACCGGGGGCGCGGGGCCTCGGACCGCCCAGCCCCTCGGAGTCCGAGCCCCGCGACCACTCGGCCCTTCGGAGCCCCGGCCCCGCGGCCACTGGGTCCCTCAGAGCCTCAGCCGCGGGGGTCCGGAACGTCCGCGTACCGCTGCACCCACGCATGCATCGCGATGGCCGCCGCGGCACCGGCGTTGATCGACCGGGTGGAGCCGAACTGCGCGATGGAGCACACCATCGTCGCGTGGTTCCGCGCCTCCTCCGTGAGCCCCGGCCCCTCCTGTCCGAACAGCAGCACACAGCGCCGCGGCAGCTCGGTCCGCTCCAGCGGCACGGCCCCGGGGAGGTTGTCGATCCCGATGATCGGCAGCCCCTCGGCAGCCGCCCACGCGGTCAGGTCCGCCGTGTCGGGGTGATGCCGGACATGCTGGTAGCGGTCGGTGACCATGGCTCCGCGCCGGTTCCAGCGGCGCCGCCCCACAATGTGGATCTCCTTGGCGAGGAAGGCGTTCGCGGTCCGCACCACCGAGCCGATGTTGAAGTCGTGGCCCCAGTTCTCCACCGCCACGTGGAAGTCGTGCCGCCGCAGATCGAGATCGGCGACGATCGCCTCCCGCGTCCAGTAGCGGTACTCATCACCGACATTGCGCCGGTCACCGTGGGCGAGCAGTTCGGGGTCGTACCGCTCGCCCACCGGCCACGGCAGAGGATGCGGCCCGACGCCGATCCCGGTCCCGTACCCGTCGTCGTACTGGAGGGGTTCCGTTTCCGGTTCCGCTTCCGGTTTCGGGGAAGGTTCGGGGGCCGCCGCCGACGGCTCGGGGGCCGCCGCCGCGTTGGGCTCTTCTGTTCTGCCGGTCTCGCTGCTCACCCGACGAGCGTATGGCCCCCACCGGCACCGCGCTGCGGGGCCTCCTCCGTACCGGCGCGATCGGTGCCCGGCCTGCCGGGCACCCGGCCGGAGTCAACAGAAGCACCCGGGCCGCCCGCCACGCGCGGCAGGCGGGAGAACAGCCGCTCCCGTCCGAGCGCCACCCGCCCGCCCAGCCACACCAGGAAGACGGTCGGCAGGAAGACGGCGTCCGCGGCGATCATCGCCATCGAGAAGAACGGCAGCCCGAGCAGGAGGGCGATTCCGGCGTGCTCACAGATCATCGCGACCAGCAGTACGTTCTTGACCCGCCGGTTGAACAGGGTGAAGGGGAAGGCGACCTGGACGATGACCGTGCCGTACGTCAGCGCCATCACCATCACACCGTTGGAGGCGAGGATGTCCGACAGAGCGGGCCAGGGCGTGAAGTAGTCGAGCTGGAGCGGGTAGTGGAGCGCCGTGCCGTCCTGCCAGCGCGACCCCTGGATCTTGTACCAGCCGGCGGTCGCGTAGATCAGACAGACCTCGGCCATGATCACGGCGAGGGTGGCGTTGTGGATGAGATTGGCCAGGACATCGAGCAGGGTCCGCGGTTCACCGTGCGGCGCAAAGCGGTTGGCGGCCCACCACGCGGCACTGCTCAGCCAGATCACCCACAGCAGAACGGGCAGCCACCAGGTTCCCCCGAGGCCGTCCGTCAGCGTGGCGAAGAGCAGGACCGGGCCGAGGACCGCCCACAGAACCGGACCCACCACGTCGCGTACCGGCGCGAGCCCGTTCACGGCGCGCTCCGCGTTCCGTACGGCGTTCCGCTTCGCGCGCCGGGCATCCAGCGACCAGACCTGGGCACAGCGCGTCAGGACCAGATAGATCGCCATCAGGTGGATGACGTTGTCCCCGCCGTCACCCATGAAAATGCTGCGGTTCTGCACGGAGAGCACGCCGGCCATGAAGAGGACGGACGCGGTCCGGGTACGCCAGCCGAGCAGCAGGGCTGCGGCGGACAGCAGCGTGAGGACGTACACGGCCTCGAACCAGAGCGCGCTGTCCGACCACATGAGTACGGAGAAGGCTTCGTTGTTCGCTATGAGCTGCCGGGCCATGTCCCAGTGCCACGGGCTGTCGGGGCCGTAGAGCTCATGGCGGTGAGGCAGTTCGCGCAGCAGGAACAGCAGGTACGTGGCCGAGAAACCGATCCGGATCACGGCGCTCTGGTACGGGCCCAGGGCCGACGCGGTGACACGCTGGATACCGCGGGCGAGACCGTTTCCGGCTTTCTGGCCGAGCGCGGGAGCGGGGGCCGGGCCGCGGCCCGCAGGAATCGGTCCGGGATTCGAGCCGGGAGTCCGGCCGGGATCCGAGCTGGGATTCGCGCCGGCAATCGGTCCGGGAATCGCGCCGGGAATCGGTCCGGGAGCCGGTCCGGGAGTCCCGGGATTCCGGCGGGAGGCCGAAGAGGCCTGCCGGGGGGACACAAGGTCCTGGCCCGGGTTCGGAGGGTTCTGGCCGGGGAAACCGGCCGGGGAGGATGTGGTCACTTGTCCGCCTCCTCGCCGCGCGACGCCTGCGGCGCTCCGGCGTTCTCGGGAAGATCGTCCGGGGTCACGGTCCACCACGGGAGCACCCGGTAGTTCGGCCGGGTGCTGATCTTCTCCTCGCTCCAGGAGGGCGGCCCGACGGAGCGGGTCTCGGAACGCACCTGGATGCGCTCGACGGTGCCCCCGTAGTCCCGCTCGCTGAGGCGCAGCATCACGATGCGCCGGATGTAGCGCTCGGAGAGATCCCCGCGCAGGCCGTTGGGGCGGTTCGCGCTGTCATGGGAGTTGACGAAGAAGTCCCAGCCCCGGCGGAGCTCGTTCTGATTCACGTGGCTGGGGAAGAAACTGCCACGTATCGCTTTGCCGTCCTCGCCGGAGAGGCTCATCCACGGGGTGGTGGTGCGGCGGCCGTCGGCACCGGCCACCTCGGCCCGCACATGGACGGCGATGTTCTGCTGGAGCGGATTGGGGGCGAACAGCTTCCAGTTCTGCTCGAACTCCGGGTAGACCCATTCGTCGACCGTTTCACCATGCTGCTTGGTCAGGGTGTTGGACGGTGCGACGTGCAGAAAGACCATGGCCACCTGGGCACAGGCGAGCAGTCCGATGAGGGACAGCGCGAGGGCCGCGACGGCTTGGTACCGGAAGGAGAGCGCGGCTATGCCGCCGCCGGCGGAGCCGGGCCCGGGGTCCGCCGGAACGTCCGCCGACGCGGGCGCCGGGATGTCCGCCGAGCCGCCCGCCGGGGCAGCGGGCAGGCCGTCCGCCCGGGGCGACGGCGAGGCTTGCGGCGGGGCGTCACCGTGGCTCACCACCTGCGGCCAGGGGCCCTTCTCCCTGCTGTCGGAGCGCCCACCGTGGTCCGAATCCATCCCGCCCCGCTCACCGTCGATCACCACCGAGTTATCCACAGGGTTGACACCCTACGGGCCGCCGACTCACCATTGAAGTCATTGAACCGAACGATCGGTCGGTAGGGAGTCCGGGATGGCGGCAGTGACCGCGGGCCAGAAGGCGCAGAGAACGGCAGACCCAGCGGATACGGCGGACGCGGCCCGCGTCGCGGCATTCGACGCGGCGGTGGCGGCCGACGACCGGATCGAGCCGCGCGACTGGATGCCGGAGGCGTACCGGGCCTCGCTGGTCCGTCAGATGGCGCAGCACGCCCACTCGGAAATCATCGGCATGCAGCCCGAGGCCAACTGGATCACCCGCGCGCCCTCCCTGCGGCGCAAGGCCATCCTGATGGCCAAGGTGCAGGACGAGGCCGGACACGGGCTCTATCTCTACAGCGCCGCCGAGACGCTGGGCACCAGCCGCGAGGAGCTGCTCGACAAGCTCCACGCGGGACGCCAGCGCTATTCCTCGATCTTCAATTACCCGACGCTGACCTGGGCGGACGTCGGGGCGATCGGCTGGCTGGTGGATGGCGCCGCGATCACCAACCAGGTGCCGCTCTGCCGCTGCTCGTACGGCCCCTACGCGCGGGCGATGGTCCGGATCTGCAAGGAGGAGTCCTTCCACCAGCGCCAGGGGTACGAGCTGCTGCTCGCCCTGAGCCGGGGCACCCCGGAGCAGCACGAGATGGCGCAGGACGCGGTCAACCGCTGGTGGTGGCCCTCCCTGATGATGTTCGGCCCGCCCGATGACGCGTCGGCGCACTCGGCGCAGTCGATGGCCTGGAAGATCAAGCGCCACTCCAACGACGAACTGCGCCAACGCTTCGTGGACATCTGCGTACCGCAGGCCGAGGCTCTGGGACTCGCCCTCCCGGACCCCGACATCCGGTGGAACGAGGAGCGCGGCCAGCACGACTTCGGCGCGATCGACTGGACGGAGTTCCAGGAGGTCCTCAAGGGCAACGGCCCCTGCAACGAGCAGCGCCTCACCCAGCGCCGCGAGGCACACGAAGAAGGAGCCTGGGTCCGGGACGCGGCAGCGGCGTACGCGGCCAAACACCCGGCCCGGGGATCCGCACAGCACACCCAGCCCGGGGAGGCGACGGCATGAGCAGCACGACCGACTGGCCGCTGTGGGAGGTGTTCGTACGCTCGCGGCGCGGACTGTCGCACACCCACGCGGGCAGTCTGCACGCACCCGACGCCGAGATGGCCCTGCGCAACGCACGCGATCTGTACACGCGCCGTTCCGAGGGCGTCTCGATCTGGGTGGTCCCGTCCACGGAGATCACCGCGTCCTCCCCGGACGAGAAGGACTCGTTCTTCGAACCGGCCGGGGACAAGCCCTACCGGCACCCGACGTTCTACGAGATCCCGGAAGGGGTGAAGCACCTGTGAGCGCGGCTCTCGCCCTGGGCGACGACGCGCTGGTGCTCTCGCACCGGCTGGGGGAGTGGGCGGGCCACGCTCCCGTGCTGGAGGAGGAAGTGGCCCTCGCCAACATCGCCCTGGACCTCCTGGGGCAGGCCAGGGTGCTGCTCTCCCTCGTCGGCGACGAGGACGAGCTCGCCTACCTCCGCGAGGAACGGGCCTTCCGCAACCTCCAGCTGGTCGAGCAGCCCAATGGCGACTTCGCCCACACCATCGCCCGCCAGCTCTACTTCTCCGTCCATCAGCACCTGCTGTACGCCGAGTTGGCGGCCGGACGGAGCCGGTTCACGGATCTCGCGGCGAAGGCGGTCAAGGAGGTCGCCTACCACCGGGACCACGCCGAGCACTGGGTCCTGCGGCTGGGCGACGGCACGGCCGAGAGCCACGAGCGGCTCCAGACCGGCCTGGACGCCCTGTGGCGCTTCACCGGCGAGATGTTCCAGCACGTCGAAGGACTGGACATCGACTGGCAGGCACTGCAAGGCAGTTGGCTGGCGGCCATCACCGATGTCATGGAGCGGGCCACGCTGAGCGTCCCGGACGGTCCGCAGTCCGGGGCCTGGGCGGCCGGGGCCGGCCGCCAGGGGCTGCACACCGAGCCGTTCGGCAGGATGATCGCCGAAATGCAGCACCTGCACCGCAGCCATCCGGGGGCGTCATGGTGACCGAGACCCTGCTGGAGGAGGAGCTGCACAGGCTGGCCGGCTCCGTGCCCGACCCCGAGCTGCCGGTCCTGACACTGGAGGAGCTCGGCGTCCTGCGGGGCGTCCAGGTGGTCGCCCCGGGCCGGGTGACAGTGCGGCTCACCCCGACGTACACCGGCTGCCCGGCGATCGAGGCCATGTCCGCCGACATCGAGCGGGTACTGCACGACCACGGCATACCGGAGGTCTCCGTGGTCACCGTGCTCGCACCGGCCTGGACGACGGACGACATCAGCGCCGAGGGACGGCGCAAGCTCGCCGAGTTCGGTATCGCCCCGCCACGCGCCCACGGCGCGGACGGGGGACCCGTGCCACTGACGCTCGCGGTGCGCTGCCCGCACTGCGGCTCCACCGATACGGAGCTGCTGAGCCGGTTCTCCTCCACGGCGTGCAAGGCACTGCGCCGTTGCGTCACCTGCCGCGAACCGTTCGACCACTTCAAGGAGTTGTAGATGTTCCATCCGCTCCGGGTCAGCGCGATCGAACGGATCACTGACGACGCGGTGGCCGTCACCTTCGCCGTGCCGGCCGAGCTGCGCGAGACCTTCCGCCACGCCCCGGGTCAGCATCTCAACGTGCGTTACACCGTGGACGGCGCGGAGATCCGGCGCTCGTACTCGATCTGCGCACCGGCCGCGGAGCAGCCGGCCGAACCGGTGCTGCGGGTCGGCATCCGCATGGTCGACGGCGGCGCGTTCTCCACATACGCCCTGAAGGAGCTGGCCGTCGGGGACGAGGTCGAGGCCATGGCCCCGATGGGCCGCTTCGTCCTGAAACCGCGTCCCGGCCTCTTCGCGGCGGTCGTCGGGGGAAGCGGCATCACCCCGGTGCTGTCGATGGCGGCGACGCTGCTGGCACGGGAACCGCAGGCACGGTTCTGCCTGATCCGCAGCGACCGGACGGCGGCGTCGACGATGTTCCTCGACGAGGTCGCCGACCTGAAGGACCGGTATCCGGACCGCTTCCAGCTGGTGACGGCGCTCTCCAGGGAGGAGCAGTCGGCCGGGCTCCCGTCCGGGCGGCTGGACCGTGATCGGCTCACCGGTCTGCTGCCCGCTCTGCTGCCCGTGCGGGACGTGGACGGCTGGTTCCTCTGCGGGCCGTTCGGCCTGGTGCGGGGGGCGGAGGGCGCGCTGCGCGATCTCGGCGTCGACCGGGCCCGGATCCATCAGGAGATCTTCCACGTCGACGAGGGCCCTGCGGCACCCGCCGCCGCGGCCCGCGTCGCCTCGCCGGCCGACAGCACTCTCACCGCGACTCTCCACGGCCGTTCGGGGAGCTGGCCGGTGCAGGATGCCGAGTCGCTGTTGGAGACGGTCCTGCGCAGCCGCTCGGACGCGCCGTACGCCTGCAAGGGCGGGGTGTGCGGGACCTGCCGGGCCTTTCTCGTGTCGGGCGAGGTGCGGATGGACCGCAACTTCGCGCTGGAGCCGGAGGAGACAGGGGCAGGCTTCGTGCTGGCGTGCCAGTCGCACCCGCTGACGCCGGAGGTGGAGCTGGACTTCGACCGCTGACCTTCCTCGTGCGCGGAGCGCTCGGGCGCCCGAGCGCTCCAGGCCGTCCGGGTGCTCGGGGTGCTCCAGGTCCTCCGGGTCTTCCAGGTGCTCCGGGACCTCCAGCGCTCACGGTGTTCCCTTCCTGTAGAACCTGTTCTATCTTGACGGTCCGTCAGGTCCGGTTGCGGACAGCGCGGTTCAGGGACGCTACGGTTCGCGGGAGGCCGGGACAGTGGACTTCACCTTCACCGAGGAACAGCAGGCGGCCGTAGAGGCGGCAAAGGCGGTCTTCTCCGGCGTCGCACCCGACGCCGTGCCCAGTCCCGCACTGACCCCGGGTGCGGTCGCCGAGGACATCGACAGGGCACTGTGGGCCGGGCTCGCGGGTACGGATCTGCTGAGCCTCACGCTGTCGCCGGAATACGGCGGGGCCGGCCTCGACCCGGTCGCCCTGTGCCTGGTGCTGCGCGAGTCGGCGAAGGTGCTGGCCAGGGTTCCGTTGCTGGAGGGCTGCGCGGTCGCGATGGCCCTCCAGCGCCACGGCGACCGCACGCTGGCGGCCGAGCTGCTGCCCGGCTTCGGCCGGGGCGAGCTCGTCCTGACCGTCGGGGCCAACGGGCGCACCGGACACGACCCGGCCGAGCTCGCCGTCACCGCCCACCGGGCAACGGCGCGCCCCGTCGGCGAAGGAACCACCGAAGCCGGGGCCGAAACCGGATCCCGGACAGGAGCCGAAGCCGGATCCAGGACCGGGGCCGCAGCCACGGCAGGAGCCGAGGCGGCGAACACGTCGGGGTGGGTGCTCGACGGGGTGCAGTCAGGGGTGCCCTGGGCCCAGATCGCGGACTGGATCGCGATCCCCGCCCATACGGGAGAGGGCCGGTCGGTCCTGGCGCTGGTGCGCCGCGCCCAGGACGGCGTGACGCTCGCCGAGCAGGTTTCCACGAACGGCGAGCGCCTGGCGGAGGTCACACTCCGGTCCGTGCGTATCGACGACCGCGAGCTGATCGATGCTCCGGGTGCCTGGGACTGGCTGCGGTCGCTGCTGACCACCGGTACCTGCGCGCTGGCCCTGGGGCTGGGCGAACGGGTGCTCTCGATGACCAGTGCGTACACGGGCAAGCGCGAGCAGTTCGGCTTCCCGGTGGCCACGTTCCAGGCCGTGGCCGTGCAGGCGGCCGACAGGTACATCGATCTGCGGGCCATGGAAGTGACCCTCTGGCAGGCCGCCTGGCGCATCTCCACCGAGTCCGGAGGCGCGCTCCCTCCCGCGGGCGACATCGCCGTGGCGAAGATCTGGGCCTCGGACGGCGTCCGCCGCATCGTGCAGACCGCTCAGCACCTGCACGGCGGCTTCGGCGCGGACACGGACTACCCCCTGCACCGCTACCACGCCTGGGCGAAGCAGATCGAGCTGTCCCTGGGACCGGCGGCGGCCCATGAGGAGGCCTTGGGCGATCTGCTGGCCGCCCATCCCCTCGGCTGACGCACAGGGTCCGGAACCGCCGGGCCCCGGTGCGGAACCCGATGCTCGCGGTTCAGCGGAACCCGGTGCTCGCGGTTCAGAGGACGAACGCCGGATTCCCGCCGTCCGCGACCATCGGGCGCCCGGCGCCGTCCCAGGCGAGCATCCCGCCGTCGATGTTCACCGCGTCGATGCCCTGCTGAACCAGATACTGGGTGACCTGCGCGGACCGGCCGCCGACCCGGCACATCACATGCACGCGCCGGCCGTCCTCGGCGGCTTCGGTCAGCTCACCGAAGCGGCCGACGAAGTCACTCATCGGAATGTGCAGCGCGCCCTCGACATGTCCGGCCGCCCATTCGTCGTTCTCCCGGACATCCAGGACGAGGCCGTCCGACGGCACCGCCGCGACGTCCACCGAGGGCAGCTGGGCGAAATTCATGGGTCAGGCCTTCTCTCGTCACATACGCGGCACAGTCATCCGAAACGCTACTGCACCATCTCCGAGAGCTCGGCCTCACGCCGGGACACCTCGCCCAGGAGCTGTTCGCCGATGTCCTCCAGCAGCCTGTCCGGGTCGTCCGGGGCCATCCGCAGCATCGAGCCGATCGCGCTCTCCTCCAGCTCCCGCGCGAGCACCGTGAGCAGCTCCTTGCGGCGGCTGAGCCATTCCAGCCGGGCGTAGAGCTCCTCGCTCTCGCTGAGCGGGGCCTCCGGCGGGACCGGGCCCGCCGCCCACTCCTCGACCAGTTCCCGCAGCAGGGCCTCGTCCCCGCGCCCGTAGGCGGCGTTGACCCGGGTGATGAACTCGTCCCGGCGCTCCCGCTCCCGCTCGTCCTGGGCCAGGTCCGGGTGGGCCTTGCGGGCCAGCTCGCGGTAGAGCTTGCGCGCCTCCTCGCTCGGCCGGACGCGCTTCGGCGGCCGGACCGGCTGCTCGGTGAGCATGGACGCCGCTTCGGGAGACAGCCCGTCGGAGTCCATCCAGTCGTGGAACAGCTCGTCGACCCCCGGCATCGGCATGACGACCGCCCGTGCCTCCTGGGCCTTGCGCACATCCTCGGGGTCACCGGTACGCGCGGCCCTAGCCTCCGCGATCAGCGCGTCCAGCTCGTCGAGGCGGGCGTACATCGGGCCGAGCTTCTGGTGGTGCAGCCGGGAGAAGTTCTCCACCTCGACCCGGAAGGTCTCCACCGCGATCTCGAACTCGATCAGCGCGTGCTCGGCCACCTGGACGGCCTTGGCGAGCCGCGCCTCGGGCCTCGGCGGCACCTGCTCGCCGTCGGGCACCGAGCCCTGTCCAGAGGCCTCTGCCGAACCCTGGCCAGGGTTCTGCGCGGGCTGCGGCCCGGCCTGCCGGTCGTTGTCCTGCCGGTCTTCGTCGATCCGGTCTTCGTCGTTCCGGGTGGTCGGCACCCCGGCGGCTTCGTGGGTCACCCGTCCAGCGTATGGCCACGACCGGCGCCCCGGGGACGCGCGGTCACCGCGGACCACGTCATATACCCAGCTCGGCGGCTATCCGCCCCGCCTTGACCGCCCGCACCAGCTCGGCATGGTCCGCTTCCGTACGGTCGGCGTAGGTGACCGCGAAGCCGGCCACCGCCTCGTCCAGTTCGGCACTCTTGCCGCAGTAGCCCGCGAGCAGCCGGGGGTCCGCGCTGTGCGCGTGCGCCCGCGCCAGCAGGGCACCCGTCATCCGCCCGTAGTCGTCGACCTGATCGGCCGCCAGCGCCGCCGGATCCACGCTTCCCTTGCGGTTCCTGAACTGCCGGACCTGGAACGGTCTGCCGTCGACCTCCGCCCAGCCGAGCAGTATGTCGCTGACGACCTGCATCCGCTTCTGCCCGAGCACCACCCGACGCCCTTCGTGCGCCGCCTCCGGAACATCGAATCCGACCGCCGGAAGAAACGGCGCCAGCGCGGACGGGCGCGCCTCCTTCACCTGGAGAACCAGCGGCTCACCGCGGTGGTCGAGCAGCAGCACCACATACGACCGGGTCCCCACGCTTCCGGTCCCGACCACCCGGAACGCCACATCGTGGATCGCGTACCGCGCGAGCAGCGGCACCCGGTCCTCGGAGACCGTACGCAGATAGCCGCCGAGGCCCGCCGCGACCGCCGAGGCCTCCGCGTCCGGCACCCGGCGCAGCACGGGCGCGGCATCGACGAACCGGCGCCCGCCGTCCCCGGTGTCCTCCGTGGACCTGGCGGCGAACCGGGCACTCGTGTTGTTGCGGGCCTTCGCCGAGACCCGCTCCAGCGTCCCGAGCAGATCCCGCGCGTCCGTGTGCGAGACGAGCTCCTCGTCCGCGATGGCGTTCCAGGCGTCCAGGGCGGGAAGTCCGGCCAGCAGCCGCATCGTCCGCCGGTACGCGCCGACGGTGTCGAACGCACCCCGTCGGCAGGTGTCCTCGTCGGCCCCGGCCGCACGTCCCGCCAGCACCAGCGAGGTGGCGAGCCGCTTGAGGTCCCATTCCCAGGGGCCGAAGACGGTCTCGTCGAAGTCGTTGAGATCGATGACCAGGCTGCCCCGCGCATCGCCGTAGAGTCCGAAGTTGGCGGCGTGCGCGTCGCCGCAGAGCTGAGCGCCCACCCCGGTGACCGGCGTGCCCATCAGGTCGTGGGCCATGAGCCCGGCCGAGCCCCGCAGAAACGCGAACGGCGTGGCGGCCATCCGTCCCACTCGGATCGGCGTCAGGCCCGGCACCCGGCCCCTGTTCGACTCCTCGACCGCCCGCACCGCGTCCGGCCGCCCTGAGGGGAGGACCAGCGCGTCGTGCGAGGAGCGCGGCACCCGTTCCCGCAGCGCCTTGCCGGCCGCCTTCGGCGACTTCGGTGCCGTGCGCGGGGCGAACCCGGGCACCTCCGGGATGCGCGGCACCGCCGTCGCCGCCCGCTCTTCCGGCATCGCCACCTCGACTTCATCCATGGAGCGCCGCCTCCCCCGCCCTTGTCCGACTGCCGTGCCCCGACATCGATCGACCACGACCGTACCGCCGTTCCCCAACAGCCGCCCGCTCCTGTGGATAACCACGCCGAACCCTGTGGACAACGTACTTCCCAGGTCAGACGCCGACCGCCTCCTCCAGCTCCTCCTCCAATTCCTCGTCCTGCTCCTCGCGCCGATCCGCCCGGTGCTCCGCCCGGTGCTCCGCCGCGACCGCGCCTCCGGCCCTTCCGGTGCCCCCGGCACCGGAAGCCGCCCCGGCCTCCGGCTGAACCGCTGCCCGCTTCCGGGCCTCGGCCAGACCGGCGGCGCCCATCACGGCCAGCCCCACGACGAACCACAGCACAAGCACCAGGACATGCCCGCCGAGCGCGTGACCGTCGAAGTAGACATGGCTGCGTACGCCTTCGACGAAGCCCGCGCCATTCCAGAAGGCGTGGAGGGAGCCGAAGAAACCGGGCTGCAGCTCGGGCCGGAAGATGCCTCCCGAGCTGGTGAAGTTGAGCATGACGAACAGCACCATCACCCCGAGCGTCGTCCACCGCTTGAGGAACGTGTGCAGCCCGACACCGATCAGCAGGATTCCCGCCGAATAGAGCCAGGCCATCGCCCAGAGGCCACCGAGTCCTTGGTCCACGAGGCCGAAGAGCGGCCCGGCGAACACGGCACCGATGAGGCTCACCACGAGTGAGGCACCCGCCACGAGCGCCGCCCTGATCCGCAGCGCCAGCGCACCGCCCGCGCCGCCGATCACGGCGACCGACGCGTACGACCCGATGCTGATGGCGACCAGCAGGAAGAAGATCCCCTGCCCGGTCGGATCGCCGTCCGCCGTCGGCGCCACGTTCGTTACCTTCAGCGGGGCTCCCTGCCCGGCCGCCACCTCGGTGAAGACCTTCTGCACCACCGTCGCGCTGGTGTCCGACGAGGCGGTGGCCACCACCAGTTCGGGGCTCTTCCCCGGCAGGTAAGCGCCGTAACTCGCCTGACTGTTCAGGTGATCCACCGCGGTGCCTCGGTCGGCGACGGTCCGCACGTCCAGCGCGCCGTCGCCCTCGTTCTGCAAGGTCTGCGCGAGCATCTGGGCGCTCGGCCCCGAGCCGACCACGTCCACGCGCAGATCGTGCGGCTCCGGGGCATGGAACGCGCCCAGATAGGCCAGCCCCATGCCGACGCACATCAGCAGCGGGGTGATGAGGTGACTGAGCACATGACGCAGCGCACCGGCGGTGGTGCCGGAAGCGGTACTCGGGCCTGCGGGCATCAGACGATCTCCTATGGTTGGCTTTTACAACTTTCAGATCCGTTGTACTATACAACTGAAATTCGAGGAAGGTGAATCCGTGCCAGGCACCCCGGGAGAGCGTGAGAAGTCGCTGGACGTCATCCAGCGCGAGCTGACCGCCTTCGCGCGCCGAGCACGCGCGGCGGCGGCGCGACTCCACCCGGAGCTGCCCCTGGTCTCGTACACCTTGCTGGCGCACATCGACGACCGGCACGGCTGCCGCGCCACGGACCTGGCCGCGCACTACATGCTCGACAAATCAACCGTCAGCAGGCAGATCGGAACCCTGGAGAAGCTCGGCCTGGTCGAGCGCCACCCGGACCCGACCGACCACCGCATCCAGGTACTGCACCCCACCGAAGCGGGCACAGCGGCCCTCGCCTCCACCCAGGCGAGCCGCCGGGCCGCCTATCAGGAGCGACTGGCCGAGTGGCCTGCGGAAGATCTCAGCCGGTTCGCGGAGTACCTGCTGCGCTACAACTCGGCCGGGGATTCAACGCAGCGGTAGCGGTTCCGCATCGGTAGCCGGTTCCGCATCGGTAATCAGCCTCACAGCGGCAGCCGACCCCTCGGCAACCGGCCCCTCGGCAGCGGGGCCGACGCCGCTACGGCAGCCGGTTCCCCAGCGGCAACCGGCCACTCAGCAGCCGGAATCCTCGCCCGGCAGATAGACGTCCGCCCACCGCCCGAGTTCCTTGAGGGCCGGCTCCATCGCGGCTCCCGCGTCGGTGAGGCGGTACGAGACGCGCAGCGGCGGCCCTTCATCGACCTCGCGCACCACCAGACCGGCGGCCCCCAGCTCGGACAGCCGGTCCGAGAGCATGCGCTCGCTGATACCGGGAATCGCGCGCCGCAGATCCGCGAAGTGCACGGACTGCCGCATCAGCACCGAGACGATCGGCCCGGTCCAGCGCTTGCCGAACAGCTCGAAGACGCGAGTGATGCCCACATCGACCCGCCGACAGGCCTGCTCGCTGTGATCCGCCATGCCCCTAGAGTACTGCGCCCACGTGAGGTGCTTACGAAAAGTAAGGGACTATGGTATTCATAGGTACACACGGAAAATTAGTTCCGATCGGCAGGTCCGCCTTCACGCCGGCCCGCCCCTCTCGCCCCCCTCATATCTGTGGAGACCTCCATGGCCACGCTTCTGCACCTCGACTCCGCCGTCTTCTCCCAGGGCTCCGCATCCCGGGACGTCACCTCGGCGTTCGTACAGGCCTGGCGCGAGCAGCACCCGGACGGCACGGTCGTCTACCGGGATCTCGCCGCCGAACCGCTGCCCCATCTGGACGCCGCAGGCGTGACCGCCGGTGCCGAGGACCCGCTGCGCCGGGAGCTGACCGAGGAGCTGGCCGCGGCGGACGCGGTCCTGATCGGCGCCCCGATGTACAACTTCTCCATCCCGTCCACGCTGAAGGCATGGCTGGACCAGGTGATCGTCGTCGGCCACAACGCCGGAGCTGACTCCCCCCTCGCGGGCACCCCGGTCACCGTCGTCGCGAGCCGCGGCGGCTCGTACGCGCCGGGCACCCCGCGCGAGGGATTCGAGTTCGTCCAGAACTACCTGGAGAAGGTACTGACGGGCATGTTCTCCGCCGAGGTCGACTTCATCGTTCCGGAACTGACCCTGGCGCACTCCAAGCCCGAGATGGCCGACCTGATACCGCTCGCCGAGAAGTCCCGCGCGCAGGCACTCAGCGACGCCGCCGAGAAGGCGAAGGCCCTCGCCGGGCGCATGGCCGCCTGACAGCACACCTGACGAGAAAAGGGCTGCGGGCTCAACCGAGCCCCGCAGCCCTACAGTCACGATCCGGGCGTTTCACGTGAAACGAAACGCCGCCTCCCCGGGGGGTCAGCCGCCTGCGGACAGACTCAGCCCGCCCGCACCCACCGTCGCTCCGAAACCGGCACCCACAGGGCCGCTCAGGGGGTCGCCGCCCCCCTCACTCTCCTCGGCCTCCTGCCTCTCCCGCTCCCGCGCCTGAGCGGCCAGGTCCACCCGGCCCTCCGGCTTGATGTGCACGATGACACCGGGGTTGGCGATGGACGGCAGGATGTGGCGCCACATCTGGGCCACGCGCTCCCGCAGATCGGCCCGTCCGGAGTTGGCCTCCGAGATCAGCTGAATACCGGTGAACGACGCGACGATGACCTCCGCCGACACCAGCGGGTCGATCTGGGGGAGCACCTCGCCGCGCTCCTTGCCCAGTTGCAGCATCCGGGCCGTCGCCGCGATCCAGTCGCTCCACGGGTGCGGGCCACCGAGAAACACACCCTCGATGGAGAGGCGCGTACCGGCACGCGCCATCGAGTCGTGGCGCAGGGCGAACGCGAACTGCTGACCACCGTCCACCAGTGACTGGAGCGGAGATCCGTCCTCCACCAGGTCCACCGTGGCCGTCTGCTCGTCCATGATTGCCTGAGCGATGGCTTCCTTGGACGCGAAGTGGAAGTACAGGGCGCCCTTGGTCACCTTGGCGCGGCGGAGGATCTCCGAGATGGCCGCACGCTCGTAGCCGTAGTCGTCGAAGACACTCGCCGCGGCTTCCACGATCGACCGCCTTGTCTGCACCGCGCGAGCCTGCTTCGCCATCTCTTGCCTCCGGGACGTTCTGTGCGCTCGGCCGTTGGCGCCGAGCAACCGAGCAACCGTCAATCCAGCATCAGTAGTCAGCGTATGCAAGCACTTCACTCTAACCGACCAACGGTCTGTTTATGTACTGGACCATAGGCGTCGAGTGCGCGGTGCGCACTACGCCGCCGGGTCGCCAATGCGCTGCCTCCCTACCCCACCTGCCCTACGGAAAACCCCCTTCTCCCCGTGAACCACGGGGGTTTGCGCAGCAGTCGGCCCGCAAGTTGAGCACTTTCTCCCATAGCATCAGCTGCCACTCGCCAGCAGACTCATTGCATAAATAAACCGACCCCATGGTTTGGATTTGCAGGACTGTGGAAGTCAACCGACTCCCGCGACGTGAAAGGGGCAATTCGCGTGACCGCACTCGCCGCTCGGCCGGACCAGAACATGCGCAGCCGCACACCCTCCACCGGCGAGCCACCCATCATGAGCCTCGTACCACCGCACCTCGTGCACCGGTCCGACGAGTCGGATGTCCTGCTGACACACTTCGGACAGTCCGATGCTGACACGTATCAGTTCGCGGTCCAATGGCCAACGACACATGCGTTGTTCAGCTCGGTGCTGGGCCGTGCGAACCCCATGCTCATCGCGGAAACGGTCCGTCAGGCCGGCACCGTCCTGGCGCACATGGTCTACGAGGCCCCCATGGACGACCAGTTCCTGCTCTGGAACCTCCGGTACGAGTCCCTGCCCGGCCTCCACGGGACCGCCGGCACGCCGACTCCCACCGAAGCCGTCATACGCAACCCCGAGGTCACCCTGCGCGGACGCCGACTGGCCACGATCCGCATAGAGATGGACCTGTTCGCGGGCCCCCTGCGGATCGGTCAGGGCGAGGCCTCCGCCAACTGCCTCTCCGCAGCCGCCTATCGCCGTCTGCGCCCCGGGGTCGTGGATCTGGCCGACGTACCGCGCACCCCCATCCCGCCCTTCCGCGTGGGCAAGGAGAGCGAGCGGGACGTCATGCTGTCCCCCAGCGAAACCGTTCCTGCAGTCGCCGCCGAACCCGCCGGCCCCGCCGTCTCTGCCGAACCCGCCGGCCCTGCCGAACCCGACGGCCCCACCGGCCCCACCGGCCCCGCTGTGCCCGTCGGCACGCCCCGCACCGCCTCCTGGCAGCTGCGCGCCGACCGGAACCACCCCGTCATCTTCGACAGCCAGAGCGATCATCTGCCCGGCCGGGGCATCATCGAAGCCATGCGCCAGGCCGCTCAGCTCGCCTCGGGCCTCGAACACGCCCTCGTACCGTCCATGAACGCCGAGTTCCGCCGGTACGTCGAACTCGACCGCCCCTGCACCGTCAGCGCCGAGATACTGGGGGGCCGGCGTGACGGCCGGATACCCATAGAGGTGACCATGCGCCAGGACAACGAGGTCGCCGCCCTGGCCGTCCTGTACCTGGAGGACGCCGCAACCGCCCGCCACGACCTCCCCGTAGGCCCGTGACGAGTCGCGGGGCGGGATCCCGGTCACGGCGCGGCTGGGCGGACACGGAGACTGGTACCGGGATTCCCTGTCCCCGAGACGCCCGCGCCCGCTGAAGAGGAGCCAGCCATCCCCACCGTCAAGCTCATCCTGGCCGACGACGAGACAATGATCCGGGCAGGGCTCCGGGCCATCCTCGCCGGCGACCCCACGATCGAGGTCGTGGCCGAGGCGGCGGATGGGCGGGAGGCCATCGCGCTGACCCTGGAGCACCGGCCGGACGTCGTCCTGATGGACATCCGCATGCCGGTCATGGACGGTCTCACCGCGACCGAGGAGATCAAACGTGTCTCGCCCAGCACCTCGGTGCTCGTACTGACCACGTTCTCCGAGAGCGAGTACGTGAGCCGTGCCCTCGCCGGCGGGGCCTGCGGATTCATGCTCAAGTCCGGTGATCCGCGGGAACTGCTGGCCGGTGTGCACACCGCCGCGGCCGGTGCCTCCTGCCTCTCCGCGAAGGTGGCCCGGCATGTCGTCGCGGAGCTGAACCGTGGCTCGGCCCGGCACCGCGACGCCCGCAGAGCGGCACTGCTCCGGCAGATCGCCTCACTCACCGAGCGGGAGCGACAGGTGCTCGCACTCCTCGGCAGCGGGTTGTCCAACGCCGAGATCGCGCAGCGGATCCACGTCGTGGAGGGCACGGTGAAGAGCTACGTGAGCGCCGTCTTCACCGGTCTCGGTGTGCGCAACCGGGTCGAGGCCGCCATCGTCGCGTACGAGTGCGGGCTGACCGGCCACGAGGACTGAGGACCCACGCCACCACAGCACCACGAGACCCGCAGGGCCTACGAAACCCGCAGGGCCAGAACAGACCCCGGGACCAGGAGAGACCGCAGGACCAGAGCCACACGAAGCCCCAGAAGCCGTGGAACCCACGAAGGCCGCCCGCGGGCGGCCTTCGTCCATGTCACACGCTCACCACGTCACACATCACGTCACACATCACGTTCACGTCATGTCACGTCGCCTCACGCGGTCATCCCCGCGCCATGCCGTCCGCGTGACCTGCGGAACCTGCCGACCGCCCGGGTGCCGGGCCCCGCCAGGACCGCCATCAGCAACGGCGCGAGCACCGCCCCGAGCAGGAAACCCGCCGCCACATCGTGCAGATAGTGGACACCGACGTACACCCGTGACAGCGCGATCAGCACCGCCGGCAGCAGCGCCAGCAGCCCGATGAGGCGCCAGGAGAAGAGGAGAGCCAGCGCCGACGCGGCCGCGATGACGGAGTGGTTACTCGGGAAGGACCAGTCACCCGGCTCCGGGCACCGCGCGATCACCGTGACCCCGGGGATGTCCCGGCAGGGGCGCTCCTCGTGCAGCCAGACCTTGATGATCTCGCTCAGCGCATAGACCGCCGCCACCGCGACGGGGCCGAGCAGCGCCAGGGCCATCGTCCGGTCGTCGCCCCTGCGGGCCCGCCACCACTGGAGGACGAAGAGGGCGACGAAGACGAGTATCCCGCCCTCGGTGACGAGTTCCCCCAGCTTCTGCATCCACTCCGGGGTCCCGGCCGCCCACTGGGTGATCTCGCGGAACACCCCGACCCCGTAGTCGGGCCCCGCCTTCTCCGGCGGTCCGGCCGCCACCGGCAGGGCCGTACCGCTCGGCAGGCCTCCCCCGAGCGCCGCGCCGCCATGGGCGATCCCGCTGTGTGCTGTGTCGATGTACATAAGGGGTGTCGTTCTCCGCACGCCGTTCCCACGTTTTCCGGTCATCCGGACCGTAAGATCCGGCCGGATATGGGCACATCCCACCGAAGGAACCGGCCGCCCCTCTTCCGACAGGGCGCCACCCCGACTTTCGTCACCCCGGCCTTCGCCACCCCGGCTCCGGTCCCCCGACTCCCCTCAGCCGGTTTCGTCAGCCGGACAAGATCACGTCCGTACAACGAAGAAGCCCCCGCTCCGGATCTCTCCGAAGCGGGGGCTCTCTTGTGCGCGAGGGGGGATTTGAACCCCCACGTCCCTAAGGACACTGGCACCTGAAGCCAGCGCGTCTGCCGTTCCGCCACTCGCGCATGAGTGGTGTTTCCAGACTCTCTCACCGTGTGGTGCGAGCGCCTGGCGACATCCGGAAGATTAGCACGCTGGACAGGGTGGATTCACATCCGTTGTTTCGCCGATGCCAGGAGGGGAAGCGGGAACGCGGAGCCGTCGCCCCCACTCCTTCAGTGAGCACCCCGTGTGCGGGACACTGTCAGGAGGCCACCTCTACGATCCGTGTGAGGGGTGACACTCATCCACAGGGCAGACAAGGGGAACCAGCCGATTTCCCGACGCGTGGATACGATCAGTAAGCAGTACAGGGACGACGACACCGGAGGAGGTGCCCCATGGGAGTCATGAAGCGTTTCGAGCAGCGTCTCGAAGGTCTGGTCAATGGCACCTTCGCCAAAGTCTTCAAGTCCGAGGTGCAGCCGGTCGAGATCGCGGGCGCCCTCCAGCGCGAGTGCGACAACAACGCGACGATCTGGAACCGCGAGCGGACGGTCGTCCCCAACGACTTCATCGTCGAGCTCAGCACGCCTGACTACGAGCGGCTCAGCCCGTACTCCGGCCAGCTCGGCGACGAGCTCTCCGGTCTCGTGCGCGACTACGCCAAGCAGCAGCGCTACACCTTCATGGGCCCGATCAAGGTCCACCTGGAGAAGGCCGACGACCTCGACACCGGGCTCTACCGCGTGCGCAGCCGCACCCTCGCGTCGAGTTCCTCGCAGCACGAGCCGCAGGGCCAGCCCGGCGGCCCCGCGCCCGCCCAGCCGCACCGCCCCGGCCCCGGGCGGTCCGCCGCCCCGCAGGGCCCCGGCGGCTACGGCTACCCCCCGAGCGCCCCTCCGCCGATGCCCGCGGCCCCGCCGCCCGGCGCCGGACGGCCCTCGGGACCCTCGACCGACCGGCGCCCGCCGAGCGCGCCCGGCCCCCTGCCGGACGCCCAGGTACGGCGCTGGATCGAGATCAACGGCACCCGCCATCAGATCTCCCGCCCGACGCTGGTGCTGGGACGCAGCACCGACGCCGACGTGCGGATCGACGACCCCGGTGTATCGCGCCGGCACTGTGAGATCCGGACCGGAACGCCCTCGACGATCCAGGATCTCGGGTCTACCAACGGCATCGTGGTAGACGGGCAGCACACCACCCGCGCTACGCTCCGCGACGGCTCGCGGATCGTCGTGGGCAGCACCACCATCGTTTACCGGCAAGCCGAAGGGTGAAGCGGGGGCAATGTCAGAGCTGACCCTTACGGTCATGCGGCTAGGTTTCCTGGCTGTTCTGTGGCTGTTCGTGATCGTGGCCGTCCAGGTCATCCGCAGCGACCTGTTCGGAACGCGCGTCACGCAGCGCGGCTCACGCCGCACTGCCGCCGACGCGCGCCCGCAACAGGCACGCCAACAACAACAAACGGCGCCGCCACCGCAGCGCCAGCAGTCCGGGCGCCAGCGCCGCGGGGCACCCACCAAACTCGTCGTCTCCGAGGGCACCCTCACGGGCACCACGGTCGCGCTCCAGGGCCAGACCATCACCCTGGGCCGGGCACACGATTCGACGATCGTGCTGGATGACGACTACGCGTCCAGCAGGCATGCCAGGATCTACCCGGACCGTGACGGCCAGTGGATCGTCGAGGATCTCGGGTCCACCAACGGCACATATCTCGACCGGACCCGACTCACCACCCCGACACCTGTTCCGCTGGGCGCGCCGATCCGTATCGGCAAGACCGTCATCGAGCTGCGGAAGTAGTACGACAATGAGCGAGCGGAGCGAGCGAGCCGCGGCGGTCCCGGCGACGGACGCCGCCCGGCTCCCGACCGGAGGGTGGGCAGTGTGGCTCGAGACCGGCTGTACCCCGAGCCGACGGGCGAGGTGCGCATGAGTCTGTCCCTGCGCTTCGCCGCCGGATCGCACAAGGGCATGATCCGGGAAGGCAACGAGGACTCCGGCTACGCCGGCCCCCGCCTTCTCGCCATCGCCGACGGCATGGGCGGCCAGGCAGCCGGTGAGGTCGCGAGTTCCGAGGTGATCTCCACGCTCGTCCAGCTCGACGACGACGTACCGGGCTCCGACATCCTCACCTCGCTCGGTACGGCGGTCCAGCGGGCCAACGACCAGCTGCGCGTGATGGTCGAGGAGGACCCCCAGCTGGAGGGCATGGGCACCACGCTCACCGCCCTGCTCTGGACCGGGCAGCGCCTCGGCCTGGTCCATGTCGGCGACTCCCGCGCCTATCTCCTGCGCGACGGCGTGCTGACCCAGATCACCCAGGACCACACCTGGGTGCAGCGGCTCGTCGACGAGGGCCGGATCACCGAGGAAGAGGCCACCACCCACCCGCAGCGCTCCCTGCTGATGCGGGCGCTGGGCAGCGGAGACCATGTCGAGCCCGACCTCTCCATCCGTGAAGTCCGGGCCGGCGACCGCTACTTGATCTGCTCCGACGGCCTCTCCGGCGTTGTCTCGCACCAGACGATGGAAGAGACCCTGGCCAGCTACCAGGGCCCGCAGGAGACCATCCAGGAGCTCATCCAGCTCGCTCTGCGCGGCGGCGGCCCCGACAACATCACCTGCATCGTCGCCGACGTCCTGGACGTCGACAGCAACGACACCCTGGCCGGGCAGCTCAACGACACCCCGGTCATCGTCGGAGCGGTCGCCGAGAACCAGGCCGCCCAGCTGAACGACGGCGGAGCCATGCAGACCCCCGCGGGACGCGCGGCAGGCCTCGGCCGCCCCGTCCCGCCGCCCTCCGGCGGCTTCGGCCCGCCCGGCAGCGGCGATGTCGGCTACGGCGGCATGCCGGACGACTCCTTCGACTCGTACACCGACGAGGACTTCGTCAAGCCCGGCGGACGCAGGTGGATCAAGCGGTCCCTGTACGTCGTCCTGGCGCTGGCCGTCATCGGTGGCGGGCTGTACGGCGGCTACCGCTGGACCCAGACCCAGTACTACGTCGGCACACAGAACGAGAACGTCGCGCTGTTCCGCGGCATCAGCCAGGACCTCGCCTGGGTCTCGCTCTCGAAGGTCGAGAAGAACCACCCCGAGATCGAGCTCAAGTACCTCCCTCCGTACCAGCGCAAGCAGGTCGAGGAGACCATCGCCGAGGGCAGCATCACCGAGGCCCGCAAGAAGGTCGGCGAACTCGCCCTCCAGGCCTCGGCGTGCAAGAAGGACGCGCAGCGCCGCGCGGCCGAGGCGGACAGCGATGCCCGCACCGGCGAGGGCGAAGCGGGCGGCACCGCAGGTGCCCCCGCCACCAGGACCTCCGCCACGTCCTCCACGTCCGCCAGCACCGCGACCAAGCCGACCGCAGCGACTCCCACTCCTGGCCCCAGCCTCTCGGAGGAAGAGAAGAAGCTGGTCCCGCAGTGCGGTAAGCAGTAAAGCCGTAGGGGGCCTTCAGCACCATGAGCGTTGTCACCAACACGACCACCATCGGCGCGATCGACGCACCGAGCCGTCGCAACACCGAGCTGGCACTGGTCGTATTCGCCGTCTTCATCTCGGTGTTCGCCTACGCCAACGTGGGTCTCGCCCTCAACGGCGAGCTGCCCTCCGGCATGCTCGGATACGGGGCCGGGCTCGCCCTCCTCGGCGGCGTGGCCCACCTCGCGGTGCGGCGGTTCGCCAAGTACGCCGATCCGCTGCTGCTGCCGCTGGCGACGCTGCTCAACGGCCTCGGTCTGGCGCTCATCTGGCGCCTGGACCAGTCGGAGCGGCTGCTCAGGCTCCCCAGCTTCGCGCCCGCGGCCTCCAAGCAGCTGATCTTCTCGGCGATGGGCGTCGCCCTGTTCATCGGCGTACTGATCCTGCTCAAGGACCACCGCATCCTCCAGCGCTACACCTACATCTCCATGGTGCTCGCGCTGATCCTGCTGATCCTGCCGATGTTCTTCCCGGCGCAGTTCGGCGCGAAGATCTGGATCACCATCCCTGGCCTCGGATCCATCCAGCCCGGTGAGTTCGCGAAGATCGTCATCGCGGTGTTCTTCTCCGGGTACCTGATGGTCAAGCGCGACGCCCTGGCACTCGCCAGCCGCCGCTTCATGGGCCTGTACCTCCCGCGCGGCCGGGACCTCGGACCGATCCTGATGGTCTGGGCGATGTCCATCCTGATCCTGGTCTTCGAGACCGACCTCGGGACCTCGCTGCTCTTCTTCGGCATGTTCATCGTCATGCTGTACGTGGCGACCGAGCGCACCAGCTGGATCGTCTTCGGTCTGGCCATGTCGGCGGCGGGCGCCGTCGGTGTCGCCTCCTTCGAACCGCACGTGCAGGACCGTGTCACCGCCTGGCTCGACCCGTTCGGCGGCTGGGGAACCCACGCGGCCAGCGAGCAGATGGCCCAGGTACTGATGTCCTTCGGTTCCGGCGGCACGCTCGGCACCGGACTCGGCCAGGGCAACTCCGACCTCATCCTGTTCGCGGCGAACACGGACTTCATCCTCGCCACCGTGGGCGAGGAGCTCGGGCTCGCCGGAATGATGGCGTTCCTCCTCCTGTACGGACTGATCGTCGAGCGCGGTGTGCGCACCGCGCTGGCCGCCCGTGACCCGTTCGGCAAGCTGCTGGCCATCGGGCTCTCCGGTGCCTTCGCGATCCAGGTGTTCGTCGTCGCCGGCGGCGTGATGGGCCTCATCCCGCTGACCGGTATGACCATGCCCTTCCTCGCGGCCGGCGGCTCGTCCGTCATCGCCAACTGGGCCCTGATCGGCATCCTGCTCCGGATCAGTGACACCGCCCGCCGCCCCGCGCCGGCCCCCGCACCCTCATCCGACGCCGAAATGACCCAGGTGGTCCGACCGTGAACAAGCCGCTGCGCCGGATCGCGATCTTCTGCGGGATTCTCGTCCTCGCCCTGCTGATCCGGGACAACTGGCTCCAGTACGTCCGCGCCGACGAGCTGAGCAGCCACAAGTACAACCGCCGCGTCCAGATCGAGCGGTACGCCCACGAGCGCGGCGACATCATCGTGGACGGCAAGGCCGTCACCGGGTCCGTCGAGACCAAGGACAGCGACTTCAAGTTCAAGCGGGTCTGGAAGGACGGGCCCCTGTGGGCCCCCGTGACCGGCTACTCCTCGCAGGCGTTCGACTCCTCCCAGCTGGAGAACCTGGAGGACGGCATCCTCACCGGCAACGACGACCAGCTGTTCTTCGACCGGACGCTGTCGATGTTCACCGGTGACAAGAAGACCGGCGGCAACATCGTCACCACCCTGAACGGCGCCGCGCAGAAGGCCGCGTTCAAGGGGCTCGGCGGGAAGAAGGGCGCCGTCGTCGCCCTGGACCCGCAGACCGGCGCCATCCTGGCTCTCGCGAGCACCCCCTCGTACGACCCCTCGGTCTTCGCGGGCAACTCGCTCAAGGACTCCGACGCCCGGCAGAAGCTCCTGAAGGACGAGGACAAGCCGATGCTCAACCGGGCATTGCGCGAGACCTATCCGCCCGGTTCGACGTTCAAGGTCGTCACCGCCGCCGCGGCGCTGGAGAACGGCCTCTACGACGACATCGACGAGAAGACGAACTCCCCGCTGCCCTGGACGCTCCCGCAGTCGACCACGCCCCTGAAGAACGAGGGCAACATCCCGTGTGAGAACGCCTCGCTCCGGGAAGCGCTCCGCTGGTCGTGCAACACCGTCTTCGGCAAGATGAGCGACGACCTCGGCAACGAGAAGATGATCGAGCAGACGGACAAGTTCGGCTTCAACAAGGAAGTCTTCATGCCGGTCCGCGCCGACGCGAGCATCTACCCCAAGGACAACAGGCCGCAGAACGCCATGGCGGGCATCGGCCAGGCCTCCAACCGCACCACCCCGCTCCAGATGGCCATGGTGGCCTCGGCCATCGCCAACGACGGCAAGCTGATGCAGCCGTACATGGTCGCCGAGCGCCAGGCACCCAACCTGGACGTGATCTACACCCACAAGAAGGAGCAGCTCAGCCAGCCGCTCTCGGGGGAGAACGCCCAGAAGGTCCAGCAGATGATGGAGACCGTCGTCAAGAACGGCACGGGAACCAACGCCCGGATCAACGGCGTCACTGTCGGGGGCAAGACCGGTACCGCCCAGCACGGTCTGAACAACAGCGAGAAGCCGTACGCCTGGTTCATCTCCTACGCCAAGACCGACAACGGCTCCCCGGTCGCCGTCGCCGTCGTGGTCGAGGACGGGCAGGCCAACCGGGACGACATCTCCGGTGGCGGTCTGGCCGCCCCGATCGCGCGGGACGTCATGAAGGCGGTCATCGACAGCAAGTAGTGAGACCCGTCACAGCGACCGCCATAACCGGACATCGGGATACCGGTCAGATATCAGCTGACGGGTGCGGGCTGATCACGTAGGGCGTGCCCGGTAGCGTATGCGCGAACAGCGCACCGCCGGACCACACACGGGTGCGGTCGGGACTGACGGAGAGGGCTGGAACAGTTATGGAAGAGCCGCGTCGCCTCGGCGGCCGGTACGAGCTGGGCTCGGTGCTCGGCCGTGGTGGCATGGCCGAGGTCTACCTCGCGCACGACACCCGGCTCGGCCGCACCGTGGCTGTGAAGACGCTCCGGGCGGATCTCGCCCGCGACCCGTCCTTCCAGGCCCGGTTCCGCCGTGAGGCCCAGTCGGCCGCCTCGCTCAACCACCCCGCGATCGTCGCTGTCTACGACACCGGCGAGGACTACGTCGACGGGGTCTCCATCCCGTACATCGTGATGGAGTACGTCGACGGGTCGACGCTCAGGGAGCTGCTGCACTCCGGGCGCAGGCTGCTGCCCGAGCGCACGCTCGAAATGACGGTCGGCATCCTCCAGGCGCTGGAGTACTCGCACCGCGCCCAGATCGTCCACCGCGACATCAAACCGGCGAACGTCATGCTGACGCGCACCGGGCAGGTCAAGGTCATGGACTTCGGCATCGCCCGCGCCATGGGCGACTCCGGCATGACGATGACGCAGACCGCCGCGGTCATCGGCACCGCCCAGTACCTCTCCCCCGAGCAGGCCAAGGGCGAGCAGGTCGACGCGCGCTCCGACCTGTACTCCACCGGCTGCCTGCTCTACGAACTCCTCGCGGTACGGCCACCGTTCGTCGGGGACTCACCCGTCGCCGTCGCCTACCAGCACGTACGCGAAGAGCCTCAGCCGCCGAGCAACTTCGACCCCGAGATCACGCCCGAGATGGACGCGATCGTGCTGAAGGCCCTGACCAAGGACCCCGACTACCGCTACCAGTCCGCCGACGAGATGCGCGCCGACATCGAGGCCTGCCTCGACGGCCAGCCGGTCGCGGCCACGGCGGCGATGGGTGCGGCGGGCTACGGCGGCTACGACGCCTACGGCAACGACCAGCCCACCACGGCGCTGCGCCAGGCCGATCCGAACAGCGGCCAGACGTCCATGCTGCCGCCGGTCAGCGCGGACGACGGCTACGGATACGACGACCGCCCGGACCGCCGCCGCCAGAAGAAGAGCAACACCTCGACGATCCTGCTGATCGTCGCGGGCGTTCTGGTGCTCGTCGGCGCGATCCTGATCGGCCGCGCCGTCTTCGGCCCCAACGCCGACGACGGCCAGGTGAGCGTGCCGAACATGGTCGGCTCCACGGTCGAGGAGGCACAGACACTCGCGGACAGGTCCGACGTCGTCCTCAAGATCGGCTCCAAGGAGCCCTGCGAGACCCAGGAGAAGGGTCTGATCTGCAGCCAGACGCCGGACAGCGGCAAGATGGACGAGAAGGCGACCGTCACGGTCGTCGTCTCCACCGGAGCGCCCAAGGTCGAGGTCCCCGACGTCCTGGAGAAGTCGGAGGCCGGCGCCCGCCAGGCGCTGGAGGACAAGGGCTTCACCGTCGTGGTCAAGACGGTCGAGTCCGGCGAGCCGGAGAACACCGTCATCGACCAGAACCCCGATGGCGGTTCGAAGGCGGACAAGGAGGCCGAGATCACGATCACGGTCGCCAAGAAGGCGACGCAGAACGTGCCCGGTGTGGTCGGCAGGTCCTTCGCGGACGCGGAGTCCCAGCTCAGGAACCTCGGCTTCACCAACATCTCGCGCACCGACGTCGACTCCAACGAGCCTGCGGGCCAGGTCACCGAGCAGACCCCGGCCCGGGACAGCAAGGCGGCGAAGGACGTCCAGATCGTCCTGAAGGTCTCCAAGGGCCCGGCGGTCCCCGAACAGGTCACGATTCCCGGCGACATCGCGGGCAAGACCTTCCAGGAAGTGAAGGCCCAGCTGGAGGCCATGGGACTGGTGGTCGAACTGGGACCGGGCTCGCCCGGCAACCCCAACGCCAAGGTGGTCACGAGCAACCCCGGCCCCAACAGTCCGGTGGACAAGAACAGCAAGGTCACGCTCTTCACCGCACAGGACGGGGTCGGCAACATCTTCGGCGGCCCGTCCGGCCGATAGGCGCTTCACCGCTTCACCGCTTCACCCGCTTCACCGCTTCAGCCCGGGAGCCCCGGTCCAGCGCCCTTACCGGCGGGGACCGGGGCTCCGTCGTTGACAAGGGCCGCACGGGAAATGCGAGGCGGGAAATTCCCGGGCCCGCACACAAAGGCCCGAAGCCGCATCAGAAAATGTGCGACTTCGGGCCGTAAATCAATGCGTGTAATCCAAAGAGAGCCTAACCGCAGTGGGTGGCCAGACTGCTGTAACTTCCCACATTCCCCGCGGGAGAGACAATCGCCCCGCCAATCAGAATGCAGCGCCCCGCGGCGTTGAACGAGACCGGTCCTGCATAAGAGGTGAACTTGGTCGAGGACCCGAACGGCGGGTCGTAGAGGGTGAGGTCGACGGAGCAACCCTTGCCTGCCGTGCTCCCCGCGACACAGCGCGCCATGTACACGTTCTTGACCGTGGCGGTTCCCGCACCGCCGGCCGCCGTCGCCACGTTCACGGCACAGTTCTTGCCGGTGGACGAGTCGTAGTAGAGGTGGATGTAGCCATAGACCGTGCCACCGGACGTCTTCACGGCGTACGAGTCGATCTCGGAGCCGCCGCATCCGTAACCGGCCGCGTGCGCTGCGGGCGAGAAAAAGAGACCACCGGCGAGCATGGCTGCCACCATGGCAATTCTGGCGAATATTCTTTTCACTACTTCTCCTTGAAAGTGCAACAAGTTCCGCGCGAACTCTACTGAATCGCACAGCACCCGGCAAGCACTTAACAAAGCGCTCCAGTACATGCAAGAAAGGCCGATCTTGCGCAATTTGACGGCCTTATATGCACGTTACATTTGATTTGCTCCGCCGGGAAAAAGCCTCTCTGTGACGTGTTTTCCCGATTTATGACCAAAGGCCGCCCCGTCAGGAATGACGGGGCGGTCTTCAGATCCATGCCGAGGACGGGGAAGAGCACCGTGGCGTGCCTGCGGGCGGGGCCACCGCGCCGTTCCGGCGCGACGGCGCCCGTCTCAGCGCAGTTCCGCCGGCTTCGTACGGTCCTTGTCGACCTTCTCCGTACGCACCAGCTCGCCCCACACGATGTAGCGGTACTTCGACGTGTAGACCGGTGTGCAGGTCGTCAGCGTGATGTAGCGGCCGGGCTTCTTCACACCCGACTCCTTCGGCACCGGCTGGATCACGTCGACGTTGTACTTCGAGGTCTCCGGGAGCTCCTTGTAGACCTTGTAGACGTACCAGGTGTCCTTGGTCTCGAAGACGACCGCGTCGCCCGTCCGCACCTTGTCGATGTTGTGGAACTTGGCACCGTGTCCGTCCCGGTGCGCCGCCAGCGTGAAGTTGCCCTGCTCGTCCCAGGGCAGCGCCGACTTCACCGGATCCGTGTAGTAGCCGGCGATGCCGCTGTTCAGGGTCTTGGTGTCGGTGCCCTTCTTGACCAGCACCTCGCCGTTCTTCATGGCGGGTACGTGCAGGAAGCCGATGCCGTCCTTGGTGTCCAGGGCGCCCGGACCGCCCGCCCAGCGGTCGCGGACGGTGTTGCCCTGCTTGTCTGCCTCACGGTCGGCGAGCACGTTCGTCCACCACAGCGAGTAGATGACGAAGAGACCGAGCACCAGCCCCGCGGTGATCAGCAGTTCACCGAAGACGCTGATGGCCGTCGCGACCGGATGGCGGCTCCCGCGCCGTACCGGGGGCGCGGGCTCGTCCGTCCGCGCTTCGTGCTCGGTCCTCGCTGCCACCGCACCCGTCCCTGTCGTGATGATGATCAGCCCACCAGAGCGTCGGGCTTTCCCTTGCTGCGCGGCCGCTCGTCGACCATCTTGCCCCAGACGATCAAACGGTACGTACTCGTGAATTCCGGTGTACACGTGGTGAGGGTGAGGTACCTGCCCGGCTTCGTGAAGCCGGAACCGGGCGGCACCGGGCCGATCACCGAGACATTGGACGGCGAGGTCTGGGGAAGGATGCTGGCCATCTCGTACGTGTAGTACGCCTCCTGCGTCTCCACCACGATCGGGTCACCGGGCTGCAGCTTGTTGATGTAGCGGAAAGGCTCTCCGTGGGTGTTGCGGTGGCCCGCCACCGAGAAATTACCCTGCTTGTCGGAAGGCATCGCGGTCTTCAGCTTGCCCTCGCCGTAGTGGCCGATCATGCCGCGGTCGAGGACCTTCTCCTTGTTGATGCCCTCGGCGATCGGCGCGACCACGTCGAGCTTCGGGATGTGCATGATCGCGAAGCCCTGACCTGGTTCGAACACCCCGGGCTTGCGTGCCCCGTTGGCCCAGTCGTCCTGGATCCTGTGCGTCTCCTTGCCGGCTATCTGGTCGGCACGGATGTTGGTCCACCACAGCTGATACGTGACGAACAGCAGCATCAGCACACCCAGCGAGATGAACATCTCGCCCACGACCCGGCTGGCGACGACCGCGGGGCTGTCCTTGGCCGCACGCGCCGCGCGCCGCGCCTCCAGCCGCGTCAGGGGAACCGCCGGTACGGCCGGGGCGCCCGGCTCGGCCTCCGGTCCGGGCGGCGGTCCCGGGCGGCGCCTGCCGCGGCCCTTCGCGGCCTTGCGGCGCTCGGCACGCCCTCCGGTACGGGGTTCGGACGGCAGGGGCGTGGATCCGGGAGCCGGCCCGGTGTCCGGATCCGCCTCCCGCCCGTCCCCGTCGGCTCCGCGCGGGCGGGTGTCGGCGGTCCGCAGCCCGACGGTCTCGTCGTCCGCCGGGCGAGGATGCGGCGCGGGCACGGCCACGGGGCCGGGAGCGGGGGCGTGAACTGGCCCGGCGGCGTGAACGGGCCCCGGGGCGGGAGCGGGCGTGGCGGCAGGAACAGGGGCGGGCGGCTCCTGCTGCCCGTACCAGTCCCGTTGGTAGCCCTCGGGGTCGTACCACTCGGTCGGGGTGTCCTGAGGCCTCTGAAGCCCCTGTGGTCCCGGGGACATCCCCTGTGGCGCGGACCCCTGCCGCGTCTGCGGGTCCAGCTGCTCCTGCCGGGCCTGCTCCGCGGGGACGTGGTCCGCCGGGATGTTGTCCGCCCGGAACCACGGCGAGGTGTGCCGGCCCGGCAGCGGGTCGTTCAGCGGGTCCGCGAGCTGTTCCACCGCCGCCTCGAACGCGCCGTCGGTCCCGTGTGCTCCCTGCGCGTACGGGTCCTCCCGCCCGGCATCGGGTTCGGGGCGGAGGGGAGTCACGCGGCGGCCTTGCCCACCACCGGCGCGAGCCCCTCCGACCTCGCGACGGCTCCCGCGTCACCGCACTGCTCCAGCCAGTTGGCGAGCATCAGGTGACCGTGCTCGGTGAGCACCGACTCGGGGTGGAACTGCACGCCCTCCACCGCCAGTTCGCGATGGCGCAGCCCCATGATGATGCCGTCCGCCGTGCGGGCGGTGACCTCCAGCTCGGGTGGCAGCGTGCCCGGTTCGGCGGCGAGCGAGTGGTAGCGCGTCGCGGTGAACGGCGACGGCAGCCCCGCGAACACCCCCTTGCCCTCATGGGTCACGGGGGAGGTCTTGCCGTGCAGCAGCTCCGGAGCGCGGTCCACGACACCGCCGTACGCGACCGCCATCGACTGCATCCCGAGGCAGACACCGAAGACCGGAACGCCTGTGTCCGCGCAGTGCCGCACCATCTCGACGCAGACACCCGCGTGCTCGGGGGTGCCGGGGCCCGGCGAGAGCAGGACGCCGTCGAAGCCGTCCTGGGCGTGTGCCGTCGTCACCTCGTCGTTGCGCAGCACCTCGCACTCCGCACCGAGCTGGTAGAGGTACTGGACGAGGTTGAAGACAAAGCTGTCGTAGTTGTCCACGACAAGGATGCGTGCGCTCACCGACCGGTCCCCGCTCCACTGGTGCCTTCGCCGTCGACCGTCACATCACCGAACGGAAGCAGCGGCTCCGCCCACGGGAAGACGTACTGGAAAAGCGTGTAGACGACCGCGAGGACCAGCACGAGCGAGATGACACCCCGCACCCACGCGTTGCCCGGCAGATGCCGCCAGATCCATCCGTACATGCTGACCCCTCCGTTCGGTACGCCACCAGACTAAAGGGCCGGGGCCGGAGCGTGGGTCAGCTGTGGAAAGCCGGTGGTCTGCCGTCCGTCACCGGCTGGGTGGCGTCCAGATGCGCCCAGGCGATCAGCCGGTGGCTGCTGCCCCACTCGGGCTCACAGGTGGTCAGCGTCAGATAGCGCCCCGGCCCGTCGAAACCCGATTTCCGCGGGACGGGGTCGATGACGGCGGTGTCGCCGGGCACGGTCCGGTAGGGCCGGGAGGCGATGCGGTACGTGAACCAGGTCGTCCCGTCCGTCAGCAGCACGGCGTCACCGGTGCGCAGTTGCGGGAAGTCCTTGAACGGGTCCCCGTACGTCCGGCGGTGCCCGGCCACCGCGAAGTTGCCGGTGGCGCCGAGGCGGGCGGTCCCGCTGTAGTGACCGAGCCCCTTCTGCAACGTCCTGACCTCCGTGTTCTCCAGGACGGGCCACTCCCAGCCCGAGCCGAAGCGGGGGATGTACATCATCGCGAAGGGCTTCCCGCCGCGGTACGCCTCCGGGGCGGGCGCGGCAGGGGCGGCGGGGCCGGCCGAAGCGTCGGGGCCGGGCGCGGGTGCGGGGCCGCTCACGGGCCCCTGCGCCCAGTGGCTCTGAAGGGTGTCGATCTGGCCCTCGGCCGCGTCGGCGGCTTTCACTCCGGTCCAGAACAGCACATAGACCACAAAGAGGACGATCAGGGTGCCGACGGTGACACAGAGCTCGCTGAAGGTCCTGACGATCACCCGTACCGTCACCGGCCGGCCTCCCCGGGGCTTACTCCACAGGCTGCGCGTAGTGGAGATCCACTGTGCCCGAGTAACCGGGAAGAGTCACCGCCCCGTTCTCCTCCACTTTCCAGCCGAGTCCGTACGCCTTCACATACAGCTGGTAGTTCTGGATCGCCGTGGAGTCGTCGAGCGCCTGCCGGAGCCTGCCCGGGTCGCCGACGGCGGTGACCTTGTACGGCGGGGAGTAGACGCGGCCCTGGAGGATCAGGGTGTTGCCCACGCAGCGGACGGCGCTGGTGGAGATCAGCCGCTGGTCCATGACCTGGATGCCGCGGGCCCCGCCCTGCCACAGCGCGTTGACGACGGCCTGGAGGTCCTGCTGGTGGATGACCAGGTCATTGGGCTGGGGATCGGGGTAGCCGGGGTTGGCGGTGGCGTCGGGCGGCGCGTCGTTCAGCGTCACGCTGACGGCTCCACCGGTGATCTTCGTGGTGCCGGCCGCCTTCTCCAGGGCCTTGAGCTTGGCGTCCTCGGCCCTGGTGCTGCCGTCGTCGCGCTGGGCGAGAGCGTCGATGTCCGCGCGCAGGGCCGCCGTCGACTCGTTGAGCCCGGCGTTGTTCTCGCTGCGCTCCTTGATCAGGTCGGAGAGCTTGAGCAGGGAGGAATCGCTGCGGATGTTGGTGCCCTTGGCCGTGTTGGCACTGGTGACGAAGATCAGTCCGGCCAGGGCGAAGACGGCAGCGGTGAGCCCCCGGGCCGGCCACTTGGAGGTGTGCCCGACCGGGCCGTCGGGAGAGTCGGCAGAATTGCTCAACGTACCCTTATCTCCTCAGGCGCCATGGAAGCACTACGCTAACGGACGCCCGGGGGAGGCAGCATTCCCCCTCGCGCCTCGCCCCGGCGCCAGCCACAGATCCCTGCGCGGTCACGCAGCGCATCGACAGGAGAGTTCCTCGTGCCGAAGTCACGTATCCGCAAGAAGGCCGACTTCACGCCGCCGTCGGCGAAGCAGGCAACCAACATAAAGCTGACCAACCGCAGTTGGGTGGCGCCGGTGATGCTGGCCCTCTTCCTGATCGGGCTGGTCTGGATCGTGATCTTCTACGTGACCGACGGCGAGCTCCCGATCGACGCCCTGGGGAACTGGAACATCGTCGTGGGCTTCGGCTTCATCGCCGGCGGCTTCGGCGTATCCACTCAGTGGAAGTAGCGCAAGCCCTGCCCTGAAGTTACCCACAGAGTTATCCACAGGTGGGGGAAAAGGTCAGACGATCTGTGGATAACTTCCACCGAGGTTGACGCCGATGTGACTGCAGCCTCCCTCTTCGAGGGAGGCTGCACCCCTTGTTTCTGCAGGAAAGACCCTGCTCAGCGACAACGGGAACACATGTTCCTCTTGCCATGCACAAGATCCCGTGCACGCTGTGGACAACTTTGCGGACGAGGGCCGGGGAACCGCTCAGGTGAGCGAGGCGGTCCTGGCGAGGACGATCCCGAGGACCGCCACCAGCACCAGCGCACAGGTGCCGTACTGCACGGCGGTACGGTGCTCGCGCGGGGCGTGCACCATGCCGATCGCGATCACCGTGCCCGCGATCAGACCGCCGACATGCGCCTCCCAGGCGATACCGCCCCAGGTGAAGGTGAAGAGCAGGTTCAGCGCGAGCAGCACCAGGACCGGCCGCATGTCGTAGTTCATCCGGCGCATCATGACCGCGGTGGCGCCCAGCAGCCCGAAGACCGCACCGGAGGCTCCGAGCGAGCCCTGGTTCGGCGCGGCGATCCAGTACGTCAGGGCGCTTCCGGCGAGTCCGGACAGCAGGTAGAGCGAGAGGTAGCGGGCGCGGCCGAGCGCGGCCTCCAGCGGACCGCCGAGCCACCACAGCCCCAGCATGTTGAACGCGATGTGCATCACTTCCTGATGCAGGAACATCGACGTCACCAGCCGGTACCACTGGCCCTCGGCGACACCTTCGACACTGCCCGGCGGCGGGGTGGAGTCCCAGGCCCGGCCCAGCAGCATCAGATCGTCGGACAGCCAGGACTGGTCACGGCCGGTGACCCAGACCGCGAGGAACACCGCGAGGTTGATGCCGAGCAGGATCTTGGTGATCAGCCGCGGATCGGCCGCGACCCGGCCGCCCGCGAGCGTGCGCGGCATGCTGGCGGCCGGGTGGTGTCCCGTGCCGGAGCCCTGCCGTACACAGTCCGGGCACTGGAAGCCGACGGAGGCGCTGATCATGCACTCGGGGCAGATCGGGCGCTCGCAGCGCGTGCAGCGGACACCGGTCTCCCGGTCCGGGTGGCGGTAGCAGGTCGGCGTACCCCGGCCGTCCCCGGACGGCACCTGGTCTGCCGGCGGCTGCTGGTCCATCGGTCCTGGCCTGCCTTTCGGTCCTCGTCGTGGCGGTGGCGCACACGCCGCCGCCCTGCACGTCCGCTATGTAACAGTACGGACGAGCAGGGCGGTTGGTTCCCTCCGGGCGGACCGTCAAGCGGCCTCGTGGACCGTCAGCGGCTCTCATGGACCGTCAGCCGCCTCCGGCGTACGGTCCCAGCGGCCCGCGCGGACCTGTCAGCGGCTCTCGACGACGACCGACTCGATCACGACGTCCTCCACCGGACGGTCGGTGCGCGGGTTGGTTTGGGTGGCCGCGATGGCGTCCACGACCTTCTTGCCCGCCTCGTTGGAGACCTCACCGAAGATGGTGTGCTTGCCGGTCAGCCACGCGGTGGGCGACACGGTGAGGAAGAACTGCGAGCCGTTCGTCCCCGGGCCCGCGTTGGCCATCGCCAGCAGGTACGGCTTGGTGAAGGCCAGCTCCGGGTGGAACTCGTCGGCGAACTCGTAGCCCGGACCACCGGTGCCGTTCCCCAGCGGGTCGCCGCCCTGAATCATGAAGCCGCTGATCACCCGGTGGAAGACGGTGCCGTCGTACAGCTTGTCCGTGGACTTCTTCCCGGTCGCGGGGTGGGTCCACTCGCGCTCACCCTTGGCGAGCTCGACGAAATTCCTGACCGTCTTGGGCGCGTGGTTCGGCAGAAGCCGGATTTCGATGTCGCCCTGGCTGGTCTTCAAGGTGGCGTAAAGCTGCTCGGCCACGATCTGCCTTCCGTAAGTCTTCACTGGCGTGCACCGATCCTCGCACGGACCACCCCCGGCGGCGTGCCGTCAGCGCCCGGCAGCGGCGCCCGCGCGAGTCCCGCAGACCCCCTCGCCGGGTCCGCGCCGGTCGGCTCCGGGACCGCTCCGGGTCGGCGCTCCCCGCCGGGACAACTGCGGCCGAGTGCCCGCCGAAGCCACGCACCCGCCGCCGATCCGTGGCATTGTCGTCGGCACGCTCCGCTTGCACCGCATTGCCCCGAAGAAGGCGTTCATGACCCGGATGCCTGCCCCGCATGCCGCTCAGGACCCTGACAGGCATGATTTCGAATTGGGTGGAAAGGCGGAGTACCTACCCGCCACCAAGGAGGAGGATCCCGTGACCCGCATTGACCGCGTGCGCGCCGCAACCTACTCGGCGAAGGACAGCGCGCAGCACGCCGCGGAAGTGGTGGCGCCCTACGCCGACACGGCCAGGGAACAGGCCGCGCACTATGCCCTTGAGGCGCGCGCACGGCTCGCGCCCAAGGTGACGAAGGCGGCCCACCAGGCCCGTGCCCAGTACGCGTCCCATCTCGCCCCGCACATCGAGCAGGCCCTGACCCATGTGCCGCCCAAGGTCGACGAGGCCGCGCACCGCGCCGCGCACCGGACCCGGCGGGCCGCCCGGAGCGCCGCCGACTACACCGTGCCCCGCGTGGAGCACGCGGTGGCCGTGGCCCAGCCCCTGGCCGAGGAGGCCACCGCCCGCAGCGCGGCGGCGCTGGCCGCCCTGCGCGGACAGGTCACGGCGAAGGAGATCCAGAAGCTGGTCAGGAAGCACGAGCGGCGGGCCAGGGCCGGCCGGCTGGCCAAGGGCCTCGCCGTGCTCGGTGTCGTGGCGGGCGGCGCGTACGCCGCCTGGCGGTGGTGGGACAAGCAGGCCAACCCGGACTGGCTGGTCGAGCCCCCCGCTCCCACCGAGGTGCCCGACGAGCGCGCCCCGCTGACCTCGGTCGACGGCAGCGGCCGTACGGTGCTCGACCCGGAGGTCCAGGCCAAGCAGGCCGACGCCGAATCGGGCGACGGGGAGAACAACGGCCTCGACGACCGGCACTGAACCGGCCACCGCCCTCCGGTGCCCCTGCCCCGAGGGCGGGGGCACCGGGTCAGGAAGCCCGGCCCGTCCCCGCCCCGGCCTCCGTGTCCTTCGCCGCTTCCTCGGCGGGCAGATCCGTGCGGTCGGCCCCGGCCCTGATGATGTGCCCCTTCGGGACCTCCCGTACGACAGTCCCGTTGACCGCGACAGCGGTCGCCTGCGCGGTGAACTCCTTCGGAGCGGGAAGCATCAGCGTGTACTGGGTGTGACCGGTGCGCACCTTGGCGGTCTGGCGGCTCGTGGGCGATGTCTGGATCTCGACGGTGTCGCCGACCTCCGCCCCGGTCAGCTTCCCCCACACGGTCCGGCAGTCCTGGCTGTAGCGGATCTCCAGCTGCATGGTGCCCGCGAACTGGGACGCCACCGTCTTCCCGCTGTCACCGCATCCGGTGGTCTTGGGGTCGAGCCCCGTACACCCCTCGCCCGAACAGCTGGGCGGGGACTTGGGGTCGGCCGCCGCCGTGGCCTGCACGGATGTCGTCGGCGAACCCGGCGCACCGCCCGCGTCCCCGCCGCCGCCGCCGTCCCCGAGCAGCGCGGTCAGGCCCACCGTCACCGCCGCGCCCACGACGGCGACCAGAACCGACCCGACGAGCGTCGAGGGACCGTGGCGCCGTATCCACGCCCCCGCACGGCCGACAGCCGCACCGTCGCCGGCCCCGCCCGCGCCTCCGGTGTCCCCGCCGGGCTCAGGAACGCCGGCGCCCGCGCTCCCCGAACGCCCGGAGCCACCTGAGCCCCCCGCGCTCCCCGTGCCCGCGGTCCCGCCCGCGCTCCCCGTGCCCGTCCCGCTCCCCGGGCTGCCCGCGTCCGCGCCCCCTGCCGGAGCGCCGGTCCCGTCGTCCGGCAATGGGGCCCCGCTGCCTTCTGCCATTTCTCACCATCCCCATCCCGACCGATGCTCAGCGCCGGCGGCTGCCCGCACATGAGGCACCAGGTCACCTTCCTCGCTTCCTGAGGATGTCTCTTCCCTGCCGTCCGGCTTCCGCCACACCAACTCCGGCCAACTCCCGCGACCCTCAACCTGCTTCTGCGGAAGCCCTGTTGGCGCCCGTCGGCGGCGCTCCCGTTAAACCTAAAGAGTGAGCGGCGGAGCCCGCCATCACAGCGCGCGGAACGCACCGGCCGCCCGGCCCACCGGGCCGTCGAAGCCACCGCGCCGCTGTACGGAGACCGCCAGTCCCGGACCGGCCGGACCAGGTCCGCGGAACAGACGAAAAAGTCCCCCCGGACCGCGCTTCCGCAGGCCGGAGGGACTTTCGTGATGTGGAGCCTAGGAGATTCGAACTCCTGACATCTGCCTTGCAAAGGCAGCGCTCTACCAACTGAGCTAAGGCCCCGGAAAACAGCACACGCAAACAACGCCGAACACGTCCGCGTCACGGCTGCCGTCGCAGACCAGAGTACCGGGTGTCCCCCCGAATCCTGCAAAAGGATTGGGACTCCCGGTGGGCGACCACTCTCCGTAAGATGCACGACGAGGTTCGCAGCAGCGAAGCCGCAGCGAAGGGGAGACGCCATGGACGCAGCGCAGCAAGAGGCAACGGCAAGAGCCAGAGAGCTTCAGCGCAGTTGGTACGGAGAGCCGCTCGGCGCGCTCTTCCGCCGGCTGATCGATGATCTCGGCCTCAATCAGGCCCGGCTCGCCGCGGTACTCGGGCTGTCGGCGCCCATGCTGTCCCAGCTGATGAGCGGCCAGCGGGCCAAGATCGGCAACCCCGCGGTCGTACAGCGCGTCCAGGCCCTTCAGGAACTGGCCAGCCAGGTCGCGGACGGCAGCGTCAGCGCGGGCGAGGCCACCGACCGGATGGAAGAGATCAAGAAGTCCCAGGGCGGCTCGGTCCTGACCAGCACCGGGCAGACCACGACCACGGGCGGAGCCCCCACCGTCCGCCGCGTGGTGCGCGAGATCCAGTCGCTGCTGCGGTCGGTGGCCGCGGCCGGCGACATCATCGATGCCGCGGACTCCCTCGCCCCGACCCACCCGGAACTGGCAGAGTTCCTCAGGGTGTACGGGGCCGGGCGCACCGCCGACGCGGTCGCCCACTACGAGGGACACCAGAGCTAGCGGAAACGGAACCGGAACCAGGGCCTCGCTCCGGACGGAGGGCCCTGGAACCGGCGGCGGCCCCGGGGGGTCCGCTGCACGGAACGCGGCGGGAACACCGAATCGGGAACCACCGGAGCGGGAAGCCGGATCAGATACGCCGAAACAGGAACCGGAACGGGGAGCGGGCGCAGCGCAATGGGTGAGGTCTTCGCTGGTCGGTACGAGCTGATCGATCCGATCGGACGTGGTGGGGTCGGCGCGGTGTGGCGGGCCTGGGACCACCGGCGCCGCCGCTACGTGGCGGCCAAGGTCCTTCAGCAGAGCGACGCGCACACACTGCTGCGCTTCGTACGTGAGCAGGCGCTGCGCATCGAGCACCCGCATGTGCTGGCTCCCGCCAGTTGGGCCGCCGACGACGACAAGGTCCTGTTCACCATGGATCTGGTCAGCGGCGGTTCGCTGGCCCATGTCATAGGCGACTACGGCCCGTTGCCGCCGCGCTTCGTCTGCCTCCTGCTCGACCAGCTGCTGTCCGGACTGTCCACGGTGCACGCGGAAGGCGTGGTGCACCGGGACATCAAACCGGCCAACATCCTGATGGAGGCCACCGGAACGGGCCGTCCGCATCTGCGGCTCTCCGACTTCGGCATCTCGATGCGCAAGGGCGAGCCCCGTCTGACGGAGACCAACTACGTCGTGGGCACGCCCGGTTACTTCGCTCCCGAGCAGATGATGGGCGCGGAGCCCGACTTCCCGGCCGACCTGTTCGCCGTCGGTCTCGTCGCGCTGTATCTGCTCCAGGGCCAGAAGCCCGACTCCCAGGCCCTCGTCGAGCACTTCACCACCCACGGCACCCCGGGCGCCCCGCAGGGCATCCCGGAACCGCTGTGGCAGGTACTCGCCGGACTCCTCCAGCCCGACCCGCAGTCCCGCTTCCGCACCGCGACCGGTGCGCGCAAGGCCCTGACGGCGGCGGTAGAGATGCTGCCCGAACCGGGTCCGGGCGACGAACCGGTGGAGGTTTTCGACCAGATCGGACCGCTGCCCTCCGGATTTGGCCCCGACGGCCCCGTAACGGGCCTCCAGACGCCCGGACAGGCCTCGCCGGTCCCCCACGCCGGTCAGCTGCCGCAACAGGCCTCCCAGGCCGCACAGCAGGCCTCCGCGCAGCAGCCGTCAGTACAGCAGCCGTACCCGCAGGGCCCGTACACACAGCAGCCGAACCCCCAGCAGCCCGTCTCGATGTCGGAGACGGGCAGCTTCCACCTGGCGCCGCCTCCTCAGCAGCCCGCCGCGCACACACCGCAGGCCGCCCCGATGCCGCACCCGGCGCAGACGCCCGCGCCCGCCCCTCCGCACCAGGCGCACGCGGCTCCCCCCTATGCCGCCGGTGCCCCGGACCTCTCCCACGCCCCCACGTCCGCCGTCCCGCACGATCCGGCGGCCACCCGCGCCTACACCGCCCAGCACCCGCAGGCCCCGCACCCCGGCGCGACGGCCTCCCCGTCGGCCGCCCCAGCCTCCGGCGCGCACGCCGCGCACGTCTCCTCCGCGGCGCACAGCGCCCCCGTACGCCAAACGCGACCGGGACCGCCCCCGAAGGTGGCGGTCCCGGTCCTGCTGGTGGCGCTGCTCTGTTTCGCGGTCGGCATCTGGGCACTGACCCAGGCCTGAACCGGCCGCCCGGAGCGACCGCCGGCCGCGGGCTACCCGGCCTGCGGCGGCGGACCGCCGAAGGGCGGCTGCTGCCCGCTCCCGGCCGGCGGACCGCCCGCGGGCCGCGGACGGCGGCGGGCCAGCAGCGTCCACACGCCGAGCCCGAGCACCAGCACGGTGCCCGCGCCGATCCCGCCCGCTGCGACGAGCTGCATCGTCTCGCTCCTGGCGGCCTGTGGAGCGCTGTCCCCGCTCTTCGCCATCTCCTTGTCCTTCTCGGTGACCGCGAAGATCCCGGCGTCACCGTCGTACGGCGATTCCTCCGCCTTGTTCTTCACCTGGACCGTCGTGGTCAGCGGAATCGGCTTGTCGCCGTACACCTCCGCGACCTTCGGGCTGAGGGTCACCGACAGGTAGTACCAGCCGGCGAAACGCATGCCGCTGACCTCGGAGCTGTAGTCGAACCGGTTGTTGTAGGCGACCGGCGGCACCGGGTCCAGCGACGCCGTCGCAGACCTCCCCGAATACGACAGGTACGCGTCGGTGACGTGGCCCCCGGCCGGGTTCTCCAGCGAGAACGAGAGGGCGTTGCCCATGAACTCGTCCTTGCCGCTCGTGCTGTTGCTGAGCGCGGTGGAGGCGAAGAGCTGCTGCCCCCAGTCCACCGGCACCCGGTAGAACCGCGTCTGTCCGGGCGCGACGGAGTCCACCCAGGTACCCGTCTCCAGGCCGGTGGCGTCGTAGTGGCCCGCGCCGCCCGCCCGCTTCCGGTCGTCGCCCGCGGGCGGCGCCGGTGACGTGGACGGCCAGGTCTCCGGCGCCTCGGTCGGCATCGCCGACCCCTTCCTCAGCTTCGGCTCCAGCGCGAAGCGGAGCTCCAGGTCCCAGGGTTCCTGGTTCGACGTCGGCTTGCTCTCACGCTCGATCAGGACGTCGTACGTACCGGCCTCCTGGCACGTACCGCTCTTCTTGTCCACGGTCCGGTACGCGTAGGCGGAGATCGGACGCGCGAACTCCGTCGAGCCGAAGCGCGCGTCCTCGGAACCGCAACGGGAATCGTTGAGGTCCCGGATGCTGACCGTGATGCCGTCCCCGTAGGCGGTCGCGCCGCCCGGCTTCGGCACCGCGACGGCGGAGACATACGCGTTCGACTTCGCGTCGAGCTTCACCCGGTAGTAGAGCTTCTCGCCCGGCCCGATCGCGCTCCGGTACACAGACCCCGCGTCCAGCACGGACGCCTCGGCGTTGGCCGCGGCTCCCCGGATCGTCCTCGCCCCGGGATCGAAGGTGTACGCCGGAGTTCCGGCCGCGTGCGCCTGCCCCGGCAACGCCGCCACCGCGCACATCGCCGCGGCCGACGCCAGCGTCACCCGGCCCTTGTTGCGCTGCCTCTTCACGCGCTTCCCCTCGTCGTCCGCATCGACTGCTCCGCGACGGCCGCGTACGGGCACGAGGCCCCCGGCCGCAGCCACCGGGGCGCCCGCTCCGGCAGCGGCCGCAATGCCGGTCCATCCTGCCACCACCGGACCACGCCATTCGCTCTCGCAAGCTAGTGATTTGCGTAGGCGAACTCAAGGCCTCGGCCGTCACGGTCACGCAACAGCACGGCCCCGCCCCGGAGGGCGCGGACCAGCGGGAGCCGGACCAGCGGGAGAGAACCAGCAGGCACGGACCAGCGGGAGCCGGGCGGGGGAGGGAGTGAAGGAGCCGGGGCCGGGCCGGGGAGGCCTCGCGCGAGGACCCCCGGACAGCACGAAGCCCCGGCCGCTCAGCGACCGGGGCCCGTAACAGACTGTGCCGTCTCACACACCCGAACCTGCGGGCACGGAGTCGGTCGCCTCCGTCCACAGATCCTGCTCGGCGCGATCCGCCTGGATCTGGCGGTACACGAGGAGCCCGCCGATGGCGGCCAGTGCGACCAGGAGAAGCTTCTTCACCGCGCGACCTCGTCTTTCCTTGACGTAGGGGACTTCTGCCGCCCGACTATACACACCGACCGATACCGATCGGTGACCTGCCCGGAACCCCACCGCGGCGGGCCGGAGGGTTCGTTCGGGCCTCGTCGGGACCCCGTGACCGCCCGCGGACAGCCCGTCAGCACCGGTTGCACCATACGAGTGGTGTTCATCTGAACATCGGCGCAGCGGGGGCGTCGGTCCCCGAAATCGCGAGCCGGATCCACATCATCAGAAAGGTAAGCAAACCGGACCACCTGAAAGCGAGGGGCCATGAGCGCCTTCAAGGTCAAGAGCATCTGGACCGCCTTCATCACCGCCTTCTTCGCGATCCTCGCGTCGATGGGCCTCGTCACCGCCCCCGCCGCGGCGGCGCAGCCGACGAGCACGAACCAGGAGCACACGGGTGCGACCGCGGCAACCGCGACCACCCCGTCGGTGCGATGGACCCTTCCGCGTGACAGGGCGCTGCCACCCACGATGAAGCAGCGCATCCGCGCCGAGGCGCACGGCTCCTCACCGGCCACCCGGCACCTGTCCGCGGACACCATGGACGTCCCGCACTCCGTGGACGCGGCCCGCACCGGCCACACGGCCCCGGCCGGCGACTCGCCCCTGCCGCCACCCTGACCCCACCGCGGCACCCCACCGCCGCCCCCGCACCCCAGGGCCCCTGGTCCGGTTCACACCGGCAGGGGCCTTCTCCATGCCCGCCTTCTCCATCCCCGTACACACACCGGAACCGGCGCACCGGGCGCCGACGGGCCGAACCGACGCCCCCGGAACCGGGAAGCAACTCACCGGGCCCGCCCCCCTCCTGGCGGACCGGAAGCCGGCGGTACCGCCGTACCTCGTACCGCGGGCGGCCCGCACGCCGGGCAGAAGAGCAGTTCCCTCTCGCCGGAAGTCCCCCGGGCCGTCGGATGCCCCCCGGGCGGTCGGATGTCCCCCGGGCCCGTCGAATGTCCCCCGGGCCGTCGTGCGTCCCCGGACGCGCGCCCCCGTGACCTGAAGGAACCGGGACACGAAGAAGGGCGCCTCCCCTGAGGGAGACGCCCTTGCTTCTTGCTGTGGGGCTAACAGGATTTGAACCTGTGGCCTCATCCTTATCAGGGATGCGCTCTAACCAACTGAGCTATAGCCCCGCCGCGCGCTGCGCTGACTTCTGAAGATTAGCGCACGTCGGGGCCAGTCCCAAAATCGATACCCGGCGGGCTACTCGTCCTCGGCCAGAGTGAGCTCGACGCCACCCACGAAGCCGGCCGACAAGTTGTAGATGAACGCGCCCAGCGTCGCCAGCGCGGTGGCCAGAACCACATCGATCACCGCGATGACCGAGGTGAAGATGAGGACGCGCGGCAGCGACAGGAACGACTGGAGATCGAAGCCGTTGCTCTCGTTCGAACCGGTGGCCTCACTGATCGTGCCGCCCACGGTCTCGAAGACGCCCATGGCGTCCATGACCATCCACAGCACCGCCGAGGCGACCACCGTGCAGATACCCAGGGCGATGGAGAGCAGGAAGCTGACCTTCATCACCGACCACGGATCGGCCTTCGCCACCCGCAGCCGCGCCTTGCGGGTACGCGGAGTGGTCCGCGCCCCCGTGCGCGGCAGACGCGTCGCCTGCGCGCCGCCCACACCCTGTGCACCGCCCTGTGTGCCGCCGCGCTGCTGGCCCCCTTGTGTGCCGCCCGAGGGCGACGGGTACGCCTGCGGCGGGTGGTACGGCCCCGCCGGCCCCGTCGCGGGCTCACGCTCGCCGGGCAACGGCCCGGTCGCGTAACCCTCGTACTGGGGCTGAGGCCCCCGAGTGTCCGTCACAGTGCCCCCTTGGGAGTCCGTGGCAGGGCCACGGGCACCGTTCGCTCCTGCTCCGGAAGCGGCCGAACCGGCGCCCGTGGCTCCACTCACGCTCTACTCCTCGTGCTCCCCGGTCGAAGGCTCCGTGCCCTCGACAGTGCCCTCGATCACGCTCTCCGCGTGCGCTCCGGCCGCCTCGCCCTCGGCGTCATCGGTCCCATCGACCTCTTCCGCCTCGCGACCGGCCTCGGCGTTGCGCGCGATGCCGACGACGGCATCACGCTTGCCCAGATTGATCAGTTGGACGCCCATGGTGTCACGGCCCGTCTCCCTGACTTCATTGACTCGCGTACGAATCACACCACCGCCGAGTGTGATGGCGAGGATCTCGTCCGTCTCCTCCACCACCAGCGCTCCGACGAGCGAGCCCCGGTCCTCCACGATCTTGGCGGCCTTGATGCCCAGACCGCCGCGGCCCTGGACGCGGTACTCGTCGACGGGAGTCCGCTTCGCGTACCCGCCGTCGGTTGCAGTGAACACGAAAGTACCGGGCCGGACGACATTCATCGAGAGCAGTTCGTCGCCCTCGCGGAAACTCATCCCCTTGACACCCGAGGTCGCACGGCCCATCGGGCGCAGCGCGTCGTCCGTCGCGGTGAACCTGATCGACTGGGCCTTCTTGCTGATGAGCAGCAGATCGTCCTCGGCCGACACCAGCTCCGCACCGATCAGCTCGTCGTCGCCGCCGTCCGCGGTCTCCCGCAGGTTGATCGCGATGACACCGCCGGAGCGCGGCGAGTCGTAGTCCTTCAGCGCGGTCTTCTTCACCAGACCGCCCTTCGTCGCCAGGATCAGGTACGGCGCGGCCTCGTAGTCACGGACCGCGAGGATCTGGGCGATCTTCTCGTCCGGCTGGAAGGCCAGCAGGTTGGCGACATGCTGCCCGCGCGCGTCACGGCCGGCGTCCGGAAGCTCGTACGCCTTCGCCCGGTAGACACGGCCCTTGTTCGTGAAGAACAGCAGCCAGTGGTGCGTCGTCGACACGAAGAAGTGGTCGACGATGTCGTCCTGCTTCAGCTTCGTACCGCGGACACCCTTGCCGCCGCGCTTCTGCGAGCGGTAGTCCTCGGTCTTGGTCCGCTTGATGTAGCCACCGTGCGTGATGGTGACGACGATGTCCTCCTCGGCGATCAGGTCCTCGATGGACATGTCGCCGTCGAAGGGAACCAGCGCGGAACGCCGGTCGTCACCGAACTTCTCGACGATCGCCGCCAGCTCCTCGCTGACGATCTGCCGCTGCCGCTCCGGCGAGACGAGGATCGCGTTGTACTCGTTGATCTTCGCCTGGAGCTCGTCGTGCTCCGCCGTGATCTTCTGGTGCTCCAGCGCGGCCAGCCGGCGCAGCTGCATCTCCAGGATCGCGTTCGCCTGGATCTCGTCGATCTCCAGCAGGCCCATCAGGCCCTCGCGCGCGACCTCGACCGTCTGGCTGCGCCGGATGAGGGCGATGACCTCGTCGATGGCGTTCAGCGCCTTGAGCAGGCCGCGCAGGATGTGCGCCCGCTCCTCCGCCTTGCGCAGCCGGAACCGCGTACGCCGGACGATGACCTCGATCTGGTGCGTCACCCAGTGGCGGATGAACGCGTCGATCGACAGCGTGCGCGGCACCCCGTCGACGAGCGCCAGCATGTTCGCGCCGAAGTTCGACTGAAGGTCGGTGTGCTTGTACAGGTTGTTCAGTACGACCTTGGCGACCGCGTCACGCTTGAGCACGACGACCAGGCGCTGGCCCGTGCGCGAGGACGTCTCGTCCCGGACGTCCGCGATGCCGCCGACCTTGCCGTCCTTCACCAGGTCGGCGATCTTCTGCGCGAGGTTGTCGGGGTTGGTCTGGTACGGGAGCTCCGTGACGACCAGGCACTGCCGGTTCTGGATCTCCTCGACCGCGACGACCGCGCGCATCGTGATCGAGCCGCGGCCGGTGCGGTACGCCTCCTCGATGCCCTTGCGGCCCACCACGAGCGCCCCGGTCGGGAAGTCCGGGCCCTTGATCCGCTCGATCAGCGCGTCCAGGAGCTCCTCGTGCGAGGCCTCCGGGTGCTCCAGGTACCACTGCGCACCGGCGGCGACCTCGCGCAGGTTGTGCGGCGGGATGTTGGTCGCCATCCCGACCGCGATGCCCGCGGAACCGTTGACCAGCAGGTTCGGGAAGCGCGCCGGCAGGACCGTCGGCTCCTGGTTGCGGCCGTCGTAGTTGTCCTGGAAGTCGACGGTCTCCTCGTCGATGTCCCGGACCATCTCCATGGACAGCGGCATCATCTTGCACTCGGTGTACCGCATGGCCGCGGCCGGGTCGTTGCCCGGGGAACCGAAGTTGCCGTTGGAGTCCACCAGCGGCATGCGCATCGACCAGTGCTGCGCGAGGCGGACCAGCGCGTCATAGATCGAGGAGTCGCCGTGCGGGTGGTACGTACCCATGACGTCACCGACGACACGGGCGCACTTGTAGAAGCCCTTCTCGGGGCGGTAGCCGCCGTCGTACATCGCGTACAGCACCCGGCGGTGCACGGGCTTGAGCCCGTCCCGTACGTCGGGCAGCGCACGCGAGACGATCACGGACATCGCGTAGTCGAGGTAGGAGCGCTGCATCTCCGTCTCGAGCCCCACGGGCTCGACACGCATGCCCACGCCTGCGACGGCGGGCTCCTCTTCGGGCGTGACAGGGGTGTTCTCGTCGGCCATTGCTGGTCAAAGTCCTTTCGAGCTGCGGCTTGCTTGTACGGCCGACTCAGATGTCGAGGAAGCGGACGTCCTTGGCGTTGCGCTGGATGAACGAGCGCCGCGCCTCGACGTCCTCACCCATCAGCACCGAGAAGAGGTCGTCGGCCTGCGCCGCGTCGTCCAGCGTGACCTGGCCGAGCACCCGGTGGTCGACGTCCATCGTCGTGACGCGCAGCTCCTCGGCGTTCATCTCGCCGAGACCCTTGAAGCGCTGGATCGAGTCTTCCTTGATCCGCTTGCCGTTCTGCTTGCCCAGATTCACGAGCGCGTCCCGCTCACGGTCCGAGTACGCGTACTCGAAGTCGTCACGGCCCCACTTGATCTTGTAGAGCGGCGGGCGCGAGAGATAGACGTGCCCCGCCTCGACCAGCGGCCGCATGAAGCGGAAGAGGAACGTCAGCAGCAGGGTGTTGATGTGCTGGCCGTCGACATCGGCGTCCGCCATCAGAATGATCTTGTGATAGCGGAGCTTCTCGATGTCGAAGTCCTCGTGGACCCCGGTACCGAACGCCGAGATCAGCGCCTGGACCTCGGTGTTCTGGAGGATCTTGTCGATCCGGGCCTTCTCGACGTTCAGGATCTTGCCGCGGATCGGCAGGATCGCCTGGTACATCGGGTTACGGCCCGACTTCGCCGAACCACCGGCGGAGTCACCCTCGACGATGAAGATCTCGCACTTGGTGGGGTCGTTCGACTGGCAGTCGCTCAGCTTGCCCGGCAGCGAGGCGCTCTCCAGGAGCCCCTTGCGGCGGGTCAGGTCACGGGCCTTGCGGGCCGCCACCCGGGCGGTCGACGCGGCGATGCCCTTGCGGATGATGTCCGCGGCCTCGTTGGGATTCCGGTCGAACCAGTCCGTCAGCTGCTCGTGGACGACCTTCTGCACGAAGGTCTTGGCCTCCGTGTTGCCCAGCTTGGTCTTCGTCTGGCCCTCGAACTGCGGCTCGCCCAGCTTCACCGAAATAATCGCCGTCAGGCCCTCGCGGACGTCCTCACCGGTGAGGTTGTCGTCCTTCTCGCGCAGCAGCTTCTTGTCGCGCGCGTACCGGTTGACCAGTGAGGTGAGCGCCGCCCGGAAGCCCTCCTCGTGCGTACCGCCCTCGTGCGTGTGGATCGCGTTGGCGAAGGAGTAGACACCCTCGGTGTACTGAGTGTTCCACTGCATGGCGATCTCGGCCGAGAGAAGACGCTCCTTGTCCTCGGCCGCGATGTCGATCACCGACTGGTGAATGACGTCGCCCTTGCGGGAGTTGAGGTACTTCACGAAATCGACGATGCCGTTTTCGTAGTGGTACGTGACCGATCGGGCGGTCTCCTCCTCGGCCGGCTCGACCGCGTCCGCGCTGTCCGCGCCCGCCGTCGCCTTCGCCGACTCCCGCTCGTCGGTGAGCTTGAGGGTGAGGCCCTTGTTGAGGAACGCCATCTCCTGGAAGCGGCGCGCGAGGGTCTCGAAGCTGTACTCGGTGGTCTCGAAGATGTCCCCGTCGGCCCAGAAGGTGACCGTCGTGCCGGACTCCTCGGTGGCCTCGTGCTTGGCCAGCGGGGCGGTCGGGACGCCGAGCTTGTAGTCCTGGGTCCAGCGGTGGCCGTCCGTCTTGACCTCGACGGAGACCCGCGTGGACAGGGCGTTGACGACGGAGACACCGACGCCGTGCAGACCGCCGGAGACGGCGTAGCCGCCGCCGCCGAACTTGCCGCCCGCGTGCAGCACGGTCAGCACGACCTCGACGGCGGGCTTGCCCTCGGACGGCACGATACCGACCGGGATGCCACGGCCGTTGTCGATCACACGCACCCCGCCGTCGGCGAGGATCGTGACGTCGATGGTGTCCGCGTGGCCCGCCATCGCCTCGTCGACCGAGTTGTCGACGACCTCCTGCACGAGGTGGTGCAGGCCGCGCTCACCGGTCGAGCCGATGTACATGCCAGGTCGCTTGCGGACCGCGTCCAGCCCTTCCAGCACGGTGATCGCGCTGGCGTCGTACGAGGCGGTGACCTCGCCCGGCTCACCGGCTGTGGACGGAATGTTCTCGTTGGGGTTGCCGGAATCGGCCACGAAGCGCCCTTTCTGGCACAGCACAGGCCGTTCTCCGGACAGGCGGGAGCGGCTGCGTCGTTCGGCTTGTATCGACGAATCCCGCACAGGAGCGGGATTGTCCATCAGTCTACCGGTAGCGCCGACATGAATGGGGGTTTGCCGGTACCTGAGTCCGCATGTGCCGCCCTGAATGAGCGGCTGACGACTCCCCATATTCAGGATGGGGCCCCAAGAGGCCCTGGCGGGCATTGAGCGCTTCGGCCTGTCAACCTCCCACTACGGTGAGGGACGCCCCGGCCCCACGGCCCGGTCTCCACCCCCGCACAACGGGCCGACCCGACCCCCGCGCACCCGCCGAATCACAGCGAAAGCCCAGCTCAGCGAGGTGCCACGACGGTTCTCCACAACCGCTCGGCAGGACCGGAGACGGGCCCGCGGACACGGCCGGAGACCGCGGAATCCCGGCCGCCGGGACGCCGGGGCGCCCCTGCGCACGGCGAGCACCCCGGCCACGCCCGGCCGGAACGGCGGGACGCGCGGCTCAGCCGTACGTATCCCCGGGGCCCGTACTTCCCGGCGCCCGCAGAGGACCGAACCCGCGCCGCGGCCCCCCCGGCCCCAGCACCTTGATCATCCGGACCGTGCCCTGCCCCAGGTCCTCGTTCAGCCGGGCCACCAGCCGCGGAGCCAGCAGCCGCAGCTGCGTCGCCCACGCCGTCGAATCGCACTGCACGGTCAGCACCCGCGCGTCCGGATCCTCGTCGTAACGCAGCGGCACACAATGATTCGCCAGATCGTCACCGACGATCTGCGGCCAGCGCCCCATCACACCGCCCACGGCCGCCGGCGTCTCCCAGCCCCGCTCGGTGATCAGCCGGTTGATCGCCGACCCCAGCGGCAGCGGATCACGCCCGTCCGACCGCGCCCCCGACCGCAGCCCGCCGCCCCGCCTGGCCTGCTTCTTCTGCTGCGCCGCGGCGCCCCGCGCACGGGCCTGCTCCTTCGCCGCGCGCAGCGCCACCCGCGCCAGGTCCACCCCCGACACGTCCGGCGGCTTCGGCGCCCCGCCCATGCCGCCGCGCGACGGCTCACCAGCACCGCCCCCGGCCGTCCCCGGCGAACCCGCCGGGTCCCCGTCCCGGCCGGTCATACCCGTTCCACCTCGCCGGCGGTCACCGCGTACCGCGTCCCCGCCAGCACGCCCGGCACATCGTCCTCCACCGCCGCCGTCACCAGCACCTGCTCCCCCGGAGCCACCAGCTCCGCCAGCCGCTCCCGGCGGCGGGCGTCCAGCTCGGCGAAGACATCGTCCAGGACGAGCACCGGCTCATTGCCCTCGGAACGCAGCAGCTCGTACGAGGCGAGCCGCAGCGCCAGCGCGTACGACCAGGACTCGCCATGGCTCGCGTAGCCCTTCGCGGGCATCCCGCGCAGCCCCAGCACCAGATCGTCCCGGTGCGGGCCCACCAGCGTCACACCGCGCTCGATCTCCTGCTTGCGGACCCCCGCGAGCGCCGCCATCAGCTGCTCGTACAGCTCCTCGCGCGTATGCGCCCCCGCCGCCCCGGGCCCGGCGTCCGCTCCGGTACCCACCTCGGGCCCCACGGAGCTGCGGTACTCCAGCGCCACCGGACCGCCGCCCGGCGCCACGTCCCCGTACGCCTTGTCGGCCAGGGGCTGGAGCGTCGCGATCAGATCCAGCCGCTGTGCCAGCAGCTCGGCGCCCACCCGGCCCAGATGCTGGTCCCACACATCGAGCGTCGACAGGTCCATCGACCGGCCACCGTGCCTGCGCGCCATCGCCGCGGACTTCAGCAGGGTGTTGCGCTGCTTGAGCACCCGCTCGTAGTCGGAGCGGACCCCCGCCATCCGCGGCGAGCGCGCCGTGATCAGCTCGTCGAGGAACCGCCGGCGTTCGCCGGGATCGCCCTTCACCAGGGCCAGATCCTCCGGAGCGAACAGCACCGTCCGTACGATGCCCAGCACGTCACGCGGTCTGACCTGTGAGGACCGATTGATCCGGGCACGGTTGGCGCGGCCCGGGTTGAGTTCGAGCTCGATCAGCTGCGAGCGCTCGCCCTGGGTTACCGCGGCCCGGATGACGGCCCGCTCCGCGCCCATCCGCACCAGCGGCGCGTCCGAGGACACCCGGTGGCTGCCGAGCGTCGCGAGATAGCCGACCGCCTCCACCAGGTTGGTCTTGCCCTGGCCGTTGGCCCCCACGAACGCGGTGACGCCCGGGTCGAGCGGGACCTCGACCCGGGCGTACGAGCGGAAGTCGGCCAGTGAGAGATGGGTGACGTGCATCCGCGCCGACCTCCCGACTTTCCTGTTCCGCCGTGTGCTGCTGGGACTACTTCTTGTTCTCGACCGCGTGCCCGCCGAACTGGTTGCGCAGCGCGGCGATCATCTTCATCTGCGGGGAGTCGTCCTGACGCGAGGCGAACCGCGCGAACAGGGACGCCGTGATCGCGGGCAGCGGCACCGCGTTGTCGATCGCGGCCTCCACCGTCCAGCGGCCCTCGCCCGAGTCGGCGGCGAAGCCCCGGAGCTTGTCGAGGTGCTCGTCGTCGTCCAGCGCGTTGACCGCCAGGTCGAGCAGCCAGGAACGGATGACCGTGCCCTCCTGCCAGGAGCGGAAGACCTCACGCACGTCGGTGACGGAGTCGACCTTCTCCAGCAGCTCCCAGCCCTCGGCGTAGGCCTGCATCATGGCGTACTCGATGCCGTTGTGGACCATCTTCGCGAAGTGGCCGGCGCCGACCTTGCCCGCGTGTACGGAGCCGAAGTCACCCTCGGGCTTGAGGGCGTCGAAGACCGGCTGGACCTTCGCGACGTTCTCGGCGTCGCCGCCGTACATCAGCGCGTAGCCGTTCTCCAGGCCCCAGACACCGCCGGAGACGCCGCAGTCGACGAAGCCGATGCCCTTGATGCCCAGCTCGACGGCGTGCTTCTCGTCGTCCGTCCAGCGGGAGTTCCCGCCGTCCACGACGATGTCGCCGGGGGACAGCAGCGCCGACAGCTCATCGATCGTGGACTGGGTCGCGGCACCGGCCGGGACCATCACCCACACGACCCTCGGGCCCTTCAGCTTGCCCACGAGCTCTTCGAGGCTCTGGACATCGGAGACGTCCGGGTTGCGGTCGTAACCGATGACGGTGTGGCCTGCGCGGCGGATGCGCTCGCGCATGTTGCCGCCCATCTTGCCGAGGCCGACGAGACCGAGCTCCATCAGAGATTCCTTAAGCGTTGTGCCGATTCGTACCCAGGGCCGAGCCTACGCCCGGCCGGGGACAGAACGGCGGGCATGCTCAGCGCTGAGCGTGCCCGCCGGAAACTGCCGTGCGTGGACCGTCTCGCGGATCCGCGAGGTCAGCCGGAGAGGCGGACCGGCATGATCAGGTACTTGTACGCGTCGTCCGCCTCCGCGTCGACGGCCGGTCGGCCGCTGAGCAGGGCGGGCTTGGTGGAGGTCGTGAACGAGAGCTGGGCGACCGGGGAGTCGATCGCGCTCAGACCGTCCAGCAGGAACGTCGGGTTGAAGGCGATCGAGATGTCGTCGCCCTCCAGCACCGCGTCGACCCGCTCCACAGCCTGTGCGTCGTCGCTGGAGCCGGCCTCGAGGATCAGGACGCCCTGCTCGAAGCTGAGCCGCACCGGGGTGTTCCGCTCGGCGACCAGCGCCACACGTTTGACGGCCTCGACGAACGGCGCGGTCTCGATCACCGCGACCGAATTGAACTCGGTGGGGAAGAGCGTCCGGTACTTCGGCAGATCGCCTTCGAGCAGTCGCGTCGTCGTGCGGCGGCCCGCGCCCTCGAAACCGATCAGCCCCTCGCCCGCACCGGATCCGGACAGCGCCAGTGTCACCGTGTCGCCGCTGGTCAGCGCCTTGGCCGTGTCCAGGAGCGTCTTGGCGGGCACCAGGGCCACGGCCGAGGCGTCCGCGTTCTCCGGCTTCCAGTGGAACTCGCGGACCGCGAAGCGGTAGCGGTCGGTGGAGGCGAGGGTGACGGTGTCGCCCTCGATCTCGATCCGCACACCGGTCAGGACGGGCAGCGTGTCGTCACGGCCGGCGGCGATGGCCACCTGGGCGGCGGCGGAGGCGAAGACCTCACCGGGGACGGTGCCCGTCGCGGTCGGCATCTGCGGCAGCGCCGGGTACTCCTCCACAGGAAGGGTGTGGAGTGTGAACCGCGAGGAGCCGCAGACGACGGTGGCCCGCACACCGTCGGTGGAGATCTCCACCGGCCGGTTGGGCAGGGCACGACAGATGTCGGCGAGCAGACGGCCGGAGACGAGCACCGTGCCGTCCTCGTCGATCTCGGCGTCCACCGAGACCTTGGCCGAGACCTCGTAGTCGAAGCTGGAGAAGCTGAGGGCCCCGTCCTCAGCCTTCAGCAGAAGGCCCGCGAGAACGGGCGCCGGCGGCCGTGCCGGGAGGCTGCGGGCCACCCAGGCCACCGCCTCCGCGAGTACATCGCGCTCCACCCGGATCTTCACCGGAAACCGCCTCCTGCTGTTGCTCGCTCGCCCTGCTGGCCTTCGTCGTCTGGATGGGGTCTCCCCGCCGATGGGCTGGGGAGGACGCCGGGGTCCAGTCTGACGTACGGCACCGACAGTCGTTGCTGCTCGGGGTCAAGTCGCGCCAAGAGCGTCGCGGCACTCGCCGGTCGAGTTGTACACAGGCCCCACTTCGAAGCGGATCCCTGGCTAACTCTGAGTGGTAGTAGTAGTAGGCCCTGTGGAAACCGTGGATAACGTCGTTTGCGCAGGTCAGAGCCGGTTTTTTATCCACTGCGCCTGTGGGTGCAGCAGTGGACAACCAGGCGCTTCTGTGGACACAGAAAAGTTCTGCACACCCGATGCACAGGAGGGGGCCACTTCTCCCCAGACCTGTCCCCAGCTTTACCCATGTTCCCCACAGCCCAACCGACCCTCTTGGTGTGACGCCTTTCACTCTCGGCGGTGAAAGGGCATGTTGGGTTGCCGAACAGTGGACAGGGCTGTGGAGAAGCTGGGGACAACACCGATCCGCCTGTGGGCCGACGGTGGACAACCTCGGAGGCTCCCTGTGGGCCAAAACTTTGTCCACAGGCTGTGGATCATTGTTGACCACAAATCCCCAGGCACCTGACCTGGTCTGATGGAGTATCGACAGCTGCCCCTGTGGACGCAATATGGACAACTTCGTGTTCCCCAGGCTGTGGACGGAAGATTCCTCGCACATCTGTGGAGAAGGGGCACTCGACGGCCCGTATTCGAACAGCGGTGGCGCGAGGGAGGGGCCGGGCCGGGGTTCCGGGGCGCGCTCGGGGCAGGTTTTGAGGCCCTAAAGGAGTTCTCCAGGAGCCCTTCAGCGGCTCTCCTGGGCGTTCCAGGACCCTTCGGAGGAGCCGCTGGAGAGCCTCAGAGGCTTCTCAGCGCCGATCGAGACGCCGCCGGGGCGTCGGCACAGGGGCGCGAGGACGTCCGGCGAGAGTGTCACCACACGTTCCGCTCCGGCGTGTCGAAGAGCGCGGGGCGGGCTGCGGGGACTCGACAGGCGGGGACGGCAGGCACGACGAAAGGCGCCCCGGAGGACCGTGGAGTCCTTCCGGGGCGCCTTTCGTGCGCGCGGCGCGGTGTACGCCGCGCGCGTCAGCCGTTCTTGATGCGGTTGGTGAGTTCGGTGACCTGGTTGTAGATGGAGCGCCGCTCCGCCATCAGCGCCCGGATCTTCCGGTCCGCGTGCATCACCGTCGTATGGTCCCGGCCGCCGAACTGCGCGCCGATCTTCGGCAGGGAGAGATCCGTCAGCTCACGGCACAGGTACATCGCGATCTGGCGCGCCGTCACCAGGACGCGGCTGCGGGAGGATCCGCACAGGTCCTCCACCGTCAGACCGAAGTAGTCCGCCGTCGCCGCCATGATGGCCGGCGCGGTGATCTCCGGGGCCGAGTCCTCGCCGCCCGGGATCAGGTCCTTGAGCACGATCTCGGTCAGCCCGAGATCGACCGGCTGCCGGTTGAGACTGGCGAAGGCCGTCACCCGGATCAGCGCGCCCTCCAGCTCGCGGATGTTGCGCGAGATGCGGGAGGCGATGAACTCCAGCACCTCCGGCGGGGCGTTGAGCTGCTCCTGCACCGCCTTCTTCCGGAGGATCGCGATGCGCGTCTCCAGCTCGGGCGGCTGTACGTCGGTGGTGAGGCCCCACTCGAACCGGTTCCGCAGCCGGTCCTCCAGGGTCACCAGCTGCTTGGGCGGCCGGTCGGAGGAGAGCACGATCTGCTTGTTGGCGTTGTGGAGCGTATTGAAGGTGTGGAAGAACTCCTCCTGCGTCGACTCCTTGCTCGCCAGGAACTGGATGTCGTCGACCAGCAGGATGTCCACGTCGCGGTAGCGCTTGCGGAACGTGTCGCCCTTGCCGTCGCGGATCGAGTTGATGAACTCGTTGGTGAACTCCTCCGAGCTCACGTACCGCACCCGGGTGCCCGGATAGAGGCTGCGCGCGTAGTGCCCGATGGCGTGCAGCAGGTGGGTCTTGCCGAGTCCGGACTCCCCGTAGATGAAGAGGGGGTTGTACGCCTTCGCGGGCGCCTCGGCGACGGCGACGGCCGCGGCGTGCGCGAACCGGTTGGAGGCGCCGATGACGAAGGTGTCGAAGAGGTACTTCGGATTCAGCCGGGCGTGGGGCTCACCGGGACCGGGCGGGGGCGCCGACTGGGCGCCCATCGGGCCGGGGCCGCCGCCTCCGGTACGACCGGGGCCGGGACCGCCCTGGCGGTGCTGCGGCTGCTGCTCCTGCATGTCGTGACGCTCGGGGCGCTGCTCGTAGCCCTGGCGCTCCGGCGGCTGCGAGCGGTAGTCGTGCTGCGGCTGCTGGGGGCGCCCGGTGCCGTACGGCTCGCGCCACGGCTCGGAATGCTGCTCGCGGTCCTGGTAGCCGCCGTGCCGCGGCTGCTGCCAGGAGAGGTCCTCCTGGGTGCGCGGCCAGGCGCCGGGCTCGGGGCGCTGCTGCTGGTAGTCGGGGTAGGCCGGGCGGGCGGTCGGCATGCCGTCGTCCGAGGGCCGGTGCCCGTAATTGTCGTACCCGTCGTTGTGCGGGGAGTCGTCGAGCGGCTGCCCCTGGTAGCGGTGCGCCTGCTGGCCCTGGTGGGGCTGCTGGTGCGACTGGTGCATCGGGGGCGCCGGCGGAGTGGGCGGTTCGCCGGCGGAGTCGTCGACGGTGATCGCGATCCGGATCGGACGGCCGCACTCACGGGTGAGCGTCTCGCTGATGAGCGGCGCGAGCCGGCCCTCCAGGACACGCTTGCCCCATTCGTTGGGGACGGCCAGGAGTGCGGTGTCGGCGACGAGTGCCAGCGGCTGGCAGCGCTCGATCCACTGCTTGTCCTTCGGCTCGATGCCCTGCTGGCCCTCCCCGAGGAGCTGTTCCAGCACTCGTGGCCACACTGCGGCAAGATCGGCAGGTACGTCAGCCACGGGGCACGCTCTCTCGCAGGTCCCACGAATGTGTGGTTCTCGGGACGGGATGGGTCGGGTCGGGTGAGGCCCGGCAGGCGGGAAGGAAAAGAACCGGAGTTCAGCCACGGTAGTCAGGCCGACCCGCGTGGTTCAAGTTGTTGTCCACAGGCTGTGCATAGTGGGGGCCTGTGCGGGGCCGGTTTGACCGGATGGCGTAGCCGCGCGTACCGTGACCAGGTCGAGTTGTCGATGGCTGCTGCCGCCTGCCTCCGATGGGCAAAGATCACGATCTGTGATTGTGAAGCGGTGCACTAAGGCGTTTACGCGAGTTCCTCGTGGGCGCACGGTGACAGCCAGGCGATGTCCCGCCAACACACGAATCATTTCTGGAGCCCCCGAGTGAGCAAGCGCACCTTCCAGCCGAACAACCGTCGTCGCGCCAAGACCCACGGCTTCCGGCTGCGTATGCGTACCCGTGCCGGCCGTGCGATTCTCGCGAACCGCCGTGGCAAGGGCCGCAGCAGCCTGTCCGCCTGATCGCTTACAGGTCATGACGTGCTGCCTACCGAGAATCGGCTGAGGCGGCGCGAGGACTTCGCGACCGCAGTACGACGAGGACGTCGAGCCGGACGTCCGCTACTCGTCGTCCATCTGAGCAGCGGTGCAACGGACCCGCACGTGACTGGGGAGACTGTTCCCCCGCCGCGTGCGGGTTTCGTTGTCAGCAAAGCTGTGGGTGGAGCGGTCGTACGCACCGCCGTGAAGCGAAGGCTTCGCCATCTGGTCCGCGAACGGCTGGCTGAGCTGCCCCCCGGTAGCCTTGTTGTCGTACGAGCGCTGCCCGGATCGGGCGACGCCGACCATGCACAGCTGGCCCGAGACCTGGACGCCGCCCTGCAGCGGCTGCTGGGAGGGGGCGCGCGATGAAGTACCCGTTGCTGGCTCTCATCAAGCTGTACCAGTGGACGATCAGCCCACTTCTCGGGCCTGTCTGCCGTTACTACCCGTCGTGTTCCCACTATGGATATACGGCGATCGACCGGCACGGTGCGATCAAGGGAACAGCGCTGACCGCATGGCGCATCCTGCGATGCAATCCGTGGTCACCCGGCGGTGTGGATCATGTCCCGCCACGCAGGCGCCCGCGTTGGCACGAGTTGCTGCGCAACGCTCTGCGCGGTGGCAAGGGCGGGGACTCCGCCGCTGATGTGCCGCCCGGAGGCTCGGTCCCCGAACCTCCCAGCTCGGCCACAGAGACCTCGCCCAAAGCTCAAGGAGCCTGATTAGTGGACACGATTGCCAGTCTGTTCAGCTTTATCACCACCCCTGTCTCGTGGGTCATCGTTCAGTTCCACAAGCTGTACGGGGCGATCTTCGGTGATGACACGGGCTGGGCCTGGGGCCTGTCCATCGTGTCCCTGGTGGTGCTGATCCGGATCTGCCTGATCCCGCTTTTCGTGAAGCAGATCAAGTCGACCCGGAACATGCAGGTGCTCCAGCCGAAGATGAAGGCGATCCAGGAGCGCTACAAGAACGACAAGCAGCGTCAGTCCGAAGAGATGATGAAGCTGTACAAGGAGACGGGCACCAACCCGCTCTCCTCGTGCCTTCCCATCCTGGCGCAGTCCCCGTTCTTCTTCGCCCTGTATCACGTGCTCTCGGCGATCGCCTCGGGCAAGACGATCGGTGTGATCGACCAGCCGCTGCTCGACAGCGCCCGGCAGGCACACATCTTCGGCGCCCCGCTGGCCGCGAAGTTCATGGACTCCGAGGAGAAGGTCCAGGCGCTGGGCGCCTCGCTGACCGACGTCCGGGTCGTCACCGCGATCATGATCGTGATGATGTCCGCGTCGCAGTTCTTCACGCAGCGCCAGCTGATGACGAAGAACGTCGACCTGACGGTGAAGACCCCGTACATGCAGCAGCAGAAGATGCTGATGTACATCTTCCCGGTCATCTTCGCCGTGATGGGCATCAACTTCCCCGTCGGTGTCCTCGTCTACTGGCTGACCACCAACGTCTGGACCATGGGTCAGCAGATGTACGTGATCAACCAGAACCCGACGCCGGGCAGCAAGGCGCAGGACCAGTACCTGGGACGTCTGCTGAAGAGCGTGACCGCCCGCGGCGAGGTCCGCGGCCGGACGCGGCGCAACACCGTCAAGCGGATCGTCGCCAAGGGCCCGGACCGCAACGACATCGAGCGCAAGTTCATCACCGGTCTGGCCAAGCTGGGTCTCGCGGCCCAGGAGGACGGCACGGTTGCCAAGAGCGACACCGCTGTTGCCGAGGCCGAGGGCGGCGGTGCGCAGAAGCGGCACCAGCCCAAGCGGCAGACCAAGGCGAAGCGGCAGACGGGGGCCGCCACGGCCGGCGGCGCGAAGGACTCCGATTCCGCTGATTCGGGCTCCAAGACCTCGCTGGAGAAGCGCGACGCCTCGCAGGACGACGACAAGCCGAAGGCGGCGGGCAAGCCCGCGTCCGGCTCCTCACGCCAAGCCAAGTCCGGACAGCGCAAGGGCCCGCAGCGGCCCAAGCACCCGTCCAAGAAGTAAGAAGGAGTCCATCCGTGACGGAAGGCACCACCTCCACGGCCGCTGAGGGCAGCAGCGACACCCTGACCCGCCTTGAGCAGGAAGGGGAGATCGCAGCCGACTACCTTGAGGGCCTGCTCGACATCGCCGATCTCGACGGCGACATCGACATGGACGTCGAGGCGGACCGGGCCGCGGTCTCGATCATCAGCGACTCGGCACGTGAACTGCAGAAGCTCGTGGGCCGCGACGGTGAGGTGCTGGAGGCGCTTCAGGAGCTGACGCGTCTGGCCGTGCACCGCGAGACCGGTGACCGCAGCCGTCTGATGCTGGACATCGGCGGTTTCCGGGCCAAGAAGCGTGAGGTCCTCGCCGAGCTGGGTGCCAAGGCCGCGGACGAGGTGAAGACCTCGGGCGAGCCGATGAAGCTGGACCCGATGACGCCGTTCGAGCGCAAGGTCGTGCACGACGCGGTCGCGGCAGCCGGTCTGCGGAGCGAGTCCGAGGGCGAGGAGCCGCAGCGCTTCGTCGTCGTTCTCCCGGCCTGACCGGATCCTTGTACTGTCGGCCCCGTCTGTTCGCAGGCGGGGCCGATCTTTGTCAGCCTGATAGTCAGCCACCCACAGTGCGCTAGTGCGGTACGGAAGGACGGTCCCCGTGACGGAGGCAGCAGAGCTCCCCCAGGCGCCTGAAGAGGCGCAGGCGGTATTCGGAGAGCTCTTCCCGGAGGCTGTCCGGTACGGGGAGCTCCTCGCGGACGCCGGGGTCAAGCGCGGCCTGATCGGCCCGCGTGAGGTGCCGCGGCTGTGGGAGCGGCACCTGCTGAACTGCGCGGTGCTCTCCGAGGTGGTTCCCGAGGGTGTCACGGTGTGCGATGTGGGCTCGGGGGCCGGCCTTCCCGGTATTCCGCTGGCTCTCGTGCGCCCGGATCTGAAGATCACCCTGCTGGAGCCGCTGCTGCGCCGGACCAATTTTCTTCAGGAAGTCGTCGAGCTGCTGGGCCTGGACCATGTGACGGTCGTCCGTGGCCGGGCCGAAGAGGTCCTCGGCTCGCTCCAGCCCGTTCATGTGGTGACCGCTCGCGCGGTTGCCCCGTTGGACCGGCTCGCGGGCTGGGGCGTTCCCCTGCTGCGTCCCTACGGCGAGATGCTGGCGCTGAAGGGCGACACGGCCGAGGAGGAGATCCAGGGGGCCCGTGCCGCACTGAGCAAGCTCGGCGTGGTCGAGACCGAGGTGCTGCACGTCGGTGAGGGTGTGGTCGACCCGCTGTCCACGGTGGTGCGTGTGGTGGTCGGGGAGAGCCCGGGTGGTGTGAGGTTCGCCGCAAAGAGGGCCAAGGCCGCGAGGGTGGGCCGGACACGTCGGCGGCGCTGACGTCCGACCGGTCGCGCGGGGCGGCGATACACGGTTGTCCGTTATCCGCGGTGTGCCTCACTTGTTGGCGTTGCTCCGGTGAAGAGGTCATACGTGCGCGTGCGGAGTGTCGTGGCCTGGTAGTTGGGCTGCGGGGGCATCGTGTTTCACGTGAAACGTCGCTCTCTGCTGCAGGGAATCATCAGCCGCGGTCGTGCGGCTGCCACGCCGCGCGACCGTAAGCCCGTGAGGGCTGCCGGGCCCGTAAGAGCTACCGAGTTGTCCACAGAAGTGGATTCATCCACAGAACAGCGGGCCTCGCTGGTTCACGACCCCGAAAGCATGGCAGGCTCTGTTCATTGCGAGCCTGAAGTCGAGGAGAGTGAATCCTTGCGGTCCGACGCCAACATCGCGGGACCGATGACCGATCCGGTCCCCGGTCCCCGAACCGAGTCCGCGGGGGAGGGTGTTTCACGTGAAACACCGCCGCCGCTGGACGACACACCCATCGGTCGTGCGGCCCAGCTGGCGGTCGAGGCCCTCGGCCGCGCCGGCGAGGGGCTGCCCCGCCCCGACCGCACCCGCGTCATGGTGGTGGCCAACCAGAAGGGCGGGGTCGGCAAGACGACCTCGACGGTCAACCTTGCCGCTTCGCTGGCCCTGCACGGTGCGCGCGTTCTGGTGGTCGACCTCGACCCGCAGGGCAACGCTTCCACGGCTCTGGGGATCGACCACCACGCCGAGGTTCCCTCCATCTATGACGTCCTGGTGGAGAGCCGCCCGCTCTCCGAGGTGGTCCAGCCGGTCCCGGACGTCGAAGGTCTCTTCTGCGCTCCCGCCACCATCGATCTCGCCGGTGCGGAGATCGAGCTGGTGTCGCTGGTGGCGCGGGAGAGCCGGCTTCAGCGGGCGATCCAGGCGTATGAGCAGCCGTTGGACTACATCCTCATCGACTGCCCGCCTTCGCTCGGCCTGCTGACGGTCAACGCGATGGTCGCCGGAGCCGAGGTGCTGATCCCCATCCAGTGCGAGTACTACGCGCTGGAGGGACTGGGGCAGCTGCTGAGGAACGTCGACCTGGTGCGCGGACACCTGAACCCGGATCTGCATGTGTCGACGATCCTGCTGACGATGTACGACGGCAGGACCAGGCTCGCTTCGCAGGTCGCCGAAGAGGTCCGAACCCATTTCGGCAAGGAAGTGCTGCGGACGAGCATTCCGCGCTCGGTGCGTATTTCGGAGGCTCCGAGCTATGGGCAGACCGTGCTGACCTACGACCCGGGATCCAGCGGGTCGCTGTCGTATCTTGAAGCGGCTCGTGAGATCGCCCTGCGGGGCGTCGGGGTGCATTACGAGGCCCAGCATGCCCACACGGGCAGTCAGAACAGCCAGCAGAGCATCTCGGAGGGCATTCAGTGAGTGAGCGTCGTAGAGGGTTGGGGCGTGGGCTCGGTGCGCTGATCCCCGCGGCTCCGCAGGAGAAGCAGGTGCCGTCCCCCGGGACGGCCGGCGCGGGTCCGGTACTGACGGCGGAGCGTGGAGTGGCCGCCGCGAAGGTGACCACCCTTCCGCAGGCTCCGGTGGTGCCGGAACCGAGCTCTCCGGAGGCCGAGCCTGAGAAGACCACCGGGGCGACGGGCTCCGCAGGGGCGTACTTCGCCGAGGTGCCCATCGGGTCGATCACACCGAACCCCCGGCAGCCCCGGGAGGTGTTCGACGAGGATGCTCTCGCCGAACTCGTCACCTCCATCAAGGAGGTCGGTCTGCTCCAGCCCGTTGTCGTGCGGAAGGTGGGGCCGGACCGCTTCGAGCTCATCATGGGTGAGCGTCGCTGGAGGGCCTGCCGTGAGGCGGGTCTGGAGCGGATCCCGACCATCGTCCGGGCGACGGACGACGAGAAGCTGCTCCTGGACGCTCTTCTGGAGAATCTGCACCGGGCTCAGCTGAACCCGTTGGAGGAGGCTGCCGCGTACGACCAGCTCCTCAAGGACTTCAAGTGCACCCATGACCAGCTCGCCGACCGCATCGGGCGCTCCCGTCCTCAGGTCTCCAACACCCTGCGCCTGCTGCGGCTCTCGCCGCCAGTGCAGCGGAGGGTCGCGGCAGGCGTGCTCTCGGCCGGCCATGCCCGTGCGCTGCTGTCCGTGGACGACTCGGAGGAGCAGGACCGGCTGGCCCATCGCATCGTGGCCGAGGGGCTTTCGGTGCGTGCGGTCGAGGAGATCGTCACGCTCATGGGGTCGAGCCCCACGAGTTCACCGAAGTCGAAGGGTCCGAGGGCCGGCGGACGGGTGTCGCCCGCGCTGAGCGATCTGGCATCGAGGCTTTCCGACAGGTTCGAGACCAGGGTGAAGGTCGACCTCGGTCAGAAGAAGGGCAAGATCGTCGTCGAGTTCGCCTCGATGGAGGATCTGGACCGGATTCTCGGCAGCCTCGCCCCGGGCGAGGGGCGGGTGCTGGAGCGCGGAACCGCTGAGGGCTCGGCCGAGGACGACGAGGGCTGAGACCGGCAGGACCTGTGCGGGGCGGGCTGTGTTCCGATGGATTCCGGAACACGGCCCGCCCTTTGCTCTTCCTCGGTATCCGCGGCATCTCTGGGTGGATACGATGCGTTCTGGTATGGCGCATCCACCTTGATCCACCTCGGAGGAGGGCAGGGCCGTGCGAACAGTGAGCCGCAGCCGACTGCTGACTGTCGGTTTGGGCCTGGGGGCCGTCGGAGGTTTCGTCGGCAGTCTGTTCCGCGAACGGAGTGCGCTGACAGCCGCACGTGATGCGGCGGGTGCAGGAAGTGAGGAATCGCCTTCATGGGGCGTCGACTCGTACCGCTCACACTCGACAACCTTCCCGATCTCCCCTCGCGTTGCCGCTCGTGCGTCTTCTGGGAACTTGATCCGGTCAGCGGGGAAGCCGCGGTAAAGGCGGGCAGGCCCGAGCTGGAGAAGGAAGCCTGGATTTCGGCGGTGTTGCTGGAGTGGGGTTCCTGCGGCCGGGTGGTCTATGTCGATGATGTACCGGCCGGCTTCGTGCTCTACGCGCCGCCCGCGTATGTCCCGCGATCGACCGCGTTCCCCACCAGCCCCGTGTCCCCCGATGCCGTTCAGCTCATCACAGGGATGATCCTGCCCGGATATCAAGGACAGGGGCTGGGACGCGTTCTGGTGCAGACGGTGGCCAAGGACTTGCTCCGACGGGGGTTCAAGGCGATCGAGGCCTTCGGGGACGCCCGGTGGAAGAAGCCCGCCTGTGTACTGCCGGCCGACCATCTGCTCGCGGTCGGCTTCAAGACGGTCCGCCCGCACCCGGCGTATCCGCGGCTGAGGCTGGAGCTCCGCACGACGCTCTCCTGGAAGGAGGACGTCGAACTCGCTCTCGACCGGCTGCTGGGGGCTGTGCAGAAGGAGCCGGTACTGCGTCCGCTCTGAACGGACGCCGTTGGGAAACGGAACGGGCCCGCCCCTTGGAGGGGCGGGCCCGTTTCACGTGAAACATCGTGCGGGTGGCGCTACTCGCTGATGAAGCCTTCGAGGTCGCGGAGGATCGCGGCCTTCGGCTTGGCGCCGACGATCGTCTTGGCGACCTCGCCGTCCTGGTAGACGTTGAGCGTCGGAATGGACATCACGCCGTACTTGGCGGCGGTGGCCGGGTTCTCGTCGATGTTGAGCTTGACGATCTCGATCTGGTCGCCGTGCTCGGCGGCGATGGCCTCCAGCGACGGGGCGATCTGGCGGCAGGGGCCGCACCAGGCTGCCCAGAAGTCCACCAGTACGGGCTTGGTGCTCTTGAGGACCACCTCGTCGAAGGTGGCGTCGGTAACGTGCTTCAGGTCGCCGGCCACGGCGGCCTCCTTAGATTCTCGTTGTGGGGTGAGATGAGGAAGATCAGACGGCCGGGGTCTTCTCCGGCTCGGCGAGCTGCTCGTCGGCCAGTGCGGCGAGGAAGCGCTCGGCGTCCAGAGCGGCGGAGCAGCCGGTACCGGCAGCCGTGATGGCCTGTCGATAGGTGTGGTCGACCACGTCACCGGCGCCGAAGACACCCGTCAGGTTGGTGCGCGTAGAGGGCGCTTCGACCTTGAGGTAACCCTCGTCGTCGAGGTCGAGCTGACCCTTGAAGAGCTCGGTGCGCGGGTCATGGCCGACGGCGATGAACAGGCCGGTCACCGGGAGTTCCGAGGTCTCGCCCGTCTTGGTGTTGCGCAGGGTCAGACCGGAGAGCTTCTGCTCACCGCGGACCTCCGCGACCTCGCTGTCCCACGCGAACTTGATCTTCGGGTCGGCGAAGGCACGGTCCTGCATGGCCTTGGAGGCGCGCAGGGTGTCGCGGCGGTGGACGATCGTGACGGACTTGGCGAACCTGGAAAGGAAGGTCGCCTCCTCCATCGCGGTGTCGCCGCCGCCGACCACGGCGATGTCGTGGTCCTTGAAGAAGAAGCCGTCACAGGTGGCGCACCAGGAGACACCGCGTCCGGAAAGCGCGTCCTCGTTCGGCAGGCCCAGCTTGCGGTGCTGCGAGCCCGTGGTCACGATGACGGCCTTCGCGCGGTGCACCGTACCGGCGGTGTCGGTGACCGTCTTGACGGCGCCGGTGAGGTCGACGGAGACAATGTCGTCGGGGATGAGCTCCGCACCGAAGCGCTCCGCCTGTGCGCGCATGTTGTCCATGAGCTCGGGGCCCATGATGCCGTCCTGGAAGCCGGGGAAGTTCTCCACGTCGGTGGTGTTCATCAGTGCACCACCGGCGGTGACAGCACCCTCGAAGACCAGCGGCTTCAGCGATGCCCGCGCGGTGTACAGGGCGGCGGTGTACCCGGCCGGTCCGGAGCCGATGATGATCACATTACGGACGTCGCTCACGGGTTACTTCCTCGTCTCTGCAGACTGCCTACTGCCTACTGGGGCCGGTTCAACGACTCTCACCCCACCCAACGGATCCTACGGGCGATGCATTCCCGACGTGCCGGAGCCGTGCTCAGGAGCGGCTGTAGGGGCGGGTGAGCAGCAGTTGCCCCTTGGCCCCGGGGCCGGCGCCGACGCATGTGGCGGCGACGACATAGGCCTGGACGCGCGTGGTGTCGGTGGCATGCGGGAGGACCACGAGGAAGGCGTCTCTGCCCTGGTAGCGGCCTTCGTCGATGGCGAGGGCCGCGGTGTTCCGGCCGGTGGCCTGCTGGACGCACGGGGGCACGTCCACGGTGGCGGTGCGCAACGGCTTGTCCGGGGCGGTGGCCTCTGTGGCCTCGGGAGAGCCGACTTCGCCGGTCGTCCTGGCGCCGGAGTCCGATTGCTGCTTCTGGCCGCGGGGGCTCTTCGAGGCGGTCGTGGCGCTGAGCAGGTCCTGGACCGTTTCTTCGAGGGTGCCCTCCGAGAAGCTGCCGGCGCTTCTCTTGTCGGTGCCGGCGCTGTGGTCCGCCATGCTGGTCGTCTTGTCCTGCGAGGCCTGGAAGGGCTGGAGGAACAGGACGCCCATGGTGATCACTGCGGCGCCGAACGCCGCGCCGAGGACCGCGGTACGTCGGCGGCGCCCGGAGGCGCGGCGCCCGGGGCCTGTGGGTGCCGGTGGGCGGCCTGCGGGCCGGTCCGCAGGGATGTCGTGGGTGCGCTGTCCCGGCAGGGCTTCCGAGGGCTCGGCGGGATCCGTCTGGCTCTTGGTGGGGGCCGATGTTTCACGTGAAACATCGGCCTCTTCGCCGGGGACGGTGGAGTCGAGGAGGGCCTCCGCGGCCAGAGCGGCGTCGATGCGGCCGGCGATGTCTTCGGGCATCGGCTGGGGGCCCGGGAGTGTGCCGAGAAGGCTGCGGATCTCCTCCAGCGAGGTCCGTACATCTGCGCAGAGCGCGCAGCCGTCGACATGCCGGCGGACCTCCGCCGTGCGGGAGGGGGGAAGAAGTCCTTCGGTGAGGTCGGAGATCTCCGAGACATCGGGGTGCTGAGCCGTGTCGGCCGTGGATGTCATGCGCGCCCACCTCCTCCCTTCACTGCCGCGGGATCACTCGTTTCCGAGTCCCTTGGTCCCGATGCCGATGGGACGGATGTCCCGGGCGTCCGGTTCCTTCCCACGGAAAGGCTGCCACTATCCCCGACATCACCGCGCAGATGGGTGACAAGGGGCGCCAGTCTCGCCCGCCCGCGTGCGCAGCGGCTCTTCACGGTGCCGGTCGGTACGTCGAGGATGCGGGCGGCTTCCGCGACGGGGTAGCCCTGCATGTCGACCAGGACGAGCGCGGCGCGCTGTTCGGGCGGCAGCGTGGTGAGGGCGGCCAGGAGCTGGCGGTGCAGATCCTGACGTTCCGCGGGTGCCTCGGCGGACTCGTGGGGCTCCAGGAGCTGATCGAACCGTTCGGCGTCCTCGACCGGTGCCGTTCTGCGCGAGGCGGCCTTGCGGGCGCGGTCGAGGCAGGCGTTGACGGTGATGCGGTGCAGCCATGTCGTGACGGCGGACTGACCGCGGAAGGTGTGGGCGGCCCGGAAGGCGGACACCAGGGCGTCCTGGACGGCGTCGGCCGCCTCCTCGCGGTCCCCGAGGGTGCGCAGTGCCACGGCCCACAGCCGGTCGCGGTGGCGGCGTACGAGCTCACCGAAGGCGTCCGGTTCGCCTGCTACGTGCTGGGCCAGGAGATCCTGGTCGCTTGTGTCGGCGAATCTGGCGTCGTCCAACGGTGAGCCCCCTCCCCTGGTGCCGTCAGCTGGTGATCTTGATGTCCGCGACCTTGCCCCGGTAGTTCCCGTCGTCGCTCAGCGGCAGATTTGTCAGCCAGACCAGAACGTACCGTGCCTGCACGGGCTTGCCGGGCTTGAGGGACACCTTTGTTCCGGATCCTTCGGCGATCTTCTTGAAGCCGCCGGGCAGCGCGGGGACGGACGGGTCCTCCGTGGTGCGGAGCTCGACCGAGGTGGTGCCACCGAGGAAGGTGACGTCGACGGAGCCGACCTGCTGGACCTTGCCGAGGTCGAGAACGACGCCGACGCCCTCCTTGAGCCGGCCGAAGTCGGCGCTGTAGTAGCCGTCGGTGTTCCAGAAGGTGCTGGGGTCTCCGTCGTGGACGTTCTTTATCGACCCCGGCTTCTCGGAGCCGTCCACGCCGAGCGGGTCGTAGTCCCGTGCTCCGGCGATGGTGATGGGCTTGCCGCCCTTGATGGCGTTCTTGTCGTCGTTGACGTCCGGGGTGGTCTGTGTGGTGCCGGGGTCCGTGCTGTCGTTCTTGTGGTTGAGGAGTGTCTCGGCGAGCTGCCAGCTGCCGAGCCCCAGGGCGGCGATGAGCAGGGCGGACACGGCCCACTTGAGGGCCCTTCCGGTGCGGCTCTGGAGCGGGGCGGGCGGTGCCGTCATCACGGGCTGGGTCGCCGAGGCAGGACGGGCCGACGGGCGTCCGTAGGTGCCCTGCTGGTAGGTGGTGCGCTGGTACGCGGGCGGGGCGGTGAAGGTGGGCTCGGGCGGCAGGATGCGCGGCATCGCCGCGACCGCCTTGGCCAGCTCGTCGGGAGTGGTGCACGGCGGTTCCTGCCGGGAGGCCGTGGCGCCGTCGTTGGCGAGCGCGCGCATGGCGAGCTCGGAGAGACCGCGGTGGACGCCGGCCCGCACCTGGTCCGGAGCGATCAGCCCCATGCCCTTGGGCAGCCCGGAGAGGCCGTAGGCGTCGCTCTCGTACGGCCAGCGCTGGGTCAGCGCGGCGTACAGCAGGGCGCCGATCGCCTCGGTGTCCGTGCGCAGGGGGCGCTCGGCGGTGATGCCGCGCAGTGCGGCGTTCACGGCGAGCCCGCGGATGCGGTACTGCCCGGTGGAGCTGCGCAGGACGGCGCCGGGCGTGAGCCGGAGGTGGGCCAGCCCCTCGCGGTGGGCGGCCGCCATGGCCTGGGAGATCTGGCTGACGAGCTGATAGGCGTCGTGGGCGTCCATCGGTCCGGCGGCCAGCAGAGCGGTGAGCTCGGTGGCGTCCGGGAGCCATTCGTGGACGACGTAGACGAGATCGTCCTCCTCGACCGCGTCGAGGACCTGCACGAAGCGCGGGTCGCCGAGCAGGGCGGAGGACCGGGCCGCGGCCAGCACCGAGCGGGCGCGCGGGTGGTCGGCGGGGAGCAGATGAACGCCCACCGCGCGGCGCAGCTTCTCATCGACGGCACGCCAGCTGCTGAATCCGTCCAGACGGGTGACGCACTCCTCGAGCCGGTAGCGTCTGGCGAGTTTGTGACCGCTGTGCAGATCGGGCGTCGCCGGGACGGCATCGGAGCTGTCCCGCTCACCGTCCGCGTCGTTGGGGCCTTCGCCCGCTGATTCCTTGGCTTCCGCCGTCCCGTCGGTCGTGGCCTCGTCCGCCTTGGCGGTCAGCGGCTCGTCGCCGCTGTTGTCGGCCACGTCGACGGCAGCCGTGCTACGTTCCGCCACCGTCGTTCCTGCCTCCCCATCCGTTGCGCGATGCCAGCCAGCTCTGCACAGTCACGCCAATTGTGCCCACACTCCGGCGCTATGCACGACACGCGGAGTCCGGCGATGGTTGTGCGGTCGGACGTGTCTTCAGCGTCCGAGCCGTCCCCGGACCATACCCATCAGGCCGTTGACCTCTTCGATGCGCATCTTCTTCGCGGCTGTGAAGAAGACGCCCAGGAGGAGGATGCCGCCGCAGATCAGCGAGACGAGCGAGCCGAGAGCCCCGTCGCCGAGGAGTTCGAGAAGGGCGTAGCCCACGCCGCCGCCGATGACCGCGGCGGGGATGGCCGCCAGGCAGAGCCGGGCGTACGTACGCACCACATGGGCACCGTCCAGATCGCCTCCCAGCCGGTCGCGCAGCCGTCGCCAGGCGATACCCACTCCCACCGCGTAGGCCAGTCCGTACGAGGCCGCCATGCCCACGACCGCCCACCGGGCGGGAAGCACGACGTAGCACAGCGCGGAGGCGGCGGCGTTGACCGCGGCGACGATGACCGTGTTGTAGAAGGGGGTGCGGGTGTCCTCGTAGGCGTAGAACCCGCGCAGCACGACGTACTGCACGGAGTACGGGATGAGGCCGAGACCGAAGGCCATCAGGATGAAGCCCATGGACCGTGCGGCCTCGGTGCCGCTGGAGGCGTACAGCAGGGTGCACATCGGCAGCCCGAGCGCGAGGAAGCTGAAGGCGACCGGCACGATGGCGACCGCGGAGTTGCGCAGCCCCTGCGAGATGTCGTCGCGGACTGCGCCGGGGTCGTTGTCGTGGGCGGCCCGGGAGATGCGGGGCAGCAGCGCGGCCATGACGGAGACGGTGATGATGGCCTGCGGCATGCCCCAGATCAGCTGGGCGTTGGAGTAGGCGAGGAAGCCCGTGCCGTCCTTGCCGGCGAGCTTGCCGGCCGAGGTCGCGAGCTGGGTGACGACGAGCACACCCGCCTGGTTGGCCAGGACGAACAGGACGGTCCACTTGGCCAGCTTGATCGTCTTGCCGAGGCCGTGGCCCTTCCAGTCGAAGCGCGGGCGGAAGCGGAACCCCGCCTCGCGCAGATACGGGATCATCGCGAGGGCCTGGACGACCAGTCCGAGCAGGGTGCCGATACCCAGCAGGCGCACGCCCTCCGGCGGGATCGTGTCCACCCCCATCCGGGACTCGGCGGAGGTGCCGTAGACCCAGATGAACAGACCGAACGTGAAGATCATGACGATGTTGTTGAGGACCGGGGTCCACATCATCGCGCCGAACTTTCCGCGGGCGTTGAGGATCTGCCCCATCACCACGTGCACGCCCATGAAGAAGATGGTCGGCAGGCAGTACCGGGCGAAGGTGACGGCCACACTGTCGGCCGCCGCGTCGTTCGCGATCGTGCTCGACATGAGATGGATCAGCAGCGGCGCGGCGAAGACCGCCACGGCGACGATCAGGCCGAGCGCGACCATCACCAGTGTCAGCAGCCGGTTGGCGTAGGCCTCGCCGCCGTCCTCGTCGTCCTTCATGGAGCGGACGAGCTGGGGTACGAAGACCGAGTTGAGGCCGCCGCCCACGGTGAGGATGTAGATCATCGTCGGCAGGGTGTACGCGATGGTGAAACTGTCACCGAGCATCGCGGCGCCCAGCGCGGCGGTGATGACCAGGCTGCGGACGAAGCCGGTGAGCCGGGAGACGAGGGTGCCGGCCGCCATCAGCGCGCTGGACTTCAGCAGACTGGAGGCGCGGCCGCCGGACTTCGGAGGTACCGGTGCCGGGGCGGCTTCGGGCTCCGGCGGACCCGGCGGCCTTCCGGTGCCTTCCTGGTCACGGAAGAGGTGGGCGAAGGCGTCCGGCTCCTCGCGGTCGTCGGACGCCTGTGTGACCAGCGCGTCCACTCCGACGAACTGGGTGGTCGCCGCGTTGTCGCCGTAGGGCAGGTGGCGGGAGGGGCCTGCGGGCTCGGGCGGCGGGGTCTGGGCCCAGAGGCGCGGGTCGGGGGCGTACGGGGCCGGGGGAGGCTGCTGGTAGAGCGGCTGCGGCTCCTGGTAGGTGCCGGGCGGCGGCGGTGGGTGCGAGGCGCGGTCGTAGAGCGCCTCGTTCACCGGATCCTGGGCGGCGAGGTCCTGCGCCCGGTAGGGGTCGTGCTCGTAGGCGTGCTGGAGGTACGGGTCGGATGGCACCGGACCGTCCTGGCCGGAGCCCGGAGGCACGGGTGGCCCGCCGGGATACCCTCCCCCGCCCACACCCTGGCCGCGGTCACCGTCGTACGGCGCGTTCATCGAAACCCCACCTCATCGTCCCCGGCCGACCGGCCACGACAGACATCGCTCAACGGTCCACTTTCTCACCCGTATCCGACGGGGCCCCGCTTTCCGGTCCGGTGTCCGGGGTCGGGTCACTCGGCTGCTCGGGTTCGCCGCCGTTGCCGTCCGCCGTGTCGCTTGCGATGGAGCGCTTGCGGTGGGTGTACATCCGGACGCCGGCGAGGACCAGCAGCAGCAGCCCGCCGGCGATCACCAGCAGCACGGTGGGGGTGACTTCGGACACCTTCACCGTGAACGTCATCTCTTCGCCGTACGGCGTTCCGTCCTCGGTGAACAGCCGCGCGGTGACGCGCGCCTGGCCGTTGGCGTTGGCCGACGCGTCGAACTTCAGCGACTGGCTGTGCCCGCCCGCGATCTTGACCGGCAGCTCGGCCACTGATCCGTCATCGTCGAACTTGAGCCGGATGTTGTCCGACGTCACCTTGAGGACCAGATGGTCGACGCCCTGCACCAGCTTGTTCTGCACCGTCACCGGGATCGTCGCGCTGCGGCCGGAGAGGGTGACGTCCGACTTCTCGATGAGCGTGACCTCGTTGGAGAGGCCCTGCAGATAGGTGCGGACCGAGTCACGGTACTGCTGTGCTTCCAGCGGGCTGCCGCGCCAGGACGTCGACATCGAGCGGTTGATCGCGTTGCCGAAGGGGGTCACGACCCGCTCGGGCTGGGTGAGGACGACCCGGAAGCTGTTGAGCGAGTCCTGGGTCGTCCTGATGTCCTGGAACGCCTGGGTGGGCAGTTCTTGGTCGCGGAGCTTCTTGGGGTACTTGGAGGCCTTGGGCACCTTCGTGGTGGCCCGTGCGTCGGGTTTCACCTCGGCCGCCGCCACCAGGTCCAGGGGCTGCGTCCAGTGACCGTCACCGAGCGCCCGCAGGGCGGTGGCCATCGTCTGGGCCTGGGCGGCGGTGGGCATCCGCTGCGGCGCCACCACGATGCTGCGCTCGTTCTCCGGATCCTGCTCGGTCAGCGCCAGCGTCTGGGCGAGGAACTTCTGGACGGCGAGCGTCGAGGCACCCGCCTTCGACATGTCGCCGTCGAACGCGGTGGACAGCCGGGCGTCGGCGACGACCGCGGTGGTGCCGCCGCCGATCGGCCGGGCCGCGGTCGGCGTGTACGGCAGGTTGCCGGTCTCCCGGAGGCTGTCGCTGCGCGCGATCACCTTGTGGGCACCCGCCGAGGTGGCCACATCGACGATCGACGGGTCGATGGCGCCGTTCACGGGCCAGGCGAAGTCCGTGGACGGCTTCACGTGCAGGACGGTCTCCACCGTCTTCGCGGCCACTTCGGAGGCGGTCTGCAAATGGCTCAGGGTGCCGGAGACGCTCTTGCCACGATGGGCGATGGACGCCAGATCGGGGTCGGCGAACGGCAGGGCGATCACCTTGTCGTCCTCCACCGCGGCCTCCAGCGAGGTGAGCCACTGCTTGGCGATGTCCTGGTTCTTCCCCGCGACCGTGGAGTCACCGACCTTGACCTGGTAGTTCTTGGTCATCGCGTCGACGCCGGCCAGCAGGTCGGGGTCGATGACCCAGGTCACCGGCAGCTGGCTGCCCAGCGACACCATCTGTTCGAGCCGTCCACCGGGGGCCAGCTCCGCGGCGAGGTCGTCGTTCGCGAACACCGGTGTCTGCTGTTCGTCCGAGCCCGTCTCCGCCGTCACATGCGGGGAAGCGATCAGGGGCCAGAGGAACGTCATCCCGGTCTTGCTGTCGGTGTCCTCGGGCTGCCAGGGCAGGAAGGAACGCTCGATGCCGAGGACCTGCCCGTACCCGCTGCCGGACGTCCGGCCCGAGAGCGAGACGCCGAGCTGATAGACACCCTCGTCGTCCAGCCCGAGCTTGTCGACGGGAACGGCGAGCGTGAAGTCCTGGCTGATGCCGCTGCGCAGCTTGGGGACCTTCAGCGTGTACTTGCCGCCGATCTCCACCGGGTCCGCCCCGGGGACGTAACCGGTGCGCTTGGCCGCGTCGTCGATCTCGCCCCTGCTGGACAGCCGCGGGCCCACCCGCAGGCCGACCTCGCCGTCGGTGACCGTTTCCTTGCCCTTGTTGGTCAGGGTGCCGGAAATGGTCAGTGTGTCGCCCTCCACCGGTGCGTTCGGGGAGAGGGTGTTCAGGGACACGTCGACCGTACGGGAACCGGTGGGAGCCTTGCCGGTTTCAGCGGCCTGCGCGGCCGGGCCGGTCAGCAGAGCGGCCACCAACGGTGCTCCGAGCGCCGCGGCGGCTGTGCGCCGCAGCCACCGGCGGGCAGGAGAGGGACTGATCCCCTGAAAGTCTGCCGCCTCGGCCACGCGCCTACCCGTCCCTCGTCGTCGTCAGCTGCTGTCGATCGTTGTCGGTTCTGCGTCCCCGCATGGTAACGATGTGCGCGGGGGCGAAGTGCTGGGGACCGAGCGACATGATCGGGAGAGTCTTGCAGGGTCCCGGTAAACGATGACGCTCGGGCCGGTCCATGCACGTAACCTTTTCTGTTGTGCCGAACGCCAACGAAGACAACGCCAGTGCCCTGAGTCAGGTGCAGCACCGCGCAGTGAGTGAGCTGCTGCGGGTGTCCCCGGTCGCCGACGACCTCGCCCGCCGATTCGAGGAGGCCGGATTCAGCCTCGCCCTGGTGGGCGGCTCGGTCCGTGACGCGCTGCTCGGCAGGCTCGGGAACGACCTGGACTTCACGACCGATGCCCGCCCCGAGGACGTGCTCAGGATCGTGCGTCCGTGGGCCGACTCGGTGTGGGAGGTCGGGATCGCCTTCGGCACCGTCGGCTCCCAGAAGGACGGCTACCAGATCGAGGTCACCACCTACCGGTCGGAGGCCTACGACAGGACCTCGCGCAAGCCGGAGGTCTCCTACGGCGACTCCATCGAGGAAGATCTCGTACGCCGGGACTTCACGGTGAACGCGATGGCGGTCGCTCTGCCGCAGAAGGAGTTCATCGATCCGCACGGCGGTCTCCGGGATCTCTCGGAGCGGGTGCTGCGTACTCCGGGTACGCCCGAGGAGTCCTTCTCCGACGACCCGCTGCGCATGCTGCGGGCCGCGCGGTTCGCCGCGCAGCTGGACTTCGAGGTCGCGCCCGAGGTCGTGACGGCCATGACCGAAATGGCCGGGCGCATCGAGATCGTCTCCGCCGAGCGGGTCCGTGAGGAGCTCAACAAGCTGCTTCTCTCCGCGCATCCCCGCAAGGGGCTGGGGCTGCTGGTGGACACGGGCCTGGCGGACCGGGTGCTGCCCGAGCTTCCCGCACTGCGACTGGAAAGTGACGAGCATCACCGTCACAAGGATGTCTACGAGCACTCCCTGACCGTCCTGGAGCAGGCCATCGACCTGGAGGAGGACGGTCCCGACCTCGTTCTCCGGCTCGCCGCGCTGCTTCATGACATCGGCAAGCCGAGGACGCGACGCTTCGAGAGCGACGGCCGTGTCTCCTTCCACCATCACGAAGTGGTGGGCGCCAAGATGGCCAAGAAGCGGCTGACCGAGCTCAAGTACTCCAATGACATGGTCAAGGACATCTCGAAGCTGGTGGAACTGCATCTGCGGTTCCACGGTTACGGTGACGGCGAGTGGACCGACTCGGCGGTGCGCAGATATGTGCGTGATGCCGGACCGCTGCTGGACCGGCTCCACAAGCTGACCCGGTCGGACTGCACGACGCGGAACAAGCGCAAGGCGAATGCTCTCTCGCGGACCTACGACGGGCTGGAGGAGCGCATCGCGCTGCTGCAGGAGCAGGAGGAGCTGGACTCCATCCGCCCGGATCTGGACGGCAACGAGATCATGCGGGTGCTGGACGTCGGTCCCGGACCAGTGATCGGCAAGGCCTACGCGTTTCTCCTGGAGCTGCGACTGGAGAACGGGCCCATGGAGCACGAGGCGGCGGTGGCGGCACTCAAGGAGTGGTGGGCCGCACAGAGCTGAGCGATCCGCCGGTCATGTTTCACGTGAAACATGACCGGCGGATCGTCGAGCGAGGGGCACTGTTTCACGTGAAACAGTGCCCCTCGGCATGTCCGCGCAGTGCACCGCGCGCCCGGTCGCCCGCGTGGCCCTGCCGATTCCGTCCATGCCTGGCCCGTCCCGCTAAGGCCTGCCGCTCGTTCGCCGCCACCGGAACAGCGCCACCGAGACGGCCGCGTAGAGCACGGCCACTCCCACCACCACGGTGACCGACCTGCCGTCCGGGGGCAGCATCAGGGCCGACACGGCGGCAGCCCCCACGAACGCGACGTTGAACAGCACGTCGTAGAGCGAGAAGACCCGGCCCCGGAAGGCGTCGTCCACCGAGGTCTGCACCACCGTGTCCGTCGCGATCTTCGAGCCCTGTGTCACGACTCCGAGGACGAACGCGGCGACCAGCATCGGCGCCGGAGCGAAGGTCAGCCCCAGCGCGGGTTCCAGGACGGCCGCTGTCCCGGCGCACACGATCATCCAGCCGTACCGCCCGACGCGCCCCACCGCCCAGGGGGTCAGAACGGCGGCGACGAAGAAGCCCGCGCCCGAGATCCCGACCGCCAGGCCGAGCAGCGCGAGCCCGTCGGACTCGGTGTCCGACCATGCGTAGCGGCACAGCATCAGCACCATCACGGTGAGGGCGCCGTAGCAGAAGCGGATCACGGTCATGGCGGCGAGCGCGCGGGCCGCGTCCTTCCCTTCCGCCAGATGGCGCAGTCCGGCGGCGAGACCGCGGGCCGTGACGGCCAGCGCCGCCCGCAGCCGCAGGGGATCCCCGTCGCGGTCGGGTCCCAGGAGCTTTCGGGGCAGGCTCAGCGAGGCCAGTGCCGACAGGAGATAGAGCAGCGCGCCCAGGGTGACCACGGCGGCATCGGACTCGTCCGCCAGCAGGCGTACGACGAAGGCGAGACCGCCACCCGCGGTGGCCGCGAGCGTACCGGCGGTCGGGGAGAGGGAGTTGGCCATGACGAGGCGGTCGGCGTCGACCACACGGGGCAGCGCCGCGGAGAGGCCGGCCAGCACGAAGCGGTTGACCGCCGTGACGCAGAGGGCCGAGGCGTAGAAGAGCCAGTCCGGTACCGAGCCCAGGATCAGCAGAGCCGTGCAGCAGGCGAGGCCCGCGCGCAGCAGGTTCCCGTACAGGAAGACCTGACGGCGTGGCCAGCGGTCCAGCAGGACACCGGCGAACGGACCGACCAGGGAGTACGGGAGGAGGAGCACGGCCATCGCCGAGGCGATCGCGCCGGCCGAGGCCTGCTTCTCCGGGGAGAAGACGACATGTGCGGCGAGGGCGACCTGATAGACGCCGTCCGCCGACTGGGAGAGGAGCCGCACGGCGAGGAGGCGACGGAAGTTCCGAAGGCGCAGGAGTATGCGCAGATCACGCGCGACAGGCATGTGAGCAAGCGTCACACACGTCGGGGGTCCCCGGGCGCATTGCCCGGGGACCCCCGACGTACGGCAAGGGGAGGAGCGTTGCCGCTCATCGCCCTGGTGAGGCTGTCAGCCGTGCCGGCCGATTCAGCGCTCGACGTCGCCGCTGATGAACTTCTCGACGTTCTCGCGGGCCTCGTCGTCGAAGTACTGGACCGGCGGGGACTTCATGAAGTACGAGGACGCGGAGAGGATCGGGCCACCGATGCCGCGGTCCTTGGCGATCTTCGCCGCACGCACGGCGTCGATGATGACACCGGCGGAGTTCGGGGAGTCCCACACCTCAAGCTTGTACTCAAGGTTCAGCGGAACGTCGCCGAAGGCACGGCCCTCAAGGCGCACGTACGCCCACTTGCGGTCGTCCAGCCAGGCCACGTAGTCCGAGGGGCCGATGTGGACGTTGTCCGCACCGAGCTCACGGTCACGGATCTGCGAGGTGACGGCCTGGGTCTTGGAGATCTTCTTGGACTCCAGGCGCTCACGCTCGAGCATGTTCTTGAAGTCCATGTTGCCGCCGACGTTCAGCTGCATCGTGCGGTCCAGGATGACACCCCGGTCCTCGAAGAGCTTCGCCATCACGCGGTGCGTGATGGTGGCGCCGACCTGGGACTTGATGTCGTCGCCGACGATCGGGACACCGGCCTCGGTGAACTTGTCCGCCCACTCCTTGGTGCCGGCGATGAAGACCGGGAGAGCGTTGACGAACGCGACCTTGGCGTCGATGGCGCACTGCGCGTAGAACTTCGCAGCGACCTCGGAACCGACGGGCAGGTAGCAGACGAGGACGTCGACCTGCTTGTCCTTGAGGATCTGGACGATGTCGACCGGCGCCTCGGTGGACTCCTCGATCGTCTCGCGGTAGTACTTGCCGAGACCGTCGTGGGTGTGGCCGCGCTGAACGGTCACGCCCGTGTTCGGCACGTCAGCGATCTTGATGGTGTTGTTCTCGCTGGCGCCGATGGCGTCCGCGAGGTCGAGGCCGACCTTCTTCGCGTCGACGTCGAAGGCGGCGACGAACTCGACGTCGCTGACGTGGTAATCGCCGAACTGGACGTGCATCAGACCGGGCACCTTGCCGGCCGGATCTGCGTCCTTGTAGTACTCGACGCCCTGCACCAGCGAGGCGGCGCAGTTGCCCACGCCTACGATGGCTACGCGAACCGAACCCATTCCGGTTGCTCCCTGTGTGTTCTCGGTATGACCGATGAAGGATGAAGCCCTGCGGAACTGCGGGGACTTCACTTGGCGGTGTCGTCGGACGGATCCGGCGGGGTGTTACCCCGGTGCCGGGGCAGGCCGCCCGTCTCTCCTGATGTGTCCTGCTGAGCTGAGCCCTCGGGCGAGGATCGTCGCTGATCCCGTCCCGACCGCTCGCTCTCGATGAGCTCGTTCAGCCAGCGCACTTCGCGCTCCACGGACTCCATGCCGTGCCGCTGCAGCTCAAGTGTGTAGTCGTCGAGTCGTTCACGGGTCCGGGCGAGGGAGGCGCGCATCTTCTCCAGACGCTCCTCCAGCCTGCTGCGCCGGCCTTCCAGCACGCGCATCCGCACTTCACGTTCCGTCTGACCGAAGAAGGCGAAGCGTGCCGCGAAGTGCTCGTCCTCCCAGGCATCCGGTCCGGTGTGCGAGAGCAGCTCCTCGAAGTGCTCCTTACCTTCTGCCGTCAGCCGGTAGACGATCTTGGCCCGGCGCCCCGCGAGTGACGAGGCGGGAGCCGCGGCCCGGCCGGTGACCGGCGGAAGGTCTGCCGGGGCACTTCCCGGTTCCTCGATCAACCAGCCGTTGGCGACCAGCGTCTTGAGGCAGGGGTAGAGCGTGCCGTAGCTGAACGCGCGGAAGATCCCCAACGAGGTGTTGAGGCGTTTGCGCAGCTCGTAGCCGTGCATCGGGGACTCGCGGAGCAGGCCGAGGACGGCGAATTCGAGGATGCCGGAGCGTCTGCTCACCTTCGCCTCCTCCTTCTCCGAGTGCTCCCGCGGAGCTCTTACGGCGAACTTATGCCGCGCTGATGTATCGACTCGATACATCAGCACGATAGATCGGTCAGCACGGTTCGACAAGGGGAGCCTTCGTGAACGGCGTCACATCACCAATTCGTAGGAAGCGACTTGCGTTATTTGGGGTGAACTTCGGCCCTAGGTGGGTTTTGACCGTGCGTAGTCTGTGCGGCATGCAGACCACCGGGAACCGAGTGACGCCGCCGGGCGTCAGTCATCGCGGACTGGCGGATGCGCTGCGGGGAAGCCTTCCGCAGGGCTTGTCCGTAATTCGGGGGGACCGGATCTCAACTGCCGCTTCCAGGCGCTCTCGCCTGCCCGAGGAGTAGTCGTTCGATGAGCGAGCACCGTCGCAAAACGCCTGAGCCGCAAGGTGGCGGGCGTGCAGCGGCCAGACGAGCCGCCCAGCAGTCCACAGGACGCCGCGCGGCACCGTCACGCAGAGCAACAACAGAGTCACCTTCCGAACCCCATGGCGAGGAGCGCCCGTACGGGGGCCGCGCCGAGGCCCGTCGTGCCGCACAGCGCGGCGGCCGGCGGCGGGGCGGCGAAGAGGCGGGCTCCGCAGGCCATGGGGCCGGCGGAGGCGGCCGACGACGCGGTGGCGGAGGGGGCGGGCACGATGGCCCGCGCGGCCGGGGACGCGGTGACAGCCGCCCCGGCAAGAAGCGTGTCATCGACTACCCGCGCCACGGGAAGTACGGCTTCCGTCGCTGGGTACCGTCGTGGAAGCTGGTCTCCGGCGTCTGCCTGGGCTTCCTCGGGGTCCTGATGGGCGCGGCCGGGATCGCGTACGCGCTGGTCGTCCCCCCGGAGGTCAACAACGCGGCCAAGGCGCAGAACAACGTCTACTACTGGGCCGACGGTACGCAGATGGTGGCGACCGGAGGCGAGGTCAACCGCCAGGTGATCAGCTACGGGCAGATCCCCGAGGCGATGCGGAACGCCGTGATCTCGGCAGAGAACAAGACGTTCGACGACGACCGGGGCATCGACCCGATGGGCATCGCCCGCGCCGTGTTCAACATGGCCAAGGGCGGTGATACCCAGGGCGGTTCGACGATCACGCAGCAGTATGTGAAGAACTCGATGCTGAGCCAGGAACAGACGCTGAGCCGCAAGGTCAAGGAACTGTTCATCACGCTCAAGGTCGGTGGTACGGCCAACAAGGAAGACGTGATGGCCGGCTACCTCAACGTCTCCTACTACGGCCGTGGCGCATCGGGTCTCCAGGCGGCGGCCCGTACGTACTACGGCAAGGACGCCTCCAAGCTCAACCCGAGCGAGTGCGCCTTCCTGGCGACCCTCCTCAAGGGCGCGAGCTACTACGACCCGGCCGGTGCCCCTGAGGTCGGCAAGGAGAAGACCTCCGCGAAGGCGAACACCAAGCGTGCGAAGGAACGCTGGGAGTGGATCCTCAACGAGCAGGTCAAGGACAAGCGGATGTCGCAGCAGGAGCGCGACAAGTACACCGAGTTCCCGATGCCGCTGAAGCCGAAGAAGAACGCCCAGCTGGGCGGTCAGACCGGCTACCTCGTTGACCTCGCCAAGAACTACTTCATCAACAACAGCAGCCCGAAGGTCGACGCCGAGGACCTCGCCCTGGGCGGCTACGAGATCCACACGACCTTCGAGAAGGGCAAGGTCAAGGCCCTCAGCGACGCGGTGGAGAAGGTCTACAAGGCCAAGATCGACCCGGAGAAGCGCCCCGGGACCGACACCCATGTGGAGTTCGGCGGGGCGTCGATCGACGCGAAGACCGGCGCCATGCTCGCCACGTACGGCGGTCAGGACGCCACCGAGCACTACACCAACAACGCCAACCCGACCGGTGCGCAGGTCGGCTCGACCTTCAAGCCGTTCGTGCTGGCCGCGGCCATGCAGTACGGCAAGCGCGATCCGTCGCTGGGGGCCGAGCAGGGCGATTCGGAGCGCACCCTGGTGTCGCCGAAGAGCGTCTACAACGGTGACGACAAGCTGGAGATCAAGAACTACAACGGCGAGGTCTGGAAGGACGAGAACGACAACAGCTGGCTCCAGACCAACGACGGCAACCACGACTACGGCGACATCGACCTGCGGTACGCCATGCAGGAGTCGGCGAACTCCCCCTATGTGCAGCTCGGCATGGATGTCGGGACGGACAAGGTGAAGGACGTCGCCGTCGCCGCGGGACTGCGTGACGACGACTACATGGCGAACGCGACCGTGCCGTCGTTCTCCATCGGTACGTCCTCGCCCAGCGCCATCCGGATGGCCAGCGCCTACGCCACCTTCGCCACCAGTGGTCAGCAGAACGAACCGTTCTCGGTGACCGAGGTGAAGAAGAAGGGCAACGTCATCTACCGGCACCAGAAGAAGCCCAAGCGTGCCTTCGACCCCGTCATCGCGGACAACGTCACGGACGTCCTGAAGAACGTCGTGGAGAACGGAACGGGTACGCCCGCCCAGCTCCCCGGCCGTGATGTCGCGGGCAAGACCGGTACGACGGACGGCAACAAGTCGGCCTGGTTCGTCGGCTACACCCCGCAGATCTCGACCGCGATCAGCATGTTCCGGCTGGACGACGACGAGAAGAACAAGGACCGTGAGTTCCTGAAGATGTTCGGCACGGGTGGCGAGAAGAAGATCCACGGTGCCTCGTTCCCCGCGTCGATCTGGCACGACTACATGGCCGGTGCGATGAAGGGGAAGAAGGTCGTGCGCTTCCCCGAACCGCAGCCCCTGGGTGACACGCTGTACGGCGGTGGTGCGGTCAGCCCGACCCCGACGCCCAGCCCGACCCCCTCGGACACCCCCTCCAGCGAGGCACCCTCGACGCCGTCGCCCGACCCCTCCACGGCGTCGCCCACACCGACCAACACCTGTAACCCGCTCGACTGGCAGTGCAACAACAACGGCGGCGGTGCCAACACCGGTGCGGACGGCGGTGGGAACAACGCCGGTGCCGACGGCGGCTCCGACACGGGAGCCACCGACGGATCCGCCAACTCCGGAGCCAACCAGGGCGCCACGGGCGGTGCCGACGGAAGCGGCGGGAACGGGAACGGCGGGAACGGGAACACCGGAACCATCTGGGGCGGCGGGGGCTAGCCACTCCCTCCGGGACTCCACCGGGCAGCCCGCCCGGAATCCAGCACCCGGAACTCCACGGGCCGACGAGGGCCGCCGCACCACACCCGGTGCGGCGGCCCTCGTCGTGTCCCCGGCCCGGCCACGCCCCGCCCACAGCCCCGTACGGCAGGATGTGCGGCATGCCAAGCGCAGAAGACACGAGCGTGCACCAGGAGCGGCCCGTCGTACGGCCCACGCGCCAGGACGAGGTCGCCGCAGCGGGCAGCGAGCTGATCGGCGGGCGGGTGGGCCGCTGGGCGCGGCTCGGCGACGGTCCGCTGACGCCCGTGCGGGTCATCGCCCTGGTGGCGATCGGGATGTTCGCACTCGGCATGGTGCAGAAGATCCCCTGTTACGAGTGGGCCTGGTTCAAGGGCGCCACCTCGCAGTACACCCACGCCTGCTACTCCGACATCCCGCATCTCTTCCTGGGGCGGGGATTCGCCGATGGTCTCGTGCCGTACTTCGACGAGATCGGCGGTGACATGCAGTACCTCGAATACCCCGTTCTGACCGGGGTGTTCATGCAGGTCGCCGCGTGGCTGACGCTGACGCCGGACAGTGACCCGCTCCAGCAGCGCGAGCAGATGTTCTGGATGGTCAACGCGGGCATGCTGATGATCTGCGCCGTGGTCATCGCGGTGTGCACCTCCCGTACGCACCGGCGGCGCCCCTGGGACGGGCTGCTGGTCGCACTCGCCCCCGCGTTCGCGCTCACCGCGACGATCAACTGGGACCTGCTGGCCGTCGCTCTGACGGCCGCGGCGATGCTCATGTGGTCCCGGGGGCGGGTGATCGCCTTCGGCGTCCTCATCGGCCTGGCGACGGCCGCCAAGCTCTATCCCGTCCTGCTGCTCGGCCCGCTCCTCGTGCTGTGCTGGCGGGCGGGCAGAGGGAAGGAGTTCGGGCAGGCGGCCATCGGCGCGGCGGCGGCCTGGCTGGCGGTCAACCTGCCGGTGATGCTGTTCGCCCCCGAGGGGTGGAAGAAGTTCTACACGTTCAGCCAGGAACGGCCGATCGACTTCGGCTCGTTCTGGCTGATCATCACGCAGCGCACGGGGAAGGCCATCGACGTCGGCACGGTGAACACGGCGTCGGTGCTGCTGATGGCCGTGTGCTGCGCGGGGATCGCCGCACTGGCGCTGATGGCCCCGCGCAGGCCCCGGTTCGCCCAGCTCGCGTTCCTGGTGGTGGCCGCGTTCGTCCTGACGAACAAGGTCTACTCGCCGCAGTACGTGCTCTGGCTGATCCCGCTGGCGGTGCTGGCCAGGCCGCGCTGGCGCGACTTCCTCGTCTGGCAGGCCTGCGAGGTCATGTACTTCATGGGGATCTGGCTGTACCTCGCGTACACGACCAGTGGCGACAAGCACCAGGGGCTGCCGCAGGACGGCTATCAGCTCGCGATCGTCCTGCACCTGATGGGAACGCTGTACCTCTGTGCCGTGGTCGTACGGGACATCCTGCTGCCCGAGCGGGACGGGGTGCGGAGCGACGGGTCGGACGATCCCTCGGGCGGGGTCCTCGACGGGGCGCCGGACGCGTTCGTCCTGGGGCCGGCGGTGCATCCGTCCCGGCACGCGGCGTCCGCGGTCGAGGGGCCGCGGGTGGAATGGGGCACGGCGAGCGACCGGACCGCCGCCGACTGACCCGCAGCCGGGGTGCCCGGTCGCGGGGCGCGCGGTACGGGCCGGGTCAGCGGTCCACGAGGCGGTCGAACTGGGTGGTCGTGTGGCGGAGGTGGGCCACCAGCTCGTCGCCGACCTTCGGCTCCTGGGCGTCCGAGGGGACGAACAGGATCGACACCTGCATGTGCGGCGGCTCGGCGAACCAGCGCTGCTTTCCGGCCCAGACGAACGGCGACAGATTGCGGTTGACCGTCGCCAGACCGGCGCGGGCCACGCCCTTGGCGCGCGGCATCACCCCGTGCAGGGCCTTGGGGGCCTCCAGGCCCACCCCGTGGGACGTACCTCCGGCGACGACGACCAGCCAGCCGTCCGAGGCCACCTTCTGCTGGCGGTAGCCGAACCGGTCACCCTTGGCGACGGCCGTGACGTCCAGGACGGCACCCCGGTACTCCGTCGCGTCGTGGTCGCCGAGCCAGAGCCGGGTGCCGATCCGGGCGCGGAAGCGGGTCTGCGGGAACTGCTGCTGGAGCCGCGCCAGTTCGTCGGCGCGCAGATGGCTGACGAACATGGTGTGCAGCGGCAGCCTGGCCGCACGCAGCCGGTCCATCCAGCCGATGACCTCCTCGACGGCGTCGGAGCCGTCGGTGCGGTCCAGCGGCAGGTGGATGGCGAAGCCTTCCAGCCGTACGTCCTCTATCGCGGCGTGCAGCAGCCCCAGCTCCTCCTCCTTCACACCGTGGCGCCTCATCGAACTCATGCACTCGATGACCACCCGGGCGCCGACCAGCGCGTGCACGCCGTCGACGGAGGAGACGGACCGGATGACGCGGTCGGGGAGCGGCACCGGCTCCTCGCCCCGCCGGAAGGGGGTCAGGACGAGCAGATCGCCGCTGAACCAGTCCTTGATCCGGGCCGCCTCGTAGGTCGTGCCGACCGCGAGGGTGTCGGAGCCGAAGCGGATGGCCTCGTCGGCGAGCCGCTCGTGGCCGAAGCCGTAACCGTTGCCCTTGCAGACGGGTACGAGCCCGGGGAACTGGTCGATCACGGACTTCTGGTGCGCCCGCCAGCGCGCGGTGTCGACGTAGAGGGAGAGCGCCATGGCCGGCCCGGAACCTTTCTGGTGGCTGCGGTGGAGTCAGAGGTGTACGGAGTTGCTGGAGTGTCCGTCGACGGGATCGCGTCGGCCGGCGTGTCCATTGAAACGAATGACACCGGTTTCGTCACCGATGTCACCGGGATCAGCGGCGCGACATATACATGTCGAGCGCCTTGTGCAGCAGCTTGTTGAGCGGGAAGTCCCACTCGCCGACGTACTCGACGGCCTCGCCGCCGGTGCCGACCTTGAACTGGATCAGGCCGAAGAGGTGGTCGGTCTCGTCGAGCGAGTCGCTGATGCCGCGCAGGTCGTAGACGGTCGCGCCCATCGCGTACGAGTCGCGCAGCATCCGCCACTGCATCGCGTTCGAGGGCCTGACCTCACGGCCGATGTTGTCGGAGGCGCCGTAGGAGTACCAGACGTGGCCGCCGACGACGAGCATCGTGGCCGCGGAGAGGTTCACGCCGTTGTGCCGGGCGAAGTACAGCCGCATGCGGTTGGGGTCCTCGGAGTTGAGGACCGTCCACATGCGCTGGAAGTAGGAGAGCGGGCGCGGCCGGAAGTGGTCGCGCACGGCCGTGATCTCGTACAGCCGCTGCCACTCGGCGAGGTCCTCGTAGCCGCCCTGGACGACCTCGACGCCCGCCTTGTCGGCCTTCTTGATGTTGCGCCGCCAGAGCTGGTTGAAGCCCTTGAGGACGTCTTCCAGGGAACGGTTGGCCAGCGGTACCTGGAAGACGTAGCGGGGCTGTACGTCACCGAACCCGGCGCCGCCGTCCTCGCCCTGCTGCCAGCCCATCTTGCGCAGCCGGTCCGACACCTCGAAGGCACGCGGCTCGATGTACGTGGCCTCGACGTCCCGCAGACGCTTCACCTCGGGGTCCTGGATACCGGACTTGATGGCCGCCGAGTCCCAGCGCCGGATGACCACCGGCGGGCCCATCTTCACCGAGAACGCGCCCTGCTGCTTGAGGTGGGCGAGCATCGGCTTGAGCCAGTCGTCCAGGTTGGGCGCGTACCAGTTGATGACCGGGCCCTCGGGGAGGTACGCGAGGTAGCGCTTGATCTTGGGCAGCTGGCGGTACAGGACGAGACCCGCGCCCACCATGTCGCCGTTGCGGTCGAACCAGCCCAGGTTCTCCGAGCGCCATTCGGTCTTCACATCAGCCCACGCCGGGACCTGGCAGTGACTGGCCGAGGGCAGGCTCTGGATGTACGCCAGATGCTGCTCTCGGCTGATGGTCCTCAGGGTCAGGCTCATGCGGGGCGCTCCTCGGCAGGTGTGTCCCCATCGGTCAGGGGCTCCGGCTCTCGCGCCGAAGCCTACTGTGACCGAGGAGCGCCCGGTCTGGCCCCGCCCGGACCGGGTCCCGTCCCCTTTGGGGCGGTGCCCGGCCGTGGGCGGGGCGTGGTCAGCCGATCACACCGCCGAAGAGGCCTCCGTGGGCCATCCCCAGGAAGAACCCGATGGCGGACGCTCCGAGGCCGAGGATGAGCGGGAACCTCTCGCGGGTGGTCACCGAGATGTACTGCCCGTAGGCGCCCGTGAGGATCCCGATCAGACCGGCCCACGAGCTGATCAGGTGCAGGTTGTGGAACATCGCCGTCACGAACGCGAGAGCGCCGAGAACCAGGGTCACCGCCATCAGGCCGTCCTGCAGCGGATGGGACTTGCCGTCCGTGGCGAAGAGGGAAACGGGGGGGCGGGGTCGCATTGCCTGTGCCATGGAGTACCTCCTGGCCGGAAGGCGGCGCACTGTAGCGCCGCTCACATCCGATGTGTACAGATTGCGTCCTTCGGGCACCGGATTTCAACCGGAAGCCGGTCTACGGGTACTCTGTACGGTCTGCACCGGTGTCTGCCCAGGTCAGCACAGAGCGAGTCCCTCTTCACGGAGCGGATTTGTCAGTGGCGGCTGTTTTACTCGGAGACACTGTTGCTTACGCATCACGACCCTCCTGCCACGGAACGACCGTGGCCGCTGAGTCCAAAGGAGGTGGGTTCCACATGCGTCACTACGAGGTGATGGTCATCCTCGACCCCGATCTCGAGGAGCGAGCAGTCTCCCCGCTGATCGAGAACTTCCTCTCCGTCGTCCGTGAGGGCAACGGAAAGGTTGAGAAGGTCGACACCTGGGGCCGTCGTCGGCTCGCTTACGAGATCAAGAAGAAGCCCGAGGGCATCTACTCGGTCATCGATCTGCAGGCCGAGCCTGCGATCGTCAAGGAGCTCGACCGCCAGATGAGCCTGAACGAGTCGGTCCTCCGGACCAAGGTCCTCCGTCCCGAGACCCACTGAGCATCTAGCTCAGTGGTCATCGGGTTCGAGTAGCAGCAAGCAGCCAGAAGCAATCCCCGCCGAGAGGTTCACCCATGGCAGGCGAGACCGTCATCACGGTCGTCGGCAATCTCGTCGACGACCCCGAGCTGCGCTTCACCCCGTCCGGTGCGGCGGTCGCGAAGTTCCGTGTCGCGTCCACTCCCCGCATCTTCGACCGGCAGACCAATGAGTGGAAGGACGGCGAAGGCCTGTTCCTCACCTGCTCGGTCTGGCGTCAGGCGGCGGAGAACGTCGCGGAGTCGCTCCAGCGAGGCATGCGCGTCGTCGTGCAGGGCCGGCTGAAGCAGCGGTCCTACGAGGACCGTGAGGGCGTCAAGCGCACGGTCTACGAGCTGGACGTCGAGGAAGTCGGCCCCAGCCTCAAGAACGCCACGGCCAAGGTCACCAAGACCACGGGTCGCGGTGGCCAGGGCGGCCAGGGTGGATACGGCGGCGGCCAGCAGGGCGGCGGCAACTGGGGCGGCGGTCCCGGTGGCGGTGGCCAGCAGGGTGGCGGCGGTGCTCCCGCCGACGACCCGTGGGCCACCGGCGCGCCGGCAGGCGGCCAGCAGAGCGGGGGCCAGCAGGGCGGCGGAGGCGGCTGGGGCGGAAGCTCCGGCGGTTCCGGCGGCTCTGGCGGCGGCTACTCGGACGAGCCGCCCTTCTAGGGCAGCTCGTACCCCCACTTCTTGATCACACAGGAGAAACACCATGGCGAAGCCGCCTGTGCGCAAGCCTAAGAAGAAGGTCTGCGCATTCTGCAAGGACAAGACCCAGTACGTGGACTACAAGGACACGAACATGCTGCGGAAGTTCATTTCCGACCGTGGCAAGATCCGTGCCCGCCGCGTCACCGGCAACTGCACGCAGCACCAGCGTGACGTCGCCACGGCAGTCAAGAACAGCCGTGAGATGGCGCTGCTGCCCTACACGTCCACCGCGCGATAAGGGAAGGGTGACAAGAGCATGAAGATCATCCTCACCCACGAGGTCTCCGGCCTCGGTGCCGCCGGCGACGTCGTCGACGTCAAGGACGGGTACGCCCGTAACTACCTGGTTCCGCGTGGCTTCGCCATCCGCTGGACCAAGGGTGGCGAGAAGGACGTGGCGCAGATCCGCCGCGCCCGCAAGATCCACGAGATCGCGACGATCGAGCAGGCCAACGAGATCAAGACCAAGCTCGAGGCCGTGAAGGTCCGTCTGGCTGTTCGCTCCGGCGACGCCGGCCGTCTCTTCGGCTCCATCACCCCGGCCGACGTCGCCTCGGCGATCAAGGCTGCCGGTGGCCCCGACGTCGACAAGCGTCGCGTCGAGCTCGGCTCGCCGATCAAGACGCTCGGCGGACACCAGGTGTCCGTGCGTCTGCACCCCGAGGTCGCAGCGAAGCTCGGCATCGAGGTCGTTGCTGCCTAAGGGCAGAGCTCAGCAGAGCAAGGTGAAGGGCCGCACCCAGTGGGTGCGGCCCTTCGTCGTTTCACGTGAAACGACGGTGGCCGTGGCCTCGGTTTCACGTGAAACGACGATGGCGGCGGGTGGAGCCGGCTCGCTTCAGCGTGTCCGGTCCCGCGTGTGGGTGTGGCTGGGTCAGCGTGTGGCGCCGGTGACGATCCAGCGGCCCGACCGGGTACGCAGCCACAGGGTCACCAGCCGGACCGCCATCATCAGGGTCATGGCCCACCAGAGTGCGGTGAGGCCACCGCCGAAGGCGGGGACGAGCAGGGCCACCGGGGCGAAGACGGCCAGGGTGATCAGCATGGCCCAGGCGAGATAGCGCCCGTCTCCCGCACCCATCAGTACGCCGTCCAGGACGAAGACCACGCCTGCGATCGGCTGGGAGATCGCTACCACCAGCAGTGCCGGGAGCAGGGTGTCCTTGACCGAGGGGTCGCTGGTGAACAGCGGGATGAACAGGGGCCGGGCAAGAATGATCAGTACGCCGAGCACCACTCCGCAGCCGAGCCCCCACTCCACCATGCGGCGGCAGGCCTCACGTGCGCCCTTGGCATCGTTCGCCCCGAGATAGCGGCCGATGATGGCCTGTCCCGCGATGGCGATCGCGTCGAGGGCGAAGGCCGTGAGGCTCCAGAGCGACAGGATGATCTGGTGCGCGGCGATGTCCGTGTCCCCGAGGCGGGCGGCGACAGCGGTGGCGATCATCAGGACGGCGCGCAGAGACAGCGTACGGACGAGCAGCGGGACGCCCGCCTGGGCACTGGCTCTGATCCCGGCGGCATCGGGGCGCAGGGAGGCTCCATGCCGGCGTGCTCCCCGCACCACCACGATCAGATAGGCGATGGCCATACCGACCTGGGCGATCACGGTGCCCCAGGCGGATCCGGCGATACCGAGGCCGGCGCCGTAGACGAGGGCCGCGTTGAGCGCGCCATTGGCCGCGAAACCGCCGATGGCGACGTAGAGGGGAGTGCGTGTGTCCTGGAGTCCGCGCAGAACACCCGTCGCGGCGAGTACCACCAGCATGGCGGGGATGCCGAGGCTGGAGATCCGCAGATACGTGGTGGCGTACGGGGCCGCGGTATCGGATGCGCCGAAGACCTCGACGAGCCAGGGCGCGGAGGGGAGGGCGAGCGCCACCACGACCGCACCGAGCAGCAGTGCGAGCCAGATACCGTCCATGCCCTGGCGGATCGCGGACGGCAGGTCACCCGCGCCGACCCGGCGCGCGACGGCGGCGGTGGTGGCGTACGCGAGGAAGACGAAGACGCTCACTGCGGTCATCAGCAGCGCGGCGGCGACGCCGAGACCGGCCAGTTGAGGGGTGCCGAGATGGCCGACGATGGCGCTGTCGACCATCACGAACAGGGGCTCGGCGACGAGTGCGCCGAAGGCGGGGACGGCGAGTGCGATGATCTCGCGGTCATGCCTTCTGCGGCTGGACGGCGGGGTCGCGGAGGCCTGGGTCATGGGGGTTAATCTAATCTTCCACAGGTAAGAGATGCAACGTCATTTCAGTCCTTACTTTTGCCCTGGCTGCGCGCGCGGGTGTGTGCGGTGCGCGGCGAACTTGAGCTGAGGGCAAAAGTTTTTCTCCCCCACAGTCAGTGGATGGAGAACATGCAGGTCAGGGCATTAATGGCCGGTCGGCTATGAGTTTGTCCACAGTGCTGTCCCCCGGTCCGTGCACAGGTTCGGCGGAGTTCTCCACAGCATCTGGTCCGTCGTCCACATGCCCTGTGGATAACCAGATTGGCTGACGGTGCGGAGCGGCCTACCGTGGTCCGGCGCCCGCACTCCGTTCCGGCCTCGGAACCCGCAGAACTCGACGCGCCGGAAGCGGAGTCGGGCGGCCTGTTTGTCGGTGCCGTGCCGTAAGAAAGAGTGGCATGGCGAGGTCCGCGAAGCGGACGGGAGGAGGTGGCCCGGTGAGCATTCCCGAGCCTTTGGACGACCCCTGGGCCGACACCGGTCCCAGTGACCGTCTGCCCGTTTCCCGTCAGCGCCGCGGAGACCGCAAGGGGCGCGAGGACCGGCACGACCGGGGCTCGGAGGACGGCTGGGACGGTGGCTCCCCCGGCTTCGAGCGGGTGCCGCCGCAGGATCTCGACGCGGAGCAGTCGGTGCTCGGCGGCATGCTGCTGTCCAAGGACGCCATCGCCGACGTCGTGGAGATCATCAAGGGCCACGACTTCTACCGCCCGGCCCATGAGACGGTCTACACCGCGATCCTCGACCTCTACGCCAAGGGCGAGCCGGCCGACCCGATCACGGTCGCCGCCGAGCTGGTCAAGCGGGGGGAGATCACCAAGGTCGGCGGAGCCCCGTATCTGCACACCCTGGTCCAGTCGGTGCCGACCGCGGCCAACGCCTCGTACTACGCGGAGATCGTCCACGAGCGGGCGGTCCTCCGGCGGCTCGTCGAGGCCGGCACGAAGATCACGCAGATGGGATACGCGGCCGACGGCGATGTCGACGAGATCGTCAACTCCGCGCAGGCCGAGATCTACGCCGTCACCGAGCAGCGGACCAGCGAGGACTATCTGCCGCTCGGCGACATCATGGAAGGCGCGCTCGACGAGATCGAGGCGATCGGTTCACGCAGCGGCGAGATGACCGGTGTGCCGACCGGCTTCACGGATCTGGACGCCCTGACGAACGGGCTGCACCCCGGCCAGATGATCGTCATCGCGGCGCGTCCCGCCATGGGAAAGTCCACGCTGGCCCTGGACTTCGCGCGGGCCTGTTCCATCAAGAGCAACCTGCCGAGCGTGATCTTCTCGCTCGAAATGGGGCGCAACGAGATCGCGATGCGTCTGCTGTCCGCGGAGGCGCGGGTGGCTCTGCACCACATGCGCTCCGGCACGATGACCGACGAGGACTGGACGCGGCTCGCCCGGCGGATGCCCGATGTCTCGGCCGCCCCGCTGTACATCGACGATTCGCCGAACCTCTCCATGATGGAGATCCGCGCGAAGTGCCGCCGCCTCAAGCAGCGCAACGAGCTCAAGCTCGTGGTCATCGACTATCTCCAGCTGATGCAGTCCGGCGGCGCGAAGCGCGCCGAGAGCCGGCAGCAGGAGGTCTCGGACATGTCCCGAAACCTCAAGCTGCTGGCCAAGGAGCTGGAGCTGCCGGTCATCGCCCTCTCGCAGCTGAACCGTGGACCGGAGCAGCGTACGGACAAGAAGCCGATGGTCTCCGACCTGCGTGAGTCCGGCTCCATCGAGCAGGACGCGGACATGGTCATCCTGCTGCACCGCGAGGACGCGTACGAGAAGGAGTCGCCCCGGGCCGGCGAGGCGGACCTGATCGTGGCCAAGCACCGCAACGGCCCGACGGCCACCATCACCGTGGCCTTCCAGGGCCACTACTCCCGCTTCGTCGACATGGCGCAGACCTGATCAGCCGGTGGGCAGGGTCCGGCGGAGCAGCAGGAGCAGGCGGTCCCAGTGGCGCTGCACCGCTGAAGGGTCGAAGGCGTCGGTGTCGGACATGGTGAAGCCGTGGACGGTACCGGGGTAGATCTCGGTGGTGTGCTCGACACCCGCGGCATCCAGGGCCTGGAGGAGTCCAGCGGTGGTCTCGGGGGTCATGTCGCCCTCGGCGAGGCCGAGATGGACCTGTGCGGTGAGTTCGCCGAAGAGGTGGTGCGGGCTGTCGGGTGCGTCGGTGACCAAGGGGCTGGGGTGGAATCCGGCGACGGCGGCGACCCGGCCGGGGTGGGCCGCCGCGGTGCGTACGGCCAGGGCGCCGCCCATGCAGTAGCCGATCGCGGCGACGGGGCCGGCGGTGACCTCGGGCCGGTCGGCGAGGTACGTGAGGTACGCGTCGGCGTCGCGCAGGACCCTCTCGGTGGTGTGTGCCGTGATCAGGGGCATCAGCCGGTCGATGACCGCGGGCCGGATCTCCTTCCCGATGTGCCCGGGAAGCCCGGTCACCGGTGCCGGGCCGTGCCGGTAGTAGACGTTGGGGACGAGCACGTAGTAGCCGTGCGCGGCCAGTTCGCGGGCCTTGTCCTCCAGCTCGGGCCGCAGGCCGAAGGCGTCCTGGTACAGCAGCACCCCCGGGTGCCGCTCGCCGCCGTCGGGGAAAGCGGCGAAAGCGTCGGCCCGGCCGTCCGGGGTGGGAATCCGCACTGTCGTGGTGGGCAAGATCTTCCTTCCTTGGAGTCCGCTCGAACAACGTTAGTCACGCTAACGATCTTGGCGCGAGCGAAACTACATCGTTAGTCGGACTAACGCAATGAGTAGGATGGGCGCCATGACCGGATCCGAGGCCGCGGACCTGCCCGACGACGGCGCGCTCGCGACGCCCGACAGGCTGCGCCGGCGGGCGAGCCGGCTGCTGTCGCAGCTGACCGTACGGTCGGACCGGCTGATCTCCGAGGGCCTGGCCCGGGTCGACACCCGTAAGTGGCACTACGCCGTGCTCGCCTCGCTCCAGGATCTGGGGCCCGGCAGCCAGGCGGTGCTGAGCCGGCGTACCGGCATCTACCGCAGCGACATGGTCGGCGTGCTCAACGAGCTGGCCGAGCGCGGTTTCGTCGAGCGGGCACCGGATCCCGAGGACCGGCGCCGCAACATCATCACGATCTCCGCCCGGGGCCGCCGTCAGCTCCGCCTTCTCGACGACGTCCTGGACGGCCTCCACGACGAACTGCTCGCGCCGTTGACTCCGGCCGAGCGCGAACAGTTCACGCGGTTGCTCACGCGCCTGCTGGACCACCACACCCGTACCGCTTGAGCGTTGGCCATGCTGCGGTGAAGGTCCTCCCGGACCGCGTTGTCAGTGCTCCCTGCTTCGATGTCCTCATCGTGATGTGACGACACCATGCGGAGGAGCAGCCATGGGCACGTGGGGCAGCGGGAACTTCGAGAGCGACACGGCCAGGGACTATCTGTCGTCCTTCATCGACCGGCTCGTCGCGGAGGTCGCCGAGGCGATGGACGGCGATCCGGTCGAGATCGAGGCCGACGAGTACTGGGGAGTCGCCGTGCCGTGCCAGCTGGAGCTGCTGACCGTCCTCACCCGGGCCGGCCACACCTCGGACACCCCGCTGCGCCCGGAGCTGGTGGAGAAGTGGAAGAAGCACTTCATAGCCGTCTGGGAGCGGACGATCGACGATCTGGAACCCTCGCAGGACTACAAGGAGGAACGGCGGGCGGTGCTGATCGGCACCTTCGACCAGTTGGCCGAGGCCGCTGCCGCGCACATGGAGTAGCCGGCGGGACGGCCCTCAGCCGCTCGTGAGGACGACGAGTTGCCGGGTGGCCCGGGTCATCGCGACATAGCGGTCGACCGCTCCCTCGACGCCCTCGCCGAACGTGTCCGGGTCGATGAGGACGACCAGGTCGAATTCGAGCCCCTTCGACAGCTGCGGGGTCAGCGACCGGACGCGGGGTGTCTCCGGGAACGTGGGATCGCCGATGACACAGGCGGTCCCGTCGGCGTGCGTGGCGAGCCAGGCGCCGAGGATCGAGTCCCGTTCCGCGACGGATCCGTGGACGACGGGGAGACCGCTGCTGCGGATCGAGGCCGGTACGTTGGCGTCCGGGAGCACCGCGCGGATGACCGGCTCGGCTTCCGCCATGATCTCTTCCGGCGTCCGGTAGTTGACGCTCAGGGAGGCCAGGCCGATCCGGTCGAGGCCGGCCCGTTCGAGCCGTTCCTGCCATGACTCCGTGAAACCGTGCCTGGCCTGGGCCCGGTCGCCGACGACGGTGAAGCTCCGGGAAGGGCACCGGAGCAGCAGCATCTGCCACTCCGCGTCGGTCAGCTCCTGGGCCTCGTCCACGACGATGTGCGCGAACGGGCCGGCGAGCAGGTCGGGCTCGATGCCGGTCGGTGCGCTCTCGTCGACCAGGGTGTTCTGGATGTCCTTCCCGCGCAACATCGTGACCAGGCCCTCCCCGTCGTCGTCGGCTTCGAGCAGGGCGTCGACGACCTGGTCCATGTGCTCGCGTTCGGCGGCGACCGCGGCTCTGTGCCGCCGCCTGCGCCGGGACGCCTCCGGGTCGCCGATCCGCTGCCGTGCCGCGTCCAGGATCGGCAGGTCGGACACCGTCCAGGCACGGGTGTTTTCGCGTTGCAGCAGCGCCACCTCGTCAGAGCCGAACCAGGGAGCGCACTTGCGCAGATAGGCGGGTACCGACCACAGGTCTGCGACGATGTCGGCCGCTTCGAGCAGCGGCCATGCGCGGTTGAAGGCCGTGCGCAGCTCCCTGTTCCGTCCCAGTGACGCGCGGAGCTGGTCGTCCGGGGCATCGCCGTCGTGCTTGTCCACCAGGATCGTGAGCAGCTCCTCCCAGATCTGGTCGTGCGCCTCGTTGTGCGGCGTACCGGGTTCCGCAGCTTCGAACGCCGCGGCCCAGTCGTCGGCGCTCAGCCGGATGTCGGACCAGTGGGTCGTGACCGTCATTCCCCCGGCGGGCGGGTCCTCGTAGAACCTGACGGCCGTCTCGACCGCCTTGACCAGCTCCGCGGAGGACTTCAGCCGGGCGACGGCCGGGTCGGTCTCGGCCGTCGCCTCGGCTCCCTCGGTGACGAGGTCGCGCAGGGTGCAGGTCTGCACGCCCTCCTCGCCGAGGCTGGGGAGGACATCGGCGACGTAGCCCAGATAGGGCTGGTGCGGGCCGACGAACAGTACGCCGCCGCGGCGGCGACCGAGGCGGGGGTCGGAGTAAAGGAGGTAGGCGGAGCGGTGCAGGGCGACGACGGTCTTGCCCGTGCCCGGCCCGCCGTCGACGACGAGAGCGCCGCGGGAGCCCGCGCGGATGATGGCGTCCTGGTCGGCCTGGATGGTGCCGAGCACATCGCGCATCCGCGCGGACCGGTTGCTGCCCAGGCTGGCGATGAATGCGGACTGGTCATCGAGTGCGGCGTTCCCGGCGAAGCCGTCCGAGGTGAACACCTCGTCCCAGTAGTCGCTGATCCGGCCGCGGGTCCAGCGGTATCTGCGGCGGCTGGTCAGCCCCATCGGGTTGGCGTGGGTGGCCCCGAAGAACGGCTCGGCCGCGGGGGAGCGCCAGTCGAGCAGCAGCCGGCGGTCCGCGCTGTCCGTCAGGCCGAACCGTCCGACGTACACGGGTTCGCCGCTCTCCTCGCTGACCATGTGCCCGAGGCACAGGTCCAGGCCGAAGCGGCGCAGTGCGCGCAGGCGAGCGGTCAGCCGGTGGATCTCCAGGTCCCGGTCCATCGCCTGCCGGCCGATGACCCCGGGCGCCCGGCGCTCGGCGTCGAGGCGGTCGGACAGTTCGGCGAGCGACGCTTCGAGGCAGTCCGCGACGGCCGCGAAGTGACGTTCGTCAGCGGCGATCAGCGCCGGGTCGGCCTTGGGGGAGAGACGGTCGGGAAGGTCGAACGCGCTGGTGGTCAGGGGGTGCACGGCAGGACTCCGATCTGAGGCCGTTGCGGCCGTCGCGTCCGGCGGGACGGTGGGCCGGCGGTGGCCTCGGCGGACGATTCTGCGGCACACGGGGGGCCTTGCCGCAAGGCCCCCCGTGCGCTATAAGTTGAAAGTGGAAAGGCGTGGGTACTCCCCTTTCCCCTCTCGTCCGCCGGCTGTCGGCGACACCCTCCTGGCAAGAAGCCCCGGCGCCCCCGTGCGTCCTGCCGTGGCCCCGGTCGCCGCGGGTGAGGTGCGGCGCCGACGCCCCGTGGCCGTCTACCGCTGGGGCATGATGCGCGTGACGACGGTCTCCACCACCCGGTCCAGTTCGATGTCGCCGAGCATGTCGGGCAGGGTGAAGTGCTCCAGGAGCACACCGGTCATGGCCAGGTAGAGGACGAGGAACGCGTCGGTGTCGCCGGGGAGTTCCGCGTCCTGGTGGAACCGGGCGCTGTCGTCGAAGGCCGTGCGCACCGTCCGCGTCAGTTGTGCCCGCAGGGCGGGCCGGCGCGTGGCCTCCAGCCGGAGTTCCAGCATGGCCAGATAGCCGGTGCGGTCCTCGGCCATGCGCTGGACGAGCCAGCGCATCAGATCGGCGATCAGTTCGCGGGAGGGCGCGGGGCGCATCGCCTGCTCGACCCGGTCCGGGTCGGGTGTCATACGGCTGTTGATGCGCGCGCCCGCCTGCATGAACAGGTCGTCGCGGCTGCTGAAGTAGTTGGAGGCCGTGCCCACCGGCACACCGGCCCGCGCATCCACCGCGCGGAAGGTGAGCCCGCGCGCTCCTTCGTGCGCCAGCACCTCGATCGCCGCGTCCGTGAGCGCCGTTCTGCGCTCGGGGTTCTTCGCCATGGCCCTGCTCCTCGCCGGTCTCCGCTGATCGCCTCCCGTAAAAGAGGCTTGCTTAACCACTACACATGAAGCACTATAAGCGAAGTGGTTGAGGCGCGGTGCGTGAGTGCCGCGGCTGTCACCTTGAACAGGACTCTTCGGCCTGTGCCGAACGTGGAACGGGGAACACTTGCGAAAGCTCACGTACTTCATCGCCTGCTCGATCGACGGGTTCATCGGCGATCCCCAGGGCGATGCGTCGACGATGTATCCCTTCGTCAGCGAGGAGTTCCTCGGATTCCTCACCTCGGGGTACCCGGAGACGATCGCGGTCCAGGGCCGCGAGGCGCACGGACTCCAGGACGCGAAGCACGGACACTTCGACACCGTGATCCAGGGGCGGTCCAGCTATCAGCTGGCGCTGGACATGGGCATCACCAGCCCGTACGGCCACCTGAGGGAGTTCGTGGCGTCCCGGACACTCGCCGAGTCACCGGACGCGAATGTGGAGATCATCTCCGAGGGTCTGGTCGCCCGGGTCAGGGAGCTCAAGGCCGAGGACAGCGAGCTGGACATCTGGCTCTGCGGAGGCTCGCAGCTGGCGGGAGAGCTGCTCGACGAGATCGACGAGCTGGTGATCAAGACGTATCCGCTGGTGTACGGAAGCGGGATGCCGATGTTCGGGTCGGACTTCGCGGTCACCGAATTCACCCTGGAGGACGTGCGCTCCTTCGAGAACGGGGTGCTGGTCAGGACATACGGCCGCAAGGGCTGAGGCGTACCGCCCGGCCCTGCTTCCTGGCCGCCGGTCCCGGCCGGCCCGTCCCTCCCCCGCGGCCGTCCCCGCGCCCGCCGTCCGTCCGGCGGGCACTCGGGCGCCTCGCGAAAAGGGTTCGTCACAGGCCGGGCGGCCGGGTATGTGTGGACCATGACCTCTCCCCGTGAAGAACTGCTCCCCAGCACCCGGCGTGCCCTGCTGCACCGCGCTGCCACCGCGCAGGCCGAAGGGCGTGCTCCCTCGCTCGTGGCCGCCGTGCAGCGGCAGGGACAGCCCGTCTGGAGCGGCGCCCGCACCTGTGTCGAAGGGCATGCCCCGGACGGCGATACGCAGTTCAGGATCGGCTCGATCACCAAGACGTTCACCGCCGTACTGGTGATGCGGCTGCGCGACGAGGGCCTGATCCATCTGGACGACCCGCTGGAGAAGCACCTTCCCGGCACGGGAGTGGGAGACGTGACCGTCTACCAACTCCTGGGGCACAGCGCGGGTCTGGGGGCCGAGGCGCCCGCTCCCTGGTGGGAGCGGACCCCGGGGACCATCCGCCCGGAGCTCGCCGATGTCCTCGGTGAGAAGCCGCAGCCGCATCCGGCCGGTCACCGGCACCACTACTCCAACCCCGGCTACACCCTGCTCGGTTCGCTGATCGAGGCGGTGCGCGGAGCGTCCTGGGAAGAGGTGCTGCGCCGCGAGATCCTGGAGCCGCTGGGCATGCGGCGTACGTCCGCCCAGCCGCAGGCGCCGCACGCGGGCGGCTGGGCCGTGCACCCCTGGGCCGATGTCCTGCTGCCCGAGCAGGTCGAGGACCTCGGCCTGATGGCGCCGGCCGGTCAGCTCTGGTCGACCGCGGCCGATCTTCTCCGGTTCGCCGCGTTCCTCGCGGAGGGGGACGAACGGGTCCTGCGTGCCGCCTCCGTGCGGGAGATGCGCGAACCTTCGGCGCCGTCCGAGTCCGGTGACTGGCAGAGCGGTTACGGTCTGGGCGTCCAGATCGTGCAGCGGGGCGGCCGTACTCTCGTCGGGCACACCGGGTCGCTTCCCGGCTTCCTCGCCGCCCTGTGGTTCAGCGTGGAGGACGACGTCGCCGCTGTCGTGCTCAGCAACGCCACGTCCGGGCCGTTCACCGGTGATGTGGCCGCCGACCTCGTACGGATCGTCGCCGAGGCGGAGCCGCGGATCCCCGAGCCGTGGCGCCCGCTGCCCGAGGTGGACGGGCAGCTGCTGGCCCTGACCGGGCTCTGGTACTGGGGCACCCACACCTTCGCGCTGAAGCTGATCGCGGACCGCGGTCTGGAGCTCCGGCCGCTGCGCGCCACCGGCCGCGGTGCGGCCTTCCGCGCCGAGCAGGACGGAACCTGGACGGGCCTCGGCGGCTACTACGCGGGGGAGACCCTGCGTGTCGTTCGCGCCGACGACGGGTCGGTGGACCATCTGGACCTGGGCTCGTTCGTCTTCACCCGTGAGCCGTACGACGCGGGGGCGGCCATTCCCGGCGGTGTGGACGAGGGCGGCTGGCGGGGGCTCGGCAGCTGAATCCGGGGGTGCGTGTTTCACGTGAAACACGCACCCCGCCCGGCCCGGACGGCCCGGTCAGAGTGCCAGCTTGAAGCCCACATGGCTGGCCGTGAACCCGAGCCGCTCGTAGAAGCGATGCGCGTCGGTACGGGTGACATCCGAGGTCAGCTGCACCAGCTGGCATTCCTGCCGCCGTGATTCGTCCACCGCCCACTGGATCAGCCGGGTTCCGAGACCGCTGCCGCGCTCGTCGCCGTGGATACGGACACCCTCGATGATCGAGCGGGTGGCTCCACGCCGGGACAGCCCGGGGACGACCGTCAGTTGCAGGGTCCCGACGACGCGGTCCTCGCGTACGGCGACGACGAGATGCTGGTTCGGGTCCTCGTCCAGCCGCTGGAACGCGGCCCGGTACGGGGCCAGATCGTCGGGCGATTCGCGCTGGGCGCCGAGCGGGTCGTCGGCGAGCATGGCCACGACGGCCGGGAGGTCAGTGAGGACGGCAGGGCGTATCTCAAGATCACTCATGATCGGCAGAATACGCAGCCTGCCGTGCTGCACGGGGACCTTCCGTCCTTCGACCGCCCGACGCGCGGTGCCGGACTGCTCACGATGGCGATGACCGTCCTGGGCTTCGGCGGAGTCCTCGCCGAATCACCCGCATCACCCCGATGATGACCGGGCCCGCTGGACACTCCACATCGTCCGTCACCTGGCCGCTGGTCCTCTTCGGGCTCGGCACGACACACCGCCACCCGGCCCTACCGGACGGGTGGCACCGCAAGTCCGCGCGGTGTCAGCCCGTTGCCACGGTCAGCGGGGCGAACCGGCGGGTCCAGTCCCCCGGCAGGTCATGGCTCCCGTACGTCATCACAGCCGTACGGGAGCCCGGCCGCAGGCCGTGCTCCTCGAACCAGTCCAGCAGTTCCTCGTGGCGCGCGTCGATGTCCGCCCGCAGCGGACGGTCCGTCGTCGCGGCCAGCGAGGCGACGAGAGCCGTGGCCGTGGCCGTGTCGCGTGCGATCAGCGGGCCGACCACATGCGCGTTCCCGCTGGGCCAGAGCGCCGCGTAGCCGACGAGTTCGCCTTCGGCCTCCGCGACCCGGAGCCTGTCGGAGAAGGCCGGGAGCCGGGCGAGCATATGCGTCCGGTCGGTCCCGAAGACCGTGTGGTCCAGCCGGATCATCGTCTGAAGGTCGTCGGCCGCGGCCGGGCGGGTGGTCACGGACGCCGCAGCCGCGGCATCGTACGCGTCACCGCGCGGGAGGAACTGTCCGGCGACGCGGTTCGACCAGCCCACGAGCCCGAAGCCGAGCTGTTCGTAGAGAGGCTGTCCCTGCGCTGTCGCGTACAGCGAGAGCGGCGTGCCGTCGGCGACCTCGATGACATGCTCCATCAGCCTGCGCGCGACGCCCTGCCTGGTGTGGCGCCCGGCGACGAGCAGCATGCCGATGGCGGCGAGCCGAGGTCCGTACGAGGTCACCACACAGGCCGCCACGAGACCTTTGCCGCCGGGGTCGTCGATGCCGTATCCCGTACCGGCGGAGAGCAGCAGGCCCCATCGGGGCTCATCGCGTGGCCAGCCGCGGTCCTCGCAGAGATCCGCGCAGGCGACCAGGTCTTCCCGGGTGAGACGCCGGATGGGCAGTTCGGCGAGCGGCCGGGGCTGTGGGCGGTGCATAGAGGTCAGGCTGTCCGACGCGATGATCGCCCGTCCACCCCTTTGACGGAACTCGCCGAGACGCGCAGCCGTCGGCCGCGCCGGGTCGGCCCCCAGGGCTTGAGCACCGAGACGGCGGTGATGAAGAGATAGGTCGCCGTGGCCACCGCAGGTGCGACGACCAGATCGATGTCCACGGTGCCGCTCGCCGCGGCGTGGTTGATCCCGGGGCGCAGAGAGAAGATCGACAGCCCCGCTGTGATGAGGGTCAGCCAGAACTTCGTCCAGACCCAGCGATGGCGCGCCAGTCCCCATGGGGTGCCGAGGGCGAGGACCAGGCCGCTGAGAAGCGCGAGAAGGGCCACGGGGACGAGCAGCCAGTCCCCGAAGATCTTCATGGCGCGGGTGGCCGCCTCGGCGGTCGTGGCGTCACCCGTGAGGAAGGCCGTGAGACCGAGGGTCAGCAGACCGACGGTGAGGCCGAGCCAGCTCACGGAGACGGCGATATGGGCGACGAGGAGACCTCGGCGAACGGGACGCTTGAGTGGTTTCACGTGAAACACGATGCCGAGCCAGAGGCCAGGGGGCGTCTGCCGCGGGGAGTATCCGTCGATACTGGCCTCGGAGTACGAACCGCTGCCCTCGGCTCCCATGTGTGCGGGGGCTACCCGCACGGCCAGGGGGCAGGAGAGCCTGAACCGTCAGGTACTCCACAGTCCCGCCCGGTACTCCGCGCTGCGGATCCGGCCATCAGCAGACGTTCGAGGCGAGGCACAGATATGGACGCTCCGGCCACCACATCGGCCGACACCACCGGGACCGGCGGACCCACGGGGACACGCGGACCCACGGCGCCCTCCCCGTCAGCCGATGCGGTCCTGATCCACCGCACTCTCGCGGAGGTCGGGCCCGTCGCCGACCGGGCCACCTCGTACTTCTACGCCCTGCTGTTCATCCGGCACCCGGAGCTGCGGGACCTGTTCCCGGTGGCGATGGACATCCAGCGCGACCGTCTGTTCCGGGCGATCCTCACCGCTGCCGGCCTGCTGGACGAACAGGAGGCGCTCGTCGAGTACCTCGGCGGGCTGGGGCGCGGCCACCGGAAGTACGGCACACGCAGCGCGCACTATCCCGCCGTCGGTGAGGCCCTGCTGGGAGCCCTGAGCCGCTACGCGCTCACCACCTGGGACGGCGAGACCGAGGCGGCCTGGGTGCGTGCCTACACCGGGATCTCGCAGATCATGATCGACGCGGCTGCCGAGGACGAGAGGCGGGCGCCCGACTGGTGGCAGGCGGAGGTGGTCTCGCACGAGCGGAGAACGACGGACATAGCGGTGCTCACCGTCCGTCCCGACCAGCCCTATCCGTTTCTGGCCGGGCAGTACACGGCCCTGGAGACGCCCTGGTGGCCCCGAATATGGCGGCACTACTCGTTCGCGTCGGCTCCCCGGAGGGACGGACTGCTCTCGTTCCACGTCAGGGCGGTTCCGGCGGGCTGGGTGTCCAACGCGCTGGTGCACCGTGCCCGGCCGGGCGACATCCTGCGGCTGGGGGCGCCGACGGGTTCGATGACGGTCGACCACACCACGCACCACGGCCTTCTCTGTCTGGGCGGCGGTACGGGCATCGCGCCCATCAGGGCACTGGTCGAGGACGTCGCCGAATGCGGTGACCGGCGTCCGGTCGAGGTCTTCTACGGGGCGCGCAGCGAACGCGACCTCTATGACATCGGCACGATGATGCGCCTCCAGCGGACCCACCCGTGGCTCACGGTCCACCCGGTGGTGCCCGGAGGACCGGGTCGGGGAACGACGGGACTGCTGCCCGACGCGGTGCGGGAGGCCGGTCCATGGAGGGGGTACGAGGCCTTTCTGTCCGGCCCGCCGGGGATGATCCGCAGCGGCGTGGAGGTGCTCAGGGGCATCGGCCTGCCCGCCGAGCGCATACGCCACGACGCGGTCGAGGAACTGACGGCGGTCTCACCATCGCCCTGAAGCCCTGAAGCCCTGAAGCCCTGAAGCCCTGAAGCCCTGAAGCCCTGAAGCCCCGTGCCCCTGTGCCCGGCGTCGGCCGGTGTGTCAGCCGAGGTCCGATGCGTGCATGGCCCGTACACCCTCGATGTTGCCGTCCAGATAGTGCCGCAGCGACAGCGGCACGAGATGGACCGCCGCGATCCCGACCCTGCTGAACGGCACCCGGACGATCTCGTACTCCCCACAGGGGTCGTCGATCTCGGGGCCGTGGCGTCGTGACGGGTCCATCGACTCCAGCCGGCAGACGAAGAAGTGCTGGACCTTCACTCCCGTCACCCCGCCGTCCGCGATGTGCTCGACGGTGTCGACGAAACACGGCACCACATCGACGATCTTGGCGCCGAGCTCTTCGTCGACCTCGCGGTGCAGGGCGTCCACCACGGTCGCGTCCTCCGGTTCGACTCCGCCGCCGGGCGTCAGCCAGTACGGATCCACCCCCGGCTTGGTGCGCTTGATGAGGACGAGGTCCTCGCCGTCGAGCAGGATGGCGCGTGCGGTGCGCTTGACCACAGGACGTTCGGTCATGGCAAGAGCGTGGCCCGGGAAACGCGTTCCGAAACTCCCCGGGCCCGCCGGGTCACCAGGCGACGGCAGCACGCACCAGCGATTCGTGTGCCCGCGCGAGGTGCGGCAGGGCGAGTGTGCCGGTCCGTACGGCGAGGAAGTACGTCCGCAGCGGTGGCACCGGAGGATCGAGCAGGGCCACGACCTCGCCCCGCTCCAGTGCCCGCTCGCAGAGGTAGCGCGGCAGGACGGCGAGCCCGGCACCCGCCACCGCGCACTCCAGGACCGCCCGCAGATCCGGAGCGACGACGGCGGCGGACGCGGCGGGCGGGCTCTCGAAGACGGCGGCCCAGTAGCGGGAGACCAGCGGAAGGCTCTCGTGCACCTCGATCACAGGCAGCTGCTCCAGCACCACGGGGCCCTTGTGGCGCAGTGTCCCGGGTCCCAGCCGTCCGGCCCAGCGCGGTGCGGCCACCAGGACGTGTTCCTCGTCGCAGAGGGCGGTCGAGGTGAGCAGCCCACCGCGCGGCCGGGCCGTGGTGATGGCCAGGTCATGATGGCCCGCGGCCAGGCCCTCCAGCGTCTCTTCGGCGTTCGGGACGAAGGAGCTGCGCAGGGCGAGGCCCTGCGAGACCAGTGGTGTCAGCGCCGGCAGCGCGCGTACGGAGGTGAACTCCGGCGGACCGGCCAGATGCAGGGTGCGTACGCCCGACTCCTCGTCGAGCCCGGTCTCGGCGATCTCGATCAGCGCGTCCAGATGGGGAGCCGCCCGGTGGGCGAGTTCGTCGCCGATGCTGGTCGGGGTGACTCCACGGGCCCTGCGCAGGAAGAGGGGGCGGCCCAGCTGCCGCTCCAGGGTGCGGATCTGCGAGGTGACGGCGGGCTGGGAGAGCCCCAGGAGCGCTGCGGCCCGGGTGAAGGAGCCGGCCCGGTGCACGGTGACGAACGTGCGGAGCAGGGCCAGGTCCATGTCCGTCCCCTCCCAGCCGTGCACCGTGTGGATCCGGACAACGATAGATTTGTCGATAGGTCGCTGCCGCTACTGTGATTGGACACTGACGCAGAGTCAACTAGCCTTGTCCAGACGGTTCTTCGCGCGGAGAACCGGGGCGGTCCGAGCCACGAGGGGGGAGGCTCGGACCGCCGGTCGACGCTCTGCCACCGGGTCCTCGGCGCACCGCCTCGTCCAGTGCCCGCTCCACATCGGCCAGCAGGTCCTCCGGGTCCTCCGCGCCGACCGAGAAGCGGATGAAGCCTTCCGGTACCGCGTCGCCGCCCCACCGGCCCCGGCGTTCGGCCGTGGAGCGCACCCCGCCGAAGCTCGTCGCGTCGTCCACCAGCCGCAGCCCGGCCAGGAAGCGCTCGGCGGTCTCCCGGTCGGCCAGCACGAACGAGACCACGGAACCGAAGCGCCGCATCTGCCGCACGGCGTTGGGGTACGAGGGGTCGCCGGGCAGTCCCGGATACCGCAGCCCGGTCACCTCCGGACGCTCGCCCAGGGCCTCGGCGAGCGCGAGCGCGGTGGTGCACTGCCGGTCGATCCGCAGGTGCAGGGTGGCCAGCGAGCGGTGCGCGAGCCATGCCTCCATGGGCCCCGGAATCGCTCCGACGACCTTGCGCCAGCGCCGTACCCCTGCCGACAGCCGGGGATCACGGCAGGTCACATGGCCGAGGAGGAGGTCGCCGTGTCCGGTCATGCCCTTGGTGTCACTGGCCACCGAGAAGTCGGCGCCCAGTTCCAGCGGTCGCTGGCCGAGCGGGGTGGCCAGGGTGTTGTCGACGGCGACCAGCGCGCCCGCCGCGTGCGCGGCATCGACGAGCCGTCGTACGTCGCAGACATCGAGGCCCGGGTTGGACGGGGTCTCGATCCACAGGAGCCCGGCGCCGTCCAGGACGGCGAGCTGGGCGTCGCCTCCCGTCGGCGCGGTCCGTACCCCGACGCCGTAGGCCTCCAGCTGTTCACGCACCAGTGGCAGCGCCTGGTAGCCGTCGTCCGGCAGCACCACGGTGTCACCCGTGCGCGTCTGGGACAGCAGCACCGCCGAGACGGCCGCCATTCCGGAGGCGAACACCGTGGTTTCGACGTCCTCCCCCGGCGCCTCCAGCTCGCCGATGGCCCGCTCCAGATGGGTCCACGTCGGGTTGGAGTCCCGGCCGTAGGTGTACGGGCCGACCGGTTCGCCGGACAGATGGAAGTGCGCGGCGAAGACCGGACCGGGCAGGGTGGGTTCGTACTGCTCCGGTTCGGGAAGCCCCGCCCGTACCGCCCGTGTCCCGTCGCCCATCGTGCTCATGCTGATTCCTCGCTTCTCTCCCCGGCCTCACCGGTCCGCCCAGCACTGTTCCAGGTGACCCGGAGCGGGCTTCGGCGGCCCCTCGGTCAGTCCTCTTCGGGCAGGACCACGTTGAGTGCCCAGGACACGACGGAGATGATCAGGCCGCCGAGTACGGCGGTCCAGAACCCGTCGACATGGAAACTGAGATCGAACAGGCCGGCCAGCCATGAGGTCAGCATCAGCATCAGGGCATTGACGACCAGGGTGATCAGCCCGAGCGTCAGGATGAACAGCGGGAACGTGAGCAGCTTCACCACGGGCTTGACGAGGAAGTTCACCAGCCCGAAGAGCAGAGCCACCACGATCAGGGTGAGCGCCTTGCGCCCGGTGCTCCCTCCGTCGAGCGTGATGTCCTGGACCAGCCAGATGGCCACGGCCAGCGCACCCGCGTTGGCGATCGTCTTGACTAGGAAATTCTTCATGTGTCTGATCGTGGCAGACACGATCGGTGGCCGACACCGGCACAACAGGCACAAAGGGGCGGACGGGCCATGAAGGCATTCAGACTGGACGAGCTGGAGGCGGAGCGGGCCGCCAACGACGGTGCGTATCTTCAGTTCGTGCGGGAGCGCAATATGTCCGTCGGCCTGTACGCGCTGAACGCCGGTGAGCTCGACCCCCAGCAGCCGCACCAGCAGGACGAGGTGTACTTCGTCGTCAGCGGCCGGGCGGCGATCACGGTCGGCATGGAGACGACCCCGGTCGGCCGGGGAAGCGTCGTGTACGTCCCCGCCGGGGTGGCCCACAAGTTCCACCACATCACCGAGGACCTGAGGGTGATGGTGGTCTTCTCACCGCCCGAGAGCTGAGCCCGGAACCCCGGGTTCCCTAGGGGTTCGATCAGGGGACTCCAAGGGCTGCGGAGCCCCCGCCGGGCCACCTCGCGCCTCTAGCATCGAGGCAGGAACTCACAGAGACGAGGTAGAGCGATGGCCGTGCGGGAGATATTCGCGGGGATGCCGTGGTGGGTGAAGTGGGTCGCGGTGCCCGTCATCGCGATCGTCGTGTTCGGCGGGCTCATCGCCAGCGTGGTCGGATTCGTCATCGGCCTGCTCTTCAAGGTGCTGGTCTTCGTCGTCCTGGTGGGCGGTGTCGTCTTCATCGTCCGGAAGTTCATGTCGTCGTCCTCGTCGCGCGGCGACTGGTAGGAACGCGGGCGCCGCGCGGCGGCAGGCGCGGCACAGGTCCGATGAACACGCAGAGCGACGACGGTTAGGCCAGCTGAGCTAAGTCCCCCAGGAAACCGCATCCCGAAACGGGCGGTACGGATACAGTGGGGTACCGCTGCCGCCATCTGGGATGTAACCGTCCGTCACCACCCTGACCAGTGGTTTGTATGACAGTCCGTTTGCCGGACCCCAGGATCGCGGCAGGCCCGTGGGGGCGGCCCCCACGGGAGGGCTGACCGCCCGTCACCATGCCTGGGGGTGACCTTTGACCACGGCAACGAATGCCGCTGTCCCGACGCTGATCGGTTCGGTTCAGCGGGCGCTGAGGCTGCTGGAGGCTGTGGGCACCCATCGGGACGGGGCACCAGCGAAGCAGCTTGCGCGGGAGGCGGGCCTTCCGCTTCCCACCGCGTACCACCTGCTGCGCACCCTGACCCATGAGGGCTATCTCCGCAGGGAGAAAGGTGTCTTCGTCTTCGGCGCGGCCGCCGAGAAACTGACCGGGCTGCCGGCGGTGCAGAATCGTCGCAGCTCCGTCACCGACTCGCTCGCGCATCTGCGCGACGTGATCGGCGCCCCGGTGTACTGCGCCGTCTACCGCGAGGGCGAGATCGAACTCATCGCGGTCGCGGACACCCCGGCCGCCCCCGCCGTGAACGAGTGGGCCGCGTTCCGGGAGACGGGGCACGCGCATGCGATCGGCCAGTGTCTGCTGAGCCAGCTGGACGAGAAGGCCCGCGAGGAACATCTCGACCGCCATCCGGTCCAACCGCTCACCCGTTACTCAGTGCGAGATCGTGAGTCGCTTCTTGAGCGGTTCAGAACGATGGAGCGTACGGAACCTGTCATCGAGCGACAGGAGTACGCACTGGGCACGGTCTGCGCCGCCATCCCGATCACCGCGGGTTCCACGGTCGCCGCAGTGGCCATTTCCTTACCCCTTGACCAGGAAGATCGGTTGCTCCCCGCAGTCGAACAGCTACGTGGCGAAGTGACGAGCCTCTTGCGTTCGTTCGTGTTCTCTATCAGTATCTGAAAAATCACTCCTTGTGATCTGCTATCGCGTGCACCACGATGGCGTCAATAGGGCCATGGGGGATCATTCCTGGCCAGTTTCATCTACTGCGGGGTTGAACGATGCGCGAGTCGGTTCAAGCAGAGGTCATGATGAGCTTCCTCGTCTCCGAGGAGCTCTCTTTCCGAATTCCGGTGGAGCTCAGGTACGAGGTCGGTGATCCGTACGCGATCCGAATGACGTTCCACTTGCCTGGCGACGCCCCTGTGACCTGGGCGTTCGGCCGTGAGTTGCTGTTGGACGGTCTGAACAGTCCCAGTGGGGACGGTGATGTGCACATCGGGCCGACCGAGCCCGAAGGGCTGAGCGATGTGCACATCCGTTTGCAGGTCGGCGCGGACCGCGCTTTGTTCCGGGCCGGCACGGCGCCCCTCGTGGCGTTCCTCGACCGGACGGACAAGCTGGTGCCGCTGGGGCAGGAGCACACGCTGGGTGACTTCGACGGAAACCTCGAAGAGGCGCTCGGCCGGATCCTCGCCGAGGAACAGAACGCCGGTTGAGGCGGACGGGTCCCTTGCCGGTTCAGGAGAGCGGCGCGACGCCTGCCCAGGAGCGGCGCGGCGTCCGAGGGAAGAAGCGGGGTGGTTGTCGCCGGCGGAAGCGAGGTGTCGGTTGAAGCGCGGTTGAGCGCCGGTTGAGCGGGTGGTACGCGGTTGTTCGCGGTCATGCCTTGCGACGACGGCCTCTCCCGGTCCGTACGGGTGCAGGAGCTCCGGCTTCCGCGCCGAGCCCTGTGCGGTCCGCGGAGACGACCAGAGCGGCGAGCACCGTGGTCACCGGTACCGAGGCGACCAGTCCGATCGATCCGACCAGCGTCCGGACGATCTCCTCAGCCACCAGCTCGCTGTTGGCGACCGATCCCACACTGCTCTGCGCGATGGTGAAGAGCAGCAGCAGCGGCAGCGCCGCGCCCGCGTAGGCGAGCACCAGGGTGTTGACGACCGAGGCGATGTGGTCCCTTCCGATACGGATCCCTGCCCGGTACAGCGCCCGCCAACCCATCCGCGGGTCCGCCTGGTGCAGTTCCCAGACGGCCGAGGTCTGGGTGACGGTCACATCGTCGAGCACGCCGAGCGAACCGATGATGATCCCGGCCAGCAGCAGGCCGCTCATGTCGATGTCCGGGTACAGGCCGTGGATGAGGCCGGTGTTGTCGTCGGTGTTGCCCGTCAGGCTCGCCCAGCCGATGAAGAGCGAGCCGAGCAGCCCGATCAGCAGCAGCGAGATCAGGGTGCCGATGACCGCGACGGACGTACGGGCCGTCAGCCCGTGGCACATGTAGAGGGCTGCCAGCATGATGGCGCTGGCCCCGATCACCGCGACGACCAGGGGATTCGACCCCTGAAGGATCGCCGGCAGGATGAACAGGGTCAGTACGGCGAACGACACGGCGAGCGCCACCAGCGCCATCACCCCGCGCAGTCTGCCCACGACGACGACCGCGAGGGCGAAGATCCCGGCCAGCAGAGCCATCGGGACCGTGCGGTCCACATCGATGACCGAGTACTGGAGGTCGTGCGGCGCGTCGGGCGCGTACGCCACGACGACGCCCTGTCCCTCGCGCAGCTGACGGGGAGCGTCGGGCTGGATCACCTCGACGAACTTCCGGCCCTTGTCGTTGCCGGTGGTCACCTCGATCGTGGCCTTCGCGCACTGCCCCGACCGCTCGTTGACCGCTTCCCGCCCGGACGGGGTGGAGGTGCCCCCGGTCGGCGGCACCTGTGCGGCGTTGACGTCCTTGCAGTCGACCTTGTCGACCCGCACCACCGTGCCCTCCTGGGTCTGCCGGTCGAAGCCGACGCCGGTGCGCTCGTGCGCCGGGACGCCGCCGGGCCAGAAGGCCACGAGACCGACGACGACCGCGGTGGCGAAGGGGATCAGTACGGCCGCGATGACCTTGCGCAGATGCTTGGAGACGGGCGCGGCGGGGCCGTGACTGTGCGAGTGGCCATGTGCGTGGCCCTGGGATGCGGGGTCGCTTTGGGGGGAAGTCACGGGGCGATCATCGCAAGAACGGGAGGGGGCCTCTGTTCAGCTCGCCCGGGAGGACGCTAGCGTGGTGGCACCTTTGCACACGCGGGAGCTCGGAGCACCGGGCTGAGAGGACGCTGATCTCCGTACATCTGTACGGGACATGCTGCGTCGACCGCCGAACCTGTTACCGGGTAATGCCGGCGTAGGGAGTAGGTCTCATGACCACATCGGACGCACGCACGCCTGCCTCGAAGCGGAATGACCAGGAAGCGCAGAATGTGCGCGCCGGTCAGGACGCAGTGAACGACGAGGCCGGGAAGTCCATCGGCTGGCACAAGGGATACGTCCAGGGCTCGCGCCCGGACCTCCGGGTGCCGGTCCGTCAGGTGCACCTCACCAACGGCAACGACGTGACGCTCTACGACACCTCGGGGCCGTACACCGATCCGTCCGTCGACACCGATGTCCGCCGCGGGCTCGTACCGCTGCGGGAGAACTGGATCATCGCCCGCGGCGACACCGAGGAGTACGCCGGCCGTCCGGCCCGCCCCGAGGACGACGGACTCAAGCACACCTCGCCGCGTGGCGGACTGCGCAACCTCGACGCCGTCTTCCCGGGCCGCCCGCGCCAGCCGCGCCGCAGCCGGGACGGCCGGCCCGTCACCCAGCTCGCGTACGCCAGGCGGGGCGAGATCACTCCCGAGATGGAGTACGTCGCGATCCGGGAGAACGTCGAGCCCGAGGTCGTACGCCAGGAGATCGCCGCGGGCCGGGCGGTGCTGCCCGCCAACGTCAATCACCCGGAGATCGAGCCGATGATCATCGGCAAGCGGTTCCTGGTGAAGGTCAACGCCAACATCGGCAACTCGGCGGTCACCTCCTCCATCGAGGAGGAGGTGGACAAGATGACCTGGGCCACCCGGTGGGGCGCCGACACGGTCATGGATCTCTCCACGGGGCGCAACATCCACACCACCCGTGAGTGGGTGCTGCGCAACTCCCCGGTGCCGATCGGCACCGTCCCCCTCTACCAGGCCCTGGAAAAGGTCGACGGCCGGGCGGAGGAGCTGAGCTGGGAGATCTACAAGGACACCGTCATCGAGCAGGCCGAGCAGGGTGTCGACTACATGACGGTGCACGCCGGCGTGCGTCTGGCGTACGTCCCGCTGACCGCCCGCCGCAAGACCGGCATCGTCTCCCGGGGCGGATCGATCATGGCGGCCTGGTGTCTCGCGCACCACAAGGAGTCGTTCCTGTACGAGCGCTTCGAGGAACTGTGCGAGATCCTCGCGGCGTACGACGTGACGTACTCGCTGGGGGACGGTCTGCGCCCCGGCTCGATCGCCGACGCCAACGACGAGGCGCAGTTCGCCGAACTGCGCACGCTGGGCGAGCTGAACACGATCGCCAAGCGGTTCGGTGTGCAGACGATGATCGAGGGGCCGGGCCATGTCCCGATGCACCGGATCAAGGAGAACATCGATCTCCAGCAGGAGATCTGCGAGGAGGCGCCGTTCTACACGCTCGGCCCGCTGACCACCGATGTCGCCCCGGCGTACGACCACATCACCTCCGGCATCGGCGCGGCGATGATCGCCTGGTGGGGCACGGCGATGCTCTGCTACGTCACGCCCAAGGAGCACCTGGGGCTGCCCAACCGGGACGATGTGAAGACCGGGGTGATCACCTACAAGATCGCCGCCCATGCGGCGGACCTCGCCAAGGGGCATCCGGGGGCGCAGGACTGGGACGACGCGCTGTCGGACGCGCGTTTCGAGTTCCGCTGGGAGGACCAGTTCAATCTGGCCCTCGACCCGGTCACGGCGCGGGAGTTCCATGACGAGACGCTGCCCGCCGAGCCGGCCAAGACGGCGCACTTCTGCTCGATGTGCGGGCCGAAGTTCTGCTCGATGAAGATCTCGCAGGACATCCGGCGCGAGCACGGGGGCTCGCGGACGGAGATCGAGGCGGGGATGGCGGAGAAGTCGAAGGAGTTCGCGGCGGCCGGGAACCGGGTCTATCTGCCGATCGCGGACTGACGGACGGCCGGGTCTCCGACGGCGTACGGGCGGCATGAACGGCGCTGTTCCGGGCGGTCTCCCGCCGGGAACAGCGCCGTTCTCCGCGTGCGGAGAACCGCAACGTTTGTCTTGTACGTGACATTTGAGCCGGTCGGTGTCCATCCGGCCCGGTTTTTCATGCAGGTTGAGCGACGGTATGGACACGGTAGTGCTGCAGCTGGATGTACGTTCCGCCGAGGGTCCGCCAAAGCTTGACCGTCTCCTTATCTGTGCCTTACTTTCCGGCATGCCTGGCCGAAAAATGTGAGCCCTCGCACGGGGGGCCCGGGGAGGGAATCACCATGAACTGGTACCTGGACGTACTCAAGAACTACGCAGGCTTCAGCGGTCGCGCGCGCCGCAAGGAGTACTGGATGTTCGTGCTCTTCAACTTCATCGCGGCCGTGGTCCTGATGGCCATCGGTGCGGCGATAGGCACGCAGGTCCCGTACTACATCTACATCGTCGCCGTCATCGTCCCGTCGCTCGCCGTCATGGTGCGCCGTCTGCACGACACCGGCCGCTCGGGCTGGTGGATCCTGATCTCGCTCGTCCCGCTGGTCGGCGGCATCATCCTGCTCGTCTTCCTGGCCACCGAGGGCAAGTACGAGGCGAACGAGTACGGCGCCAACCCGAAGCTGTCGCCGCAGGGCGTCTGATTCTCACCGCTCCGGTGCCGTTACGGGCCGGAGCACCGCACGGGCCGGGTGCAGCGCGAGCTGCCCCGGCCCTTGCCGTGTCCGACGCGCCGGGGACCGCCCGTGCGCGAGTACTCCCCGGGGCGCGCGGACGCTGTGTCCGGGAGGACTTCCGCGTGCGGGAGCGTCACTCCGGCTGGTGCTCGGGGCCGCCGAAGTCCGGACTGGTGAAATCCGGGCTCGTGAACGTCGGCCTCGGGCCCGCCGCGGGGCCGCCCTCCGGACCGGAGAAGTCCGGCCTGCTGTAGCCGATCCTGGGGATGCGGTTCGGGGAGCGGTGCGGGGTCCGTGCCGCGGGGCCTGCCGTGGGATCGGCCAGGGCGTCCCGCAGGAACGGCAGGATGCCGCGCTCCAGCAGGGCGTGGCGCCAGGCCTCCCGGGCCCGTGCGATCTCTTCCGGAAGCTCCTGCTCCTCGTTCTCGGCGGAGAGCGAGGTCGCCCCGTTGCGCAGGGCCGTGATCAGCAGCCCCACGGCGGCGACGAGGATGGCCGCGGCGGCGGCCGCCGCGAAGAACCAGCCGGCCGTGACCATCGTGCCGGCGAACGCGAGGGACGGGCTGACGGCCTTCAGCAGATAGCCGACCAGCAGGAAGATCGCCGCCGCCGTGCCCGCCAGGACCGGGGCCAGGACGGTGACGACCGCGCCTATGCCCGCGCCCGTACGCGCGGTCCCGTCCGCCCCCGCGCCGCCGGGGGCGTGGTCCTGGCCCTGCTCGTCGTCCGGGTCCAGGTCCGCCGCGCCGGTGGGCCTGCGCAGCTCACCGCGGGCGCGCACATAGTGGTCGTACTCGGTGGCGGCGGCCTCGGTGATCAGGTCCGTCGCGTTCAGCGCCATGGTGCGCAGCTGTTCCGTGTTGAGACGGTCCCCGACGCCGTCCAGATCCGGGCGTTCATGAGCGTGGCGCAGTGCGTCGCCCAGGATCCGCTCGTACTCGGGTCGATCCTCGGCCAGCAGGTGCGGAGCGCTATTCATGTGCATCCCCCGATGCTCCGTAGGGCCTGACTGCCGTGTGGACCGGGCGATCGGGCGGAAACGGAGGAGAGCCTGCTACTGATACGCCGATGGTAGAGCGCCCACGGCACGGGGTGACAGGGGGTTTCCGTAAATAGGCCCGGTGATCGGAGCGGTCAGGTCGATGATGCGTCTTCCCCGGCAGCCGTCAGTCATGCAGGGGGAGTTGGACCACCAGAAGCTTTCCGGCCATGGTCACTCCGCCGTCCATGGCGATGGCGAGCCCGTCCGCGTAGACATGCGGGCCGGTCACGAGCGGACCCGCGCCGCTCTCGCCGTCCTCCGGGCCGACCTCGCCGAGCAGATACGGAATGGGGCTGTGACCATGGACGACGCGCTGTCCGCCGTACGTCGACATGAGCTCGCGCACCGCCTGCGCACCGCCCTCGTCGCGGAAGGCGAACCGCTTGGTGAGCTTGCGGAAGAGGTCCCAGCACTCGTCGGCGTCGTTGCGCGTGAGAATGGCGTGGACTGTGTCGTTGACGTCCTCGATGGTGGACCCGTAGTCGAGGTAGGCCGTCGTGTCGGAGTGCATCAGCAGATGCCCGTCCTCCTCGACGACCGCGTCGAGCCGGGACATCCACTGGAGGTGGACGTCCTGGAGCCGCTCCATGTCGGTCTTCTGGCCGCCGTTGAGCAGCCAGGCCGCCTGGAAGGTGGCGGTGCCGGCCCCGGAGTTGACCGGGGTGTCGGCGAACCGCTTGGCGCCGATCAGCAGGAGTTCGTGGTTGCCCATCAGGGCCTTGCAGTAGCCGCCGGCGGCCGCGGCCTCGGCGGAGAGCCGCATGACGAGGTCGATGACGCCGATGCCGTCGGGCCCGCGGTCCGTGAAGTCGCCGAGGAACCAGAGCCGGGCGTTGCCCGCGGTCCAGTTGCCGTCGGCGTCGACGAGACCCTGTTCGGCGAGGGCGGCCAGCAGCTCGTCCAGATAGCCGTGGACGTCCCCGACGACGTACAGCGGGCCGCGCTCCGACTCCGTGGCACTCCGCGGGGCCGGCGCGGCCTGCACCTGGACCGTGTCGCCGCGCTTGATGACGGGAAGGTCGCGCTCGGTGGGCGTGTAGCCCTCCGGCGGCTCCTGGCCCAGCACGGCGTTGCCGGGGTGCGGTGGGTGCTGGGGCACGGGTGTCCGCGCGTACGGAGGTACGCGGAAGTCGCGCAACGTCGCCGTCCGCACCACGGGTTCCTGACCGGCCCCCTGAGTCATCGACCCCTCCACCACCGTCGCGCCGCCGTACACCTGACGGGCCGTGCCTGGTAGAGGTGGTCCGCGGTGTCGTGCGCCCATCATAGGAATGCGGATCGTGCTGTGTGACGCACCAGGGGTGGTGAATCCGGGCGCACTCACGGTTCACCCGCCGTTTGGTCCGAAATAGTACGATCAGTCCCCGCTGGGAGATCGTGGCGGGCTGACCGTGGTGCGCGGCGGACGGCGTTGCGAGGAGGTCCGGACGATGAGCTCCGTCGGTATCACCTGCTCCACCGGACCGTCGTGCTCGACGCCTTCGATGGCGTCGATGAGGAGCTGGACGACCGCCGTGCCGATGCGGCGAGGCTTGAGCGAGAGCGTCGTGATGGGCGGTTCGGTGCTCGCGTAGACCGTGGACTCGCTGCAGCAGACCAGCAGCAGGTCCTCCGGGACCCGCAGACCGTAGCGGCGGGCGGCCGCCAGCAGATCGGTCCCGTTGGGGTCGAAGAGCCCGTACACGGCGTCCGGCCGGTCCGGGCGGGCGAGGAGGCGGTCGGCGGCGACCGCGCCCGCGCAGGGGTCGTGGGCCGGGTAGGACTCGTAGACCGGGTCCTGGCCCACCCGCTCGCACCAGTGGAGATACGCGGTGGTGGACAGCCGGGTGTACGTGTCGGTGGTGGTGCCGGTCAGCAGGCCGATGCGGCGCGCCCCGGCGGCGGCGAGGTGGTCCAGGAGGTCGAGCACGGCGGCCCGGTGGTCGTTGTCGACCCAGGCGGTGACCGGAAGCGTACCGGCCGGGCGGCCGTCCGAGACGACGGGCAGGCCCTGGCGGACGAGCTCGGTGACGACCGGGTCCTGGTCGGAGGGGTCGATGACGACGGTGCCGTCGAGCGCGACGTTCGACCAGACGTCGTGGCGGGAGGTGGCGGGGAGGATGACGAGGGCGTACCCGCGGTCGAGGGCCGCGGAGGTCGCGGCTCTGGCCATCTCCGCGAAGTAGGCGAATTCGGTGAAGGTGAAAGGTTCATTCCCGTACGTGGTCACGGTCAGGCCGATCAGGCCGGATCTGCCCGTACGGAGGGTTCGGGCCGCGGCGGACGGGCGATAGCCCAGGCGCTCTGCGACCTCTCGGACATGGCGGCGGGTGGCGTCCGGGAGCCTGCCCTTGCCGTTGAGCGCGTCGGAGACGGTCGTGATCGAGACCCCGGCCGCGGCGGCCACATCACGGATCCCCGCTCGTCCCGGCCGGCCGTTGCGCCGGGGTGTCTCCGTCCGGCTCACCTGGTGCTTCCCTGCTGCTGTCATGGCGAGCCGATAGTAGGGCTCCGGAGGGCGGTCGGTCCGGTCGCATATGCACGCGTTGACAGGCACGTTTCTGCATGGTCATCCGCAACCAAATACCTTGCAAATCAAGGGTGTTGGCCGCCTGGGCGTAAGTGTGTCATGTGTGGACCGGTGTGGGCCTCATAAATGTTCGATGTTTCGAAGAGGTCTCAACTCACCTCTTCGGGGGACGCGCGCCACGGAGTGAGCCACCGGCGCGCGCCAGGACGGGAAACGCTCCCCCCAGGAAACGATTCCTCGCTCCGCCATTCGCAGGGGCGCCCCATCCTCATAAGGTGAGCAGTATTGATCCGTACTGATGGCCTAGGAGGACCTGCGGTGAGCGAGACGAGCCCCAAGCTGCGTGCTGCGCTGGACGGTGTTCCCGCCTATGTGCCGGGCAAGCCGGCCGCTGCGGACGGACCGGTCGCCTTCAAGCTGTCCTCCAACGAGAATCCGTATCCGCCGCTGCCCGGCGTGCTGGAGTCCACCCTTGCCGCGGCCGAGCGGTTCAACCGGTACCCGGACATGGCGTGCACCGGCCTGATGAACGAGCTGGCGAACCGTTTCGGTGTCCCGCTCGCGCACCTGGCCACGGGCACGGGTTCGGTCGGTGTGGCGCAGCAGCTTCTCCAGGCCACCTCGGGCCCCGGCGACGAGGTCATCTACGCCTGGCGCTCGTTCGAGGCGTACCCGATCATCACCCAGGTCAGCGGGGCGACCTCGGTGAAGGTGCCGCTGACCGACGGTGAGGTGCACGACCTCGACGCGATGGCGGACGCGATCACCGACCGGACCCGGCTGATCTTCGTCTGCAACCCGAACAACCCGACCGGCACCGCCGTGCGCCGGGCCGAGCTGGAACGGTTCCTGGACCGGGTGCCGGGCGATGTGCTCGTGGTCCTCGACGAGGCGTACAAGGAGTTCGTCCGTGACGTCGAGGTGCCGGACGGCATCGAGATCTACCGGGACCGGCCCAATGTGGCGGTGCTGCGGACCTTCTCCAAGGCGTACGGCCTCGCGGGGCTCAGGGTCGGGTTCGCGGTGGCCCACGAGCCGGTGGCCGCCGCGCTGCGGAAGACGGCCGTCCCGTTCGGTGTCAGCCAGCTCGCGCAGGACGCCGCGGTCGCCTCGCTGCGGGCCGAGGACGAACTGCTGGGACGGGTCGGCACTCTGGTCGGCGAGCGCTCCAGGGTGTACGAGGGACTGGTGGGGCAGGGGTGGACCGTTCCGGAGTCCCAGGCCAACTTCGTCTGGCTGCGGCTCGGTGAGCGCACGGCCGACTTCGCCGCGGCCTGTGAGCGGGCCGGTGTGGTCGTGCGCCCGTTCGCGGGCGAGGGGGTGCGGGTCACGGTCGGCGAGAGCGAGGCGAACGACCTGTTCCTGAAGGTCGCGGAGGAGTACCGCGGCCGGCTGTAGGCCGAGCCCCGGCGCGGGGCGGACGTGCCGCGGGAGCGGCCGTGCCGCGGGAGCGGCCGTGCCCCGGCGGCGGGACGGACGCTGTGCGTGCCGGTGGCCCCGGACCTCGATCGGTGAGGTCCGGGGCCACCGTGCTGTCCGGGGCCACCGTGCTGCCCGGGACCGCTGAGCCGTCCGCGGCCACCGGGTCGTCCGGGATCACCGCCCGGCCCGGGATCACCGCCCTGTCCGGGGCCACCGTGCTGTCCGGGCATCTGGGTGGATTGGGGCCGGGATCATGCCGAAAGCCCGAAGAGGGGTACCCCGCACGAAGGTCCCGAAAGTCTGTGCGCCATAATGCTTGTGAATGTGAACGCGTTCACAAGCGTGTCCCGGTTCATCCCCTGTTTTGTGGGATTAAAGGGGCAAACTGCGGCTGTGACCACGGCGACCTAAGGAGAAGACGACGTGGACCTAGCTCTGGCGCCGGAGACCCTGGCGCGATGGCAGTTCGGCATTACCACCGTCTACCACTTCTTGTTCGTTCCGCTGACGATCTCGCTCGCCGCGCTCACCGCCGGCCTGCAGACCGCATGGGTCCGGACGAGCAACGAGAAGTACCTCAGGGCCACCAAGTTCTGGGGCAAGCTCTTCCTGATCAACATCGCCATGGGTGTGGTCACCGGCATCGTCCAGGAGTTCCAGTTCGGGATGAACTGGTCCGACTACTCGCGGTTCGTCGGCGACATCTTCGGTGCACCGCTCGCCTTCGAGGCGCTGATCGCGTTCTTCTTCGAGTCCACCTTCATCGGGCTGTGGATCTTCGGCTGGGACAAGCTGCCGAAGAAGATCCACCTCGCCTGCATCTGGATGGTCTCGATCGGCACGATCCTCTCCGCGTTCTTCATCCTGGCGGCCAACTCCTGGATGCAGCACCCGGTCGGCTACCGCATCAATGAGGAACGCGGTCGCGCCGAGCTCACCGACTTCTGGCACGTGCTCACGCAGAACACGGCGCTCACCCAGTTCTTCCACACCATCACGGCCGCCTTCCTCGTCGGTGGCGCCTTCATGGTCGGCATCGCGGCCTTCCACCTGGCGCGCAAGAAGCACATCCCGGTGATGCGCACCTCGCTGCGGCTGGGCCTGGTCACGGTCGTGATCGCCGGGCTGCTCACCGCCGTCAGCGGCGACCTGCTGGGCAAGGTGATGTTCAAGCAGCAGCCGATGAAGATGGCTGCGGCCGAGGCGCTGTGGGACGGCCAGAACGCCGCGCCCTTCTCGGTCTTCGCGTACGGGGACGTCAGCAAGGGCCACAACTCCGTGGAGATCTCGATCCCGGGGATACTGTCCTTCCTCGCGGACGACGACTTCAACTCGTACGTCCCCGGCATCAACGACATCAACAAGGCCGAGCAGGAGAAGTTCGGGCCCGGCGACTACCGGCCGAACATCCCCGTCGCCTTCTGGAGCTTCCGCTGGATGATCGGCTTCGGGATGGCGTCCTTCGCCCTCGGCATCCTGGGGCTGTGGCTGACCCGGAAGAAGTTCATGCTGCCACCGGGGATGCGCACCGGTGAGGACGAGGTGCCGCATCTGGTCCTGTTCAAGAACAAGGCGCTGAGCCCCAAGCTCACCAAGCTCTACTGGATCGTCGCGCTCTGGACCCTGCTCTTCCCGCTGATCGCCAACTCCTGGGGCTGGATCTTCACCGAGATGGGGCGTCAGCCCTGGGTCGTCTACGGCGTCCTCCAGACCCGTGACGCGGTCTCCCCCGGTGTCTCGCAGGGCGAGGTGCTCACATCGATGATCGTCTTCACCCTGCTCTACGCGGTGCTCGCCGTGATCGAGGTCAAGCTGCTCGTGAAGTACATCAAGGCCGGACCGCCGGAACTCACGGAATCCGACCTCAACCCGCCCGCCAAGATCGGCGGCCACGACCATGACGACGCCGACCGGCCCATGGCCTTCTCCTACTGAGAGCAGAGGAGCTGAGAGATGGAACTCCACGACGTCTGGTTCGTGCTCATCGCCGTCCTCTGGATCGGCTACTTCTTCCTGGAGGGATTCGACTTCGGCATCGGAGTCCTCACCAAGCTGCTGGCCCGCGACCGCAAGGAGCGGCGGGTCCTGATCAACACGATCGGGCCCGTCTGGGACGGCAACGAGGTCTGGCTGCTCTCCGCGGGCGGCGCGACCTTCGCGGCCTTCCCGGAGTGGTACGCCACCCTCTTCTCCGGGTTCTACCTGCCGCTGCTGATCATCCTGCTGTGCCTGATCGTGCGCGGGGTCGCCTTCGAGTACCGCGCCAAGCGGCCCGAGGAGCGGTGGCAGACCAACTGGGAGAACGCGATCTTCTGGACCTCGCTGATTCCCGCACTGCTGTGGGGAGTGGCGTTCGGAAACATCGTGCGCGGCGTCAAGATCGACGCCGACATGGAGTACGTCGGGAACTTCTGGGACCTGCTCAACCCGTACTCCATCCTCGGCGGACTGGTCACGCTCTTCCTGTTCACCTTCCACGGCGCGGTGTTCGCCGCGCTCAAGACGGTCGGGGACATCCGGACGCGGGCGCGCAAGCTCGCTCTGAAGCTGGGCCTGGTCACCGCGGTGCTCGCGCTGGGCTTCCTGATCTGGACGCAGGCGGACAACGGCGACGGCTGGAGCCTGCTCGCGATGATCATCGCCGTGCTGGCGCTGGTCGGCGCGATCGGCGCCATCGCGGCGGGACGCGAGGGCTGGTCGTTCGCGCTCTCGGGAGTGACGATCACCGCGGCGGTCGCGATGCTCTTCCTGACGCTCTTCCCGAACGTCATGCCGTCCTCGCTGAACGACGCCTGGAATCTCACGGTCACCAACGCCTCGTCCAGCCCGTACACCCTGAAGATCATGACCTGGTGCGCCGGGATCGCGACGCCCGTGGTGCTGATGTATCAGGGGTGGACGTACTGGGTGTTCCGCAAGCGCATCGGCACCCAGCACATCGCCGACGCGCACTGATGTACCCGCATGAACGTGTGCGTGTGCACGGACGTACCGATGCGTAGGTACGTGTACGTGTCGACGCGCACCGAGCCCTCTGGGGGATGTTTCACGTGAAACCGATCGACCCGCGCCTGCTCCGGTACGCCAGGGCCACCCGCTTCTTCCTGGCGGCCGTGGTGGCACTCGGACTTGTCGGTGCGACGCTGGTGATCGCCCAGGCCATGCTCATCGCCGAGGTGGTGGTGGGCGGATTCGAAGGCCGGATGACGGTCTCCGAACTCCGCACGCCACTGCTTCTGCTCGCCGCGGTCGCGCTGGGGCGGGCGCTCGTCGCCTGGCTCACCGAACTGGCCGCGTACCGGGCGAGCGCGGCGGTCAAGTCCGAACTGCGCGGCAGGCTCCTGGAACGGGCCACTCGGCTCGGGCCCGGCTGGCTGAGCGGCGAGCGCACCGGCTCCCTGGTGGCGCTGGCCACCCGCGGGGTGGACGCCCTCGACGACTACTTCGCCCGCTATCTGCCGCAGCTCGGACTCGCGGTGGTCGTGCCGGTGGCGGTCCTGGCGAGGATCGTCACCGAGGACTGGGTGTCGGCCGCGATCATCGTGGTCACGCTGCCGCTCATTCCGCTGTTCATGATCCTGATCGGCTGGGCCACCCAGTCCAGCATGGACCGTCAGTGGCAGCTGCTCTCCCGGCTGTCCGGGCACTTCCTGGACGTGGTCGCCGGGCTGCCGACCCTCAAGGTCTTCGGGCGGGCCAAGGCGCAGGCGGAAGCGATCCGCACGATCACGTCGCAGTACCGCCGGGCCACCATGCGGACGCTGCGGATCGCGTTCCTGTCCTCCTTCGCCCTGGAGCTGCTGGCCACGCTGTCGGTGGCGCTCGTCGCCGTCACCATCGGTATGCGGCTCGTCCACGGTGAACTCGACCTCTACACCGGACTGGTGGTCCTGATCCTCGCGCCCGAGGCCTATCTGCCGATCCGGCAGGTGGGGGCGCAGTACCACGCGGCGGCGGAGGGCCTCTCGGCCGCCGAGGAGATCTTCGCGGTCCTGGAGACCGAACCGCGGGCCGACGGCACACAGGCCGTCCCCGCATCGCTGCGTCTGGAGCTGGAGGACGTGACGGTCCGGCACGGCGACCGCGGCGAACCCTCGCTCGACGCCGCGTCCCTGGTCGTCGAGCCGGGGGAGACCGTCGCCCTGGTCGGCCCGAGCGGCATCGGCAAGTCCACCCTCCTCCATGTGGTGCTGGGCTTCGCGGTGCCCGACGAGGGGCGGGTACGGGTCGGTGGCACCGATCTCGCGGAGCTCTCCCCCGAGCGCTGGCGCGAACGGATCGCCTGGGTGCCTCAGCGCCCGCACCTCTTCGCGGGCACGATCGCCGAGAACGTACGTCTGGCCCGGCCGGACGCGGACGACGAGGCCGTGGCGGCGGCACTGCGGGACGCCGGGGCGTACGACTTCGTCGCGGAGCTGCCCGAAGGGGCGGGGACGCCGCTGGGCGAGGACGGTGCCGGGCTCTCGGCCGGCCAGCGTCAGCGCCTCGCCCTCGCGCGGGCGTTCCTCGCCGACCGGCCGCTGCTGCTGCTCGACGAGCCGACCGCGAGCCTGGACGGCGAGACGGAGGCGGGCATCGTCGAGGCCGTACGGCGGCTGGCGGCCGGGCGGACCGTGCTGCTGGTGGTGCACCGCCCGGCGCTGCTGGCGGTCGCCGACCGCGTGGTGACGCTGGAGCCCAGGGAGCCCCGGGAGCGGTCCGCCGCGGCCGTCGGCGAGGAGCCCGGGAAGCGGTCCGCCGCGCCCGCAGAGGGGACGGCGGACGCCGCTTCGGCCCTCCCGCAGCGGCGCCCCGCCGGTACCGAGCCGCTCACCGCCGTCGCCCCGGGGGATCTCCTCGAACCCGTGCTGCGCGACACCGCGCCCCGGCCCGGCGGCCGGGTGCTGGCCCGGGTCCGGGAGGCCGCCGGCGCGCGCCGCGGACAGCTGGCGCTCGCCCTGCTGCTGGGCAGCCTGGCCGTGGGTTCGGCCGTCGGCCTCATGGCCGTCTCCGGCTGGCTGATCTCCCGCGCCTCCGAGCAGCCCCCCGTGCTCTATCTGATGGTCGCCGTCACCGCGACCCGCGCCTTCGGCATCGGCCGGGCCGTCTTCCGCTACGCGGAGCGGCTCGTCTCCCACGACGCGGTGCTCAGGATGCTCGCCGAACTGCGGGTGGCCGTGTACCGCGGACTGGAGCGCATCGCGCCCGCCGGTCTGCGCACGACGCGCCGCGGCGACCTGCTGTCCCGGCTCGTCGCCGACGTGGACGCGCTCCAGGACTACTGGCTGCGCTGGCTGCTGCCCGTGGGGACCGCGGTCGTCGTCGGAGCCGCGGCGGCCGGCTTCACCGGCTGGCTGCTCCCGGAGGCGGGCGTGGTGCTCGCCGTCGGACTGCTGCTCGCCGGAGTGGGCGTACCGCTGGTCAGCGGCGCCTGCGCCCGGCACGCGGAACGTCAACTCGCCCCCGCCCGTGCCGCGCTGGCCACCCGCGTCACCGATCTGCTCGGCGGCACGGCCGAACTGACCGTCGCCGGGGCGCTGCCCCGCCGCCACACACGGGTGCGCGAGGCCGACGGTCTGCTCACCCGGATCGCCTCCCGGGCCGCCGCCGCGACCGCGCTCGGCAGCGGGCTCTCCGCCCTGATCTGCGGCCTCACCGTGGTGGCCGCCGCCCTCGTCGCCGTACCCGCGGTGTACGACGGACGCCTGGAGGGCGTCGCGCTCGCGGTGGTGGTGCTCACCCCGCTCGCCGCCTTCGAGGCCGTGGCCGGACTGCCGCTCGCCTTGCAGTACCGCCAGCGGGTCCGCCGGAGCGCGGAGCGGGTGTACGAGGTGCTCGACGCCCCCGTACCGGTGCGGGAGCCCGTGAGCCCGGCACAGCCGCCCTCCTCGCCCTTCCCGCTGGAGGTACGGGGGCTGACGGCCAGGTACGCGGGGGCCGGGCGGAACGCCCTGGAGTCCGTCGACCTGACCCTGGTGCCCGGCAGGCGGGTGGCCGTCGTCGGGCCCTCGGGTGCGGGCAAGACCACGCTGGCCCAGGTTCTGCTCCGCTTCCTGGACGCGCGGGAGGGGACGTACCGGATCGGCGGGACCGACGCCTTCGAGCTGGACGGGGACACGGTCCGCGCGTCCGTCGGGCTGTGCGCCCAGGACGCCCATGTCTTCGACAGTTCCATCCGCGAGAACCTGCGCCTGGCCCGGACCGGTGCGACCGAAGCCGAGCTGCGCGACGCCCTGGCCGGGGCCCGGCTGCTGGACTGGGCCGAGGCGCTGCCGGAGGGGCTGGACACCCTGGTGGGCGAACACGGCGCCCGGCTCTCGGGCGGGCAGCGCCAGCGGCTCGCGCTGGCCCGTGCGCTGCTCGCCGACTTCCCCGTGCTCGTCCTCGACGAACCCGCCGAACACCTCGATCTGGCCACCGCGGACGCCCTGACCGCCGACCTGCTGGCCGCGACCCGGGGGCGGACGACCGTGCTGATCACCCATCGCATCGAGGGCCTGGACGCCGTCGACGAGGTGCTGGTCATGGACATGGGCCGGGTGGTGCAGCGTGGCCCGTACGACGATCTCGTGGCCCAGGACGGGCCGCTGCGCCGCATGCTGGAGCGCGAGCGGGAGACGACGGTGGCGGAAGGGGCGGCGCGCGAGGCCGCGCGGGAGAGCGTGGGGAGCAGCCGGTAGCCGGGGCTCCGGGGCTGAAGGGCTGAGGGCTCAGGGGCCCGGCGACTCAGGGGCCCGGCGCACGGGGGACCTGGGTCTCAGGGGCCCGGTACGGACGCGCTTGCGGGCGTCACGCCGAGAGGTGTGGCGCCCGTACCGGAGGAGGCCGGACGGGAGGTCCGACTTTCGTTGCCAATCGGGACTAATTAGGCTCGGTGCATGTCAGAGCAGGACCCGAAGGACTCACTCGAAGCCGCGACACAGGCGACGCGCAGCCTGCGAGGGCTCTCCACCGAACTCACCGCCCGTGTCCCGCAGCTGCTGGAGGCGATGCGGTCCGTCGGCACCGGCCTGGAACTGCACTCCACCCTCGACCGCATCTGCGAGACCGCGGCCGAACTCGCGCACGCCCGCTACGCGGCGATCGGCGTCGTCGACGAAGCGGGCGAAGGGCTCTCCGACTTCGTCACCTTCGGCGTCCCGGACGACGTGGCCCGCGCGATCGGGCGCAGGCCCGACGGGCACCGGGGGCTCCTCGGCGCTCTGATCCACGACCCCGTCCCCGTCCGGCTGGCCGATCTGACGGCCGATCCGAGGTCCGCCGGCTTCCCGCCCAACCATCCCCGGATGCGCACCTTCCTCGGCGTACCGATCCGGGTGCAGGGAGAGATCTTCGGCAACCTGTATCTGACCGAGAAGCACGACGGGGCCGAATTCAACGACTACGACCTGCACATGGTGCGGGTGCTCGCGACCGAGGCCGGGATCGCGATCGGCAACGCCCGCCTCTACGAGGAGGCGCGGCAGCGGGAGCGGTGGATCGACGGTTCGGTGGCCGTGACCACCGCGCTGCTCTCCGGCGGCGACGCCGACGACGCCCTGGCCGTCGTCGCCGAACAGGCCCGTCATCTCGCCGACTCCGCCGCCGGGATCGTGCTGCTGCCGGCCGCGGAGGGCGGTCTGGAGATCGTCGCCGTCTCCGCCGACGACCCCACCGCGTCGCTCGGAGTGATCATTCCGGCGGAGAGCTCGGTGGTGGCGACGCTGCTCGACGGCGACCCGGTGTTCATAGACGACTCGGCCACCGACTCCCGCATGATCACCAGGCTGGCCGACCGGTTCGGCCCGAGCATGCTGCTGCCGTTGCACAGCGGGGGCCGGGTGCTCGGTGCGCTGGCCACCCCCCGGGCCCGGGGTGGCCGCCCGTTCACGGAGACGGAACGGACGCTGGCCACCCAGTTCGCCTCCCAGGCCGCGCTCGCGCTGATGATGGCCGAGGCACAGCGGGACCGGGAACGGCTCGCCGTGTACGAGGACCGCGACCGGATCGCCCGCGACCTCCACGACCTGGTCATCCAGCGGCTGTTCGCCACCGGGATGATGCTGGAGAGCGCGCAGCGCCGGTCGGAGGTCCCCGAGGTGCAGACCGGCGTCGGCCGGGCGGTCGACGAACTGGACGTGACCATCCAGGAGATCCGCACCGCCATCTTCGCGCTCCAGCAGGAACCCGCCGAAGCGCCGTCGGGGCTGCGCACCCGCGTCATGCGCGAGATCAACATGGCGGCGGTGCCGCTGGGCTTCAAGCCGTCGCACCGCTTCCTCGGCCCCGTCGATTCACTCGTCGGTGAGCTGACCGGCAAGAATCTCATCGCCGCCCTGCGCGAGGCGCTGTCCAACGCCTTCCGGCACGCGAACGCCTCCCTCATCGACGTGGTCGTCGACGCGACCGTCACCCTGCCGGACGGGCGTGACGCGGTACGCCTCTCGGTCGCCGACGACGGGGTGGGCATCCCGCGGGATGGTCGTCGCAGCGGACTGCGCAACCTGGCCCGCCGCGCCGAGTCGCTGGGCGGGGCGAGCTGGTTCGGACCGGGGATCGGCGAGGACGGGGGCGGTACGACGGTGGTGTGGCAGGCCCCGCTCTGAGGGGCGGCCCGCCGGGCGAGGCTCCGGCGGCCCGGCGCCCCCGGCGGCTCTCGCGGCCTGGTGGCCCGGCGGTCCCGGCGGTTCTCGCGGCCCGGCGGGAGTAGGCCGGTTGGCCGTACGACACCTCGCGGTCCCGGGAATTGCGGCGGCCGGGGGTGACCATCCGGAGATGGCTTCCGCCGCACTGAGTCGCCGCCGTCCCGGTACCGGTACAGGTCCTGCCCCTGGCCCCGGTCCCGCCCTCGGGCCTGCCTCTGACCCCGGCCCCGGCCCTGCCCTCGGTCCTCGGCGTGGCCGTGGCCGTGGGCGGCCGGCCGTACTGCTGGTCTGTGCTCTGCTCGCCCTGTTCACCCTGCCCGCCGTGGCCGCTCCCGGGCCTCCCCGGCCGCCCGGCCCGTCCGGCGCGGGCGCCGCGGTCACCCGGCTGTACGAGGAAGCCGCGAGGGCGGCCGAGGCGTACGAGAGGGGCAGGCGCTCCGCCGCCGCGCAGCGGGCGAAGGCGGGGCGGTACGAGAAGGCGCTGACGGCACATCGGCGCACCCTCGCGGCCATCGACGCGGACCTGGGCCGGCTGGCCCGCGCCCAGTACCGCGGCGAGGGCGCCGGCCTCCCGTACGCCGCACGGCTCCTGCTCGCCGATGACCCCGGACAACTGCTGCGCGCCCATCGGCTGGCCGGGCAGGCGGAGCGCGCGGTGACCCGGCTGCTGGAACGCGCCCGGCGGGCCGGACGCGCCCTCCGCACCGCCGAGCGGCGCGCGCGGAAGGCCTGGCGCGACCTGGACGTACGCATGATCGGGCTGGCCGAGGTCAAGCGGGGCATCGCGGACAGACTGGAGGCGGCCCAATGGCGGCTCCAGGGCGAGGCGGAACGCAGCGTGGCGGCCGGGAAGTGCGCCGGTGCCGTACGTATCGAGCAGCCGAAGGGCCCGCCGGACGGGCGGAGCTGGGTCGCGCCGGTGGAGACGTACGCGTTGTCGGCGGGGTTCGACAGCGCGGGCGCGCACTGGGCGAAACGGCACACGGGGCAGGACTTCGCCGTGGACATCGGCACGCCGGTGCGCTCGGTGGGCGCGGGCCGGGTGGTGTCGGTCTCCTGCGGGGGCGCGTTCGGTGTCGAGGTCCTGGTGCGGCACCCGGGTGGCTACTACACGCAGTACGCGCATCTGGCGGGCGTCGCCGTGGACCAGGGCGAACAGGTGCACGCGGGCCAGTGGGTCGGCCAGTCGGGCACCACGGGGAACTCGACCGGCCCGCACCTCCACTTCGAGGTGCGCCTCACTCCCCAGCTGGGTTCCGGCGTCGATCCGGCACGCTGGCTGCGCGAGCACGGCGTGCGGATCGGACCCGGTACGCCGCCGGGCCCGGCGGCGTAGGGGAAGGTCAGCCGGCGGCGATGATCCGCTCGATGACGACCGCGACGCCGTCCTCGTTGTTGGTGAGGGTCCGGCCCGACGCGGCGGCCAGGGCGGCGGGGTGGGCGTTGCCCATCGCGTACGAGGCACCGGCCCAGCTGAGCATCTCCACGTCATTGGGCATGTCACCGAAGGCGACGACCTCGGCGGGGGAGATGCCGCGCTGCGCGCAGCATTCGGCCAGGGTGCTGGCCTTGGAGACCCCGAGCCCGCTGACCTCCAGGAGCGCCGAGGGGCTGGACCGGGTGAAGGAGGCCCGGTCACCGGCGACCGCGCGGGCCAGCGAGAGGAACTCGTCCGGGGCGAGCTCGGTGTGGTGGGCGAGGATCTTGAGCACCGGGGCACCGGTGCCCGGGGCGTCCTCGTGGAGCAGTTTCTCGGCGACGGCCACCGCGGCCGCCGGGTCCAGATGGAACGGAGGGTAGGCCGGTTCGTAGTTGATACCGGTGGTCAGCTCGACGGCGAACGAGGTGCCGGGGGCCCGCTCGCGCAGGGTGTGGATGGTGTGGAGGGCGGCTTCGCGCTCCAGGGCGTGGACCGTGAGCAGCTTGCCGTCGGCACGCAGATCGGCGACGGCCGCGCCGTTCGCGCAGATCGCCAGGCCGTGGCTGTGGACGTGGTCGCTGACGACGTCCATCCAGCGGGCGGGCCGGCCCGTGACGAAGAAGACCTCGATCCCGGCCTCCTCGGCTGCGGCGAGGGCGGCGATCGTGCGCTCGGACACGGTCTTGTCGTCGCGCAGCAGGGTGCCGTCCAGATCGGTGGCGATCAGCCGGGTCGGGGCAGGCGGGGGCGAGTCGGTAGCTGGGGTCACCGGTTCATTCTCGCGTACGAGGGTGCACGGGTGTGCGCAGGGGCGCGCATCTGAGGACGCGCGCCCCTGAACTGCGAAACATTCCTCCGGCATATGCCTGAAGGCGTCGCCGTACCGCTCCGTCGGTCAGGCGAGCTGGGCCGGCCCCTCGGTGGCGATCCGCTCGAAGACCTTCTCGTCCGCGGCGAAGTCGGACCCGGGGACCGGCCAGTGCAGGACGATCTCCGTGAAGCCCAGTGCGAAGTGGGTTCCGGCGAAGTCGACGAACGCGTCGAAGGAGTCCAGCGGGTTGTCGGGGGTGAAGCCGGTGAGCAGGATCTTGTCCAGCTCCGCCACGTCCCGTCCGACCGACTCGCAGGCCTCCCCGAGCTTCGCGACCTGTCCGCGGATGGCTGCCACGGACTGCTCGGGGGTCCCGTTCTCGAACACCTTCGGGTCGCCGGTGGTGACCCATGCCTGGCCGTACCGCGCGGCGAGCTTCAGCCCGCGCGGACCGGTGGCGGCGACCGCGAAGGGCAGCCGGGGGCGCTGGACGCATCCGGGGATGTTGCGGGCCTCGTTCGCGGAGTAGAGCTCGCCCTCGTACGTCACCGAGGGCTCGCGCAGCAGCTTGTCCAGCAGCGGCACGAACTCGGCGAAGTGATCCGCCCGCTCGCGCGGCGTCCACGGCTCCTCGTCGCCGCGGCGCAGGGCCGTGGCGTCGAAGCCGTTGCCGCCCGCGCCGATCCCGAGGGTGATCCGCCCCTCGGAGACGTCGTCCAGCGTCATGAGGTCCTTGGCGAGCGTCACCGGGTGCCGGAAGTTGGGCGAGGTGACGAGGGTGCCGAGCCGCAGCCGCTCGGTGGCGAGGGCCGCCGCGGTCAGGGTCGGAACCGCTCCGAACCACGGGCCGTCCCGGAAGGTCCGCCAGGACAGGTGGTCGTAGGTGTACGCGGCGTGGAAACCCAGCTCCTCGGCGCGCTGCCAGACCTTTCGGCCTTCGGTCCAGCGGTGGATGGGCAGAATGACAGTGCTCAGACGCATGGCTCGACGATACGGCGGGCTGTTGTCGTACGGGGCGCGACCGCCGTATTCCGAGGCCTTCGTCCCGCGCGGTGGGGCCGCGCCGTAATGCGTGGCGGGGGCCGGCGACAGTGGTTGCCGCGGGGCCTTCCCGGCGAGAGGGTGGAGGCGGGCCCGCCCGGGGTCCTCGCGTGCGAGTGCGCGGCGCCGGGGCGTGGTCCGCCGGAAGGATGAGACGTCATGAGGATGCTGCTCACCGCACGGATGGACACCGAGGCCGCCAACCGCGCGGTCAACGACGGGACGATGCCTAAGATCATCAATGAGGTCGTCGAGCACCTCAAGCCCGAAGCGGCGTATTTCGCTCCCGTCGACGGCGTACGTACGTGCATGCTCGTCTTCGACATGCAGGAGTCCGCGCAGATGCCGCCGATCAGCGAGCGGTTCTTCCAGGCCGGTGCCAAGGTGAGTCTGCAGCCGGTCATGAATCTCGACGATCTCCGTACCGGTCTGTCGAACCTGGCGCGGTAGGCGCGCCGGCCTCGTGGCGCCGGTGTGGACGCGTCAGCCGGGCAGGCGCAGGAACTGCGGGGGCACGGCGTCCGCGAGCCAGACGCCGTTGGCGCTGACCCGGAAGGTGTGGCCCGCGCGGTGCATGGCTCCCGCGTCCACGGCGAGGACGATGGGCCGGCCCCGGCGGGCGCCCACGCGGGTGGCCGTCTCACGGTCGGCGGAGAGATGAACGTGGTGGCGGTCCATGGGGCGCAGCCCCTCGGCGCGGATCACGTCCAGGACCCGGGCGACCGTGCCGTGGTAGAGGTACGCGGGCGGCTCGGCCGGCGGGAGGTCCAGGTCGACGGCGACGGTGTGGCCCTGATTGGCGCGGATGCGGTCTCCGTCCAGGGTGAAGCGCTGCTTGTCGTTGGCGGCGACGACATGGTCGAGTTCGGCGCGGGTGAGGGCGAAGCCGTGCCGGGCCGTCGCGCGCAGCAGTTCATCGACGGTTACCCAGCCGTGGGCGTCGAGAGTGATGCCGATCCGTTCGGGCCGGTGCCGCAGATGCTTCGAGAGGTACTTCGACACCTTCACGGTGCGTTGTTCGTCCATGGAGCCAGGGTGCCCGCGACACGCTTTCCGGCGCATCAGGATTTCCCTCAGCGTTCAGGCAGTAATTTCTGTCCCCAGGTTTGATCCACAGCCAACTCGGGTTATCCACAGCTAATTTGGCGATTCTGTGGACAAGTGACCTTGGATTTAATCCATTTGGTCAATATCCTTACGCTTTGCGTCAGATGGGGCAAGTGCGTCCAATGTCCGGGCTTGTACCTCTCGTTCGGTCGCAGCAGTGACAAAGGCGGCTACGTTCCGTGGCCCAACGAGTGCCTGCACCGCCTGCGTTGTCCGAGCGGGAAGGAGGACCGGACGCGGCTCCTGCGGGTCGGCGCAGTCACCCTCGGCGCCGAGGTGGTGGTGCAGATGCCGGGTGGCGAAGGTCCGCATGGCACGGGCCAGTTCGGCGTCGACCGTCTGCTGGGCCAGCGGGCGGAGCCTTCGCACCATCGAGGCGGCCTCCGCCGCGTCGGCGTCCTTCGGAGGACGGTGGCCGAGGTAGCGGGCGAAGACGTGCTCGGTGGTGAACTCCAGGAAGCGGGACGCTATGTGCTCGACCTGCCCGCGAAGTTCCCGCAGGTGTCCGGAGATTGCGGGCAGGGGGACTCCTGCGGCATGCAATTCCACTGCCACGGCCAGCTCTTGTGGGCTCGGTACGAGGAACTCGTCCTCCCGGCCCGGAACACGTTCGAGGATGCCGAGCTCCACAGCCTCGGCGACCGACTCGTCGTCCTGCGCTCCGCCGAACCTCGCCTCCAGCTCGGCCCGGGTGATCCGGTCCGCCTCCTCGTCGGTCCACGGGCCGTGCACCTCCGCGACCAGCCCGAGCACCCCGCCGAGACCGCGCCCCGCGTCCCAGGCCTCCAGCAGCTCCTTGATGCTGGCCAGGGTGTAGCCGCGGTCCAGCAGGTCGGCGATCTGCCGCAGCCGGGCGAGGTGGGTCTCCCGGTACACATTGGCCCGCCCGCGCCGCTCCGGAGTGGGCAGCAGCCCCCGGTCCTGGTAGGCGCGGATCGTGCGCACCGTGGCGCCGCTCGCATGCGCCAGATCCTCGATCCGGTACTCCGCCCCGGCCCGGACCTCCGTCGGCGAGGATGCGGTCGGCCCGCTCACAGCGGCGGCTTCAGCCGGGCGACCCCGCGCAGCACCCCGGGGCTGATCCTGGACAGCAGCCGGGCACCCCGGGCCTCCGGTGTCACCGGCACCACGGCCTGGTTGCGCACCACGGCCTTGAGGATGGCGTCGGCGACCTTCTCCGGCGGGTAGTTGCGGAGACCGTACAGCCGGCTGGTCCGCTGCTGGAGACGCTTCTCCTCCGTCTCGTCGGCACCCGCGAAGTGCGTGGTCGCGGTGATGTTGGTGTTGACGATGCCGGGGCAGATCGCGCTGACCCCGATCGACCGTTCCGCCAGCTCCGCCCGCAGGCATTCGCTCAGCATCAGCACGGCCGCCTTGGACGTGCTGTACGCGGGCAGCGCCCGGGAGGGCTGATAGGCCGCCGCCGAGGCGGTGTTGACGATGTGGCCGCCCTGGCCGCGCTCGGCCATCTGCCTGCCGAAGATCCGGCAGCCGTGGATGACTCCCCACAGATTGACGTCGAGGACGTTCTTCCAGTCCTCGCTGGTGGTCTCCAGGAACGGGCCGGACAGCCCGATCCCGGCGTTGTTGACCAGGACGTCGACGACTCCGTACTCCGCGGCGACCTTCTCCGCGAGCTTCTCCATCGCCTGCTCGTCGCTCACGTCGACGGTCTCGCCCCAGGCGGCCGGGGCGCCGATCAGCAGGGCCATCTCCGCCGTCCGGGCCGCGCCCTCGCCGTCCCGGTCCACCGCCACCACCCGGGCCCCCGCCTCGGCGAAGGCGAAGGCGGTGGCCCGCCCGATGCCGCCCGCCGCGCCGGTGACCAGCACCAGCTGACCGGCGAACCGCTCGGCGTACGCGCCCCTGGCCGCGGTGTCCTGCACCGGCAGCCCCTCGTGCCGGGCGTCCTCGTTGGCCGTGACGAACTCACTGATCCAGGAGGCGAGCTGGTCCGGCCTGGTCCGCGGCACCCAGTGCTTGGCCGGCAGCGAGCGGCGTACCAACTGCGGGACCCATTGCTCCAGTCCGTCGTAGAGCGTTTCCGAGAGGAAGGCGTCACCGGTCGGTGTGATGAGCTGGACCGGCACATGGGCGTAGGCGTCGGCACGCGGCCTGCGCAGCCGGTAGCGGATGTTGTCGCGGTAGAGCCAGGCACCGTGCGCCGCGTCGGCGGGCAGGGAGGACGTCGGATAGTCGCCCGCGGGCACCTTCTCCATCCGCTCCAGGATCCGGGGCCACCGCTTGCCGAGCGGCCCGCGCCAGGCGAGCTCCGGCAGCACCGGCGTATGGAGCATGTACACGTACCAGGACTTGGCGCCCTGGCCGAGGAGCTGGCCCACGCGCCGGGGGGTGGGGCGGGTCATGCGCTGCTTGATCCAGTGTCCGAAGTGGTCCAGGGAGGGACCGGACATCGAGGTGAAGGAGGCGATCCGGCCCTCGGTGCGCTTGACCGTGGCGAACTCCCACGACTGGACCGACCCCCAGTCGTGCCCCACCACATGCACCGGCCGGTCCGGGCTGACGGCGTCGGCGACCGCCAGGAAGTCGTCGGTGAGCTTCTCCAGCGTGAAGCCGCCGCGCAGCGGCTTCGGCGCCGTGGACCTGCCGTGTCCCCGCACGTCGTAGAGCACCACATGCCAGTGCTCGGCCAGTCGCACCGCGACGTCCGACCAGACCTCCTTGCTGTCCGGGTAGCCGTGCACCAGAACCACCGTCGGCCGCCGCTCATCGCCCAGCTCGGCGACGCACAGCTCGATTCCGCCCGTGCGCACCCGGCGTTCGCGCGTTCCTGACAGATTCACGCCGCCACCTTCTCCTCGGCCCAGCGCCGCACGTGCGGCAGATCGTCGTCCAGCCAGAAGGCGCTCTGCTCGGGGTCCCGGGAGTCGGTGACGACCAGGATCTCCTCGAACTTGGCGCCCGTACCCCGGAATCCGAGGTGGGGTTCGACCGCCCACAGTCCGGGCCGCGGGGGATGGTCGGAGAAGCGGTAGGGACTCCACAGCGGCGACCAGCCCTCCCGGTGCCCGTGCAGCGCGTCGCTCACCAGACCCTTGAGCGACTGGGTGCCGAACCCGAACACCTGCGGGGACCAACGGTGTTCGGCGACCCGGTCCACCTTGTGGGCGATGACACCGAAGGGGTAGGCGCGGTGCCGGTTCGCGTAGCCCTGTCCGACCATGAGGCGCTCGACGTCCTCGTAGATGTCGCGCAGCGAGCGGCGTTCGCGCACCTCGCGCAGGATCAGCTCACGATGGGCCTCCAGGTCGGCCATGAGCCTGTCGTGAAGGGGGCTGAGCCCGAGACAGCCGGAATACCCGATGTCCGCCGTGAATCCCTTGTACACCGGGGCCATGTCGAGAATGAACGGCATGCCCGGCTCCAGCTTCCGGTTGGTCGGGAAGAACTGGAGCGGCACCTTGAAGCCGGTGAACGCCGTGCGGTCCCCGAACCAGGCGAAGGGGAGGTGGAACCAGTCCCGCACCCCTCTCCGGCGCAGCCATTCCCGCTGCATCCGCGCCGCCTCGCGCTCCGTCACCCCCGGCCGGAGCTGGGCGGCGACCGCCTCCGCGCAGTCGTAGGCGAGGCGCTGCACCTCTCTGAACCCCCGCAGTTCCGGGGCCGTTCCGTCCTTCACCGCCGAGGTCATGCCGTGCCACCGTCCGTTCCCTGCCGTGTGCGGTACGTGCCCGTAACGTGACACTGATGAATGTGACAATGTCCGGCGGCTACGTCAAGAGGCGTGCGAGGTCCTGTGGACAACTCCCCGGCTCCTCCCCGGGCTCCTGCCCTGACCTCCCCTCGGGCTCCTCCCTCGTGGGGTCCCCTTACGGGTCCGTACACCTGGAGTCTGAGGCGGAACCAGCCGCCAGGGCTGACGACCGCTGTGGCCCGCGCCACTACCTTCGTAGACGTGACTGTGATCGCGACCGAAAGCCTGAGCAAGCGGTTCCCCCGGGTGACCGCTCTTGACCGGCTCTCCTTGGACATCGGAACCGGCGTGACCGGCCTGGTGGGTTCCAACGGAGCCGGCAAGTCCACACTGATCAAGATCCTGCTGGGTCTTTCCCCCGCCACCGAGGGCCGGGCCGCGGTGCTCGGGCTGGACGTGGCGACCAGCGGCGCCGCCATCCGGGAACGGGTGGGTTACATGCCCGAGCACGACTGCCTGCCGCCGGACGTCTCGGCGACCGAGTTCGTCGTGCACATGGCCCGGATGTCCGGCCTGCCGCCGACAGCGGCGCGCGAGCGCACCGCCGACACGCTGCGCCATGTCGGCCTCTACGAGGAGCGCTACCGCCCCATCGGCGGGTACTCGACCGGTATGAAGCAGCGGGTGAAGCTGGCCCAGGCGCTGGTCCACGACCCGAAGCTGGTCCTTCTCGACGAGCCGACCAACGGCCTGGACCCGGTCGGCCGCGACGAGATGCTCGGCCTCATCCGCCGTATCCACACCGACTTCGGCATCTCCGTGCTGGTCACCTCGCACCTCCTGGGCGAGCTGGAACGCACCTGCGACCATGTCGTCGTCATCGACGGCGGCGCTCTGCTGAGGTCCAGCTCCACCAGCGACTTCACCCAGACCACCACCACCCTCGCGGTCGAGGTGACCGACAGCGACACCCACCCCGACGGCACGGGCGCCCTGCGCGGGGCACTCACCGCGGCCGGGGTCACGCTCATCGGCCACGACGGACTCGACGCGGAGGGGCTGCCCGGCGCGGGCCACATCCTGCTGGTCGAGGCGACCGGCGAGGAGACGTACGACATCGTCCGCGACAGCGTCGCCGGGCTCGGACTCGGCCTCGTACGGATGGAACAGCGGCGCCACCACATCGCCGAGGTCTTCCGTACCGAACAGGCTCCCGCGGACCGGGACGTGGCACGGGCCGCGTCCGCGACCGCCGGGGCCGTACAGCAGAAGGGGAACGGTCGCGATGAGCAGCACTGAGACCGGGGCCGTGAGCGGGAGCGACACCTCCCGGATCCACAACATCGGGTACCGCTCGTACGACGGGCCGCGTCTGGGCCGCGCCTACGCCCGCCGCTCGCTCTACTCGCAGACCCTGCGGGGCTCCTTCGGACTGGGCCGTTCGGCCAAGTCCAAGGTGCTGCCGATGCTGCTGTTCGGTGTGATGACCCTGGTCGCCGCAATTCTGGTGGCGGTCTCCATGGTCGCTCCGGACGCGACGAAGCTGGTGGTCAAGTACACGTCGTACGCGATCTACCTCCAGGCCGTCATCGGCCTCTTCATCGCCTCCCAGGCGCCGCAGGCCGTGTCCAGGGACCTCCGTTTCAAGAGCGTGCCCCTGTACTTCTCGCGGCCGATCGAACGGGTCGACTACGTGGTCGCCAAGTTCGCGGCCATGGCGTCGGCGCTGTTCGTGCTCACCGGGGTGCCGTTGCTCGTCCTGTACGTGGGCTCCCTGCTCGCGAAGTTCGATTTCGCCGATCAGACCAAGTGGTTCGGCCAGGGGCTGGTGTCGGTGGCGCTGCTGTCCGTGCTGTTCGCCGGTCTGGGACTGGTGATGGCCGCACTCACTCCGCGCCGCGGATTCGGCGTCGCCGCGGTCATCGCCGTACTGACCATCTCCTACGGTGCGGTCTCCACGGTCCAGGCCATCGCCTGGGACACGGGCTCCACCGGAGCCGTGCAGTGGCTGGGGCTCTTCTCGCCGATCACACTGATCGACGGCGTCCAGACCGCGTTCCTCGGCGCCACCTCGGCCTTCCCCGGAGGGGAAGGCCCGGGGGCGGGCGCCGGAGCGGTCTACCTGATCGTTGTTCTCGCGCTCGTCGCCGGCTCGTACGCCGTCCTGATGCGCCGTTACCGGAGGGTCGGGCTGTGACCACCATCGAGATCGACCACACCTCCCGCTGGTTCGGCAATGTGGTCGCCGTCAACGACGTGAGCATGACCGTGGGGCCCGGTGTCACCGGGCTGCTCGGCCCCAACGGTGCCGGGAAGTCCACGCTGATCAACATGATGGCCGGGTTCCTCGCCCCGTCGACGGGCACGGTCACGCTCGACGGCCGGACGATCTGGCGCAACGAGTCGGTCTACAAGGAGATCGGCATCGTCCCGGAGCGGGAGGGCATGTACGACTTCCTGACCGGCCAGGAGTTCGTCGTCGCCAACGCCGAACTCCAGGGACTGGGCGCGGCGGAGGCGCAGCGGGCGCTGGCCACGGTCCAGATGGAGTACGCGCAGGACCGCAAGATCTCGACGTACAGCAAGGGCATGTGCCAGCGCGTGAAGATGGCGTCCGCCCTGGTCCACGAGCCGTCCGTGCTGCTGCTGGACGAGCCGTTCAACGGGATGGACCCGCGTCAGCGGATGCAGCTGATGGAGCTGCTGCGGCAGATGGGGGCGGAGGGCCGCACGGTCCTGTTCTCCTCCCACATCCTCGAAGAGGTCGAGCAGCTCGCCACACACATCGAAGTGATCGTGGCGGGGCGGCATGCCGCGTCCGGTGACTTCCGGAAGATCCGCCGCCTGATGACGGACCGGCCGCACCGGTATCTCGTACGGTCCAGCGACGACCGGGCCCTCGCGGCCGCGCTCATCGCCGACCCCTCCACGGCGGGGATCGAGGTCGACCTGAGCGAACAGGCCCTGCGGATCCAGGCCGTCGACTTCGGGCGCTTCACCGAACTGCTGCCCAGGGTGGCACGTGAACAGGGCATCCGGCTGCTGACCGTTTCGCCGTCCGACGAGTCCCTCGAATCGGTCTTTTCCTATCTCGTAGCGGCCTGAGTAGTGGCCTGAAAGGAGCTGTGAAGCGTCATGTACGACCCCACAGTCGCCCGGCTCACCTACCGGGCCCTGCTCGGCCGGCGCCGGGCCGCCATCCTGTTCGTCCTGCCCGTGCTGCTGGTGGCCCTCGCCGTGGCCGTCCGCGCCTTCGCGGGGGCCGATGACCAGGTCGCCGCGAACGTGCTCGGCGGTTTCGCCATCGCCACGATGGTGCCGCTGATCGGTGTGATCGCGGGCACGGGCGCCATCGGCCCCGAGATCGACGACGGTTCGATCGTCTATCTGCTGGCCAAGCCGGTGAAACGGCCGACGATCATCTTCACCAAGCTGATCGTGGCCATCGCCGTCACGATGGTGTTCTCCGCCCTGCCGACCCTCGTCGCCGGGCTGATCCTGAACGGCAACGGGCAGCAGATCGCCGTGGCCTACACGATCGCGGCGCTGGTCGCCTCGATCGCGTACAGCGCGCTGTTCCTGCTGCTGGGCACGATCAGCCGCCACGCGGTGGTGCTCGGCCTCGTGTACGCCCTGGTGTGGGAGACCCTGTTCGGCAGCCTGGTGCCGGGAGCGCGGACGCTGAGCGTGCAGCAGTGGTCCCTCGCGGTCGCCGAGAAGGTCGGCCGGGAAGGGGCGATCACCTCCGACGTGGGTCTGCCGCTCGCGACGGTGCTGCTGGTCGCCGTGACGGTGGCGGCCACCTGGTACGCGGGCCAGAAGCTGCGTGCGCTGAAGCTGGCCGGCGAGGAGTGAGCGGCTTCTCCGAGGTCCAGGGGGTGCCCGGCGCAGAGGGCCTGGCCGGCACGGGCCCTCGCGGGAACGTGAGGGACCCCGCGGGCCCTTGAGGATCACGGTGCGGGCCCCTTGACCGAGGGGCCTTGCACGACCCCTGTGCGGGACCTCGCGGTGTCCGTACGACAACCCCCGTCCGATGGGCGGGGGTTGTCCTATGAGCGGACCGTCGTACGCGTAACTGTGCGGTTATCGGGTCGTTGTGCAGGGTGCGTGGAGGCAACTGGATTCCGTGGCGTCGTAGCTTTCGTGAAATCGGGGAGTGCCGGCACGGGTGGGGACACCGCCCGTCGGGCCGGTCATCGAGTGAGTGGCAACCGTGAGCGTTCTCCACCGGAGGAGGACCTGCGGACGAGGTACGACTCGCTCGACCGGCGCGTCACGCGCATCGAGAGCTGCCTCGTCGGAGTCGGCAGCGCGCTCCAGGAACTCGGCCCGGTGCTGTGCCGGATGTCCGAGCGGTTCGACAGCCTCGACCGGAAACTGGAAGCGACGCGTCAGGTGGTCGGAGCCATCAGTGTCCGGCTGTCGGACGTCTCGCGGGACATCACGCGTATCGACGCGCGCATGGACGATTTCGTCCACCGGTTGAAGGACCTGCGCCGCCGCAACAGGCGCCGCTGACCCGCGGCCCGCGGGGCCGGCCGGGACGACGACTGCCCGCGACCTTCGCGGTCGCGGGCAGTCGGAACCGGTCGCGGGCAGTCGGAACGGAGTGCCCGCGAGACCGGGCGGCACCGAACCAGGCAACCGGGCGGCACCGCGAGACGGGCGCCGTTACGGGCGGGACGCCCGCAGCAGTTCCTCCAGCACCACGGCGATGCCGTCGTGCTGGTTCGAGGCCGTGATCTCGTGGGCCACGGCCTTCAGGTCGTCGTGCGCGTTGGCCATCGCCACGCCGTGCTGCGCCCAGCCGAACATCGGGATGTCGTTCGGCATGTCGCCGAAGGCCAGCGTGTCCGCGGCCTTCACACCCAGCCGTCGCGCCGCCAGTGAGAGGCCGGTGGCCTTGCTCAGCCCCAGCGGCAGGATCTCCACGACACCGGGTCCGGCCATGACCACGTCCACCAGGCTGCCGACGGCTTCCCGGGCGGACCGGGCCAGGGCGTCGTCGTCGAGCTCCGCGTGCTGGATGTAGATCTTGTTCAGCGGGGCGGCCCACATCTCGGTCGCGTCGTCCACGAAGACGGCCGGGAGCGGGCCCTCCTGGATCCGGTAGCCGGGGCCGAACAGCACCTCGCCGTCGAGCCCGTCCCGGCTCGCGGCCAGCGCCAGCGGGCCGATCTCCGACTCGATCCTGGACAGCGCGACCCCCGCGAGCTGCCGGTCCAGGGTCAGGGAGGTCAGCAGCTTGCGCTCGCCCGCGTGGTAGACCTGCGCGCCCTGGCCGCAGACCGCGAGACCGTCATATCCCAGGTCGTCCAGGATGTGCCGGGTCCACGGGACGCCGCGTCCGGTGACGATGATGTGTGCGGCGCCGGCCGCGGTGACCTCGGCCAGCGCCTCACGTGTGCGCTCGGAGACCGTGTCGTCGTCACGCAGCAGCGTGCCGTCCAGGTCGGTCGCGACGAGCTTGTAGGGGAAGGTCACTTGGAGACCGGCTCCAGAACCTCACGCCCGCCCAGGTACGGACGGAGCACCTCGGGCACCCGGACCGAACCGTCGGGCAGCTGGTGGTTCTCCAGGATCGCCACGATCGTGCGCGGTACGGCGCAGAGCGTGCCGTTGAGCGTGGAGAGGGGCTGGACCTTCTTGCCGTCCCGCATCCGGACGGAGAGGCGGCGCGCCTGGAAGCCGTCGCAGTTCGACGCGGAGGTCAGCTCGCGGTACTTGCCCTGGGTCGGGATCCAGGCCTCGCAGTCGAACTTGCGCGAGGCCGAGGACCCGAGGTCACCGGTGGCGACGTCGATCACCTGGAAGGGCAGCCCGAGACCGGTGAGCCACTGCTTCTCCCAGTCCAGGAGCCGGCGGTGCTCCGCCTCGGCGTCCGCCGGGTCGACGTACGAGAACATCTCGACCTTGTCGAACTGGTGGACGCGGAAGATGCCCCGGGTGTCCTTGCCGTACGTACCGGCCTCGCGGCGGAAGCACGGGGAGAAGCCCGCGTACCGCAGGGGCAGCTTGTCGGCGTCGATGATCTCGTCCATGTGGTACGCGGCGAGGGGTACCTCGGAGGTGCCGACCAGGTAGTAGTCGTCCTTCTCCAGGTGGTACACGTTCTCCGCGGCCTGGCCGAGGAAACCGGTGCCCTCCATGGCGCGCGGACGGACCAGCGCCGGGGTCAGCATCGGGATGAAGCCGGCCTCGGTGGCCTGGGCGATCGCCGCGTTGACGAGGGCGAGCTCCAGCAGCGCGCCGACGCCCGTCAGGTAGTAGAAGCGCGAACCGGAGACCTTGGCGCCGCGCTCCATGTCGATGGCGCCGAGCTTCTCGCCGAGCTCCAGGTGGTCCTTCGGCTCGAAGCCCTCGGCTCCGAAGTCGCGGATGGTGCCGTGCGTCTCCAGGACGACGAAGTCCTCCTCGCCGCCGACCGGCACGTCCTCGTGGACGATGTTGCCGAGCTGGAGCAGCAGCCGCTTGGCCTCGGCGTCGGCCGCGTCCTGGGCGGCGTCGGCCGCCTTGACGTCGGCCTTGAGCTGATCGGCCTTCTTCAGCAGCTCGGCGCGCTCCTCGGGGGAGGCCTTGGGGATCAGCTTGCCGAGCGACTTCTGCTCGGAGCGGAGTTCGTCGAAGCGGACGCCGGACGACCTGCGCAGCTCGTCGGCGGAGAGCAGGGCGTCGACGAGCGCGACGTCCTCTCCACGGGCGCGCTGGGAGGCGCGAACACGGTCGGGGTCCTCACGGAGCAGGCGAAGGTCAATCACGCCTCCAGGCTACCGGTGCGCGCTTCTGGCGCTCGAACCGATATTGCCGTGCGTGTCACTTTGCCCGTATTGCCGGAATTGATAATCCTGGGGAGGAATCGCCGGGTACGGGGCGAGCGGGGGCGTCAATTAGGGGAGTGTATTCCCCTAAACAGGGCAGAAGGGGCGACCCGTCTTGACGTATCGGCCTTCTCCATAAGGGGAGTTGGGGGGCCGTCGTCCCGATGTTGTCCACAGGGGGCCTGTGGAGAATTAGTTATCCACAGGCTGTGAAGAAGTTCTGTGGATGCTGGAAGGAGTCGTTCCGGGGTGTCGGGCAAGGCTCGTGGAATCTCACCCCAAACCCGCCCCACACGCTCATTCGGGTGGGAATTCCTCGCCCCAAAGAGTTGATCAAGGGAATTGGGCTGACATTGAAGCCCCTGAGCCCTCCTGAACCCCCCTGGGTGCATCTGGGGTCGCTGGGTGATTTGTCGACGATGTCGCATTGCGGTGTCGACTTATCCCCAGGCTGAACCGCCGCCCTGTGGATAACCCTGTGGGTACATGAAAATCTGCAGGTCGGACCGGAGCGGAACGGCCCGTGCGGCCCTCGCCCCGGCGATCCCGTACGGCCCGGGGCGGGCGTCAGACCCGGCCGTCCTGGCTGCGCGCCAGCCAGTCGGAGGCGTCCGTGAACTCCCGGTCCGAGGTCCCCGCCCGCAGCGGTCGCACCTCGTCGGGCGTCACTCCGGCCCGCGGGTACGAACCGAGGAACCGCACGTTGGGACAGATCCGCTTCAGCCCCATCAGGGCCTCGCCGACCCGCCGGTCCGCGATGTGCCCCTCGGCGTCCACGGCGAAGCAGTAGTTCCCGATGCCCTCTCCGGTCGGACGCGACTGGATGAGCATCAGGTTGACCCCGCGGACGGCGAATTCCTGGAGGAGTTCGAGCAGCGCACCGGGGTGGTCGTCGCCCAGCCAGATCACCACGGACGTCTTGTCCGCCCCGGTCGGGGCCGAGGGCCGGGCGGGCCGGCCCACGAGGACGAAGCGCGTCTGGGCGTTCTCCGCGTCGTGGATCTCCGTCACCAGAGGTTCCAGGCCGTAGGTCGCCGCGGCGAACTCACCCGCGAAGGCGGCGTCGTAACGCCCCTCCTGGACCAGCCGTGCCCCGTCCGCGTTGGAGGCGGCCGATTCCCATGCGGCCTGCGGGAGATGGGCCGCCATCCAGTTGCGTACCTGCGGCTGGGCGGCCGGGTGCGCGGTGACCGTCTTGATGTCGGACAGCTTGGTCCCGGGGCGCACCAGCAGCGCGAAAGTGATGGAGAGCAGCACTTCGCGGTAGATCATCAGCGGTTCGCCGGAGGTCAGCTCGTCCAGCGTCGCGGTGATGCCGCCCTCGACGGAGTTCTCGATCGGTACGAGCGCTGCCGCCGCCTCCCCGCTGCGTACGGCGTCCAGGGCGGCCGGTACGGAGACCATCGGGACGAGCTCCCGGGTGGCGGCTTCGGGGAGCGTGCGGAGGGCGACCTCGGTGAAGGTGCCTTCGGGGCCGAGATAGGCGTAGCGCGTGGCTGACATACGGTCACCCTAATGCGCCGTACGCCCGGTGCCGGGCCGTCCCGGAACGCGATCCGGCGCGCATCCGGAGTTGCGCGACCCCGATGGCCGGAGCGTCGGCCCTCGGCCGCCGGAGCCTCAGGATTCCAGCAGCCGCTGACCCACGTACTCGCCCTTCGCGGCGCCGCCCGGTACGGCGAAGAGTCCGCTCGCCTCGTGCCGGAGGAACGGCGAGAGCGCGTCGCCCCGGTCGAGTTTGCGCTGCACCGGGACGAAGCCCCGGAACGGATCCGCCTGCCAGCAGATGAACAGCAGCCCGGCGTCCGGGGTGCCGTCCGCCGAGATGCCGTCGTGGTACGAGAAGGGACGCCGCAGCATGGCCGCGCCACCGTTCTTCTCGGGCGAGGAGATCCGGGCGTGGGCGTTGTCGGGGATCACGAGCCTGCCGTCGGGACCGGCCTTGTCGAGGTCCATCGGGGTGGTCTCGGAGCCACCGCTGAGCGGGGCCCCGTCCGACTTGCGCCGCCCTATGACCTGCTCCTGCCGGTCCACCGGAAGCTTCTCCCAGTCGTCCAGCAGCATCCTGATGCGCCGTACGACGGCGTAGGAGCCACCGGCCAGCCAGTCCTGCGAAGCATCCGGAGCCCCCGGAGCCCCCGAGGCCCCCTGAGCATCCGCCGCGGACGGTACGAAGATCCGGGTGTCGAAGTCGTCGTCGGTCTGCTGCGGATTACCGGTGCCGTCGATCTGGCCCATCAGATTGCGCGCGGTCATCGGACGCCCGGTGGCACCGGGAGTGCGGTTGAAGCCGTTCATCTGCCAGCGCACCCCGGCCGCTCCCACGGCCTCCTTCTGGATGGCGCGCAGGGCGTGGAAGGCGACCAGCGCGTCGTCGGCGCCGATCTGCACCCACAGGTCGCCGTTGGAGCGCCTGGCGTCGAGCTGGTCCGAGGAGAACGGGGGCAGCGGGTCGAGCCCGGCGGGCCGGCGGCCGGTCAGGCCGGTGCGGTCGAAGAAGGTCCGGCCGAAGCCGAAGGTGACGGTCAGCGAGGAGGGCCCGGCGTCCAGGGCGATGCCGGTGTCATGACCGGGCCCGTCCGTGCCGCCGGCCGGGCGCCCCGCCATCAGTTCCCGTGCCACGGCCGACCAGCGGCGCATCAGCGCGGCGGCCTCCTTGCGTCCCGCGCCCGGTGCCAGGTCGAAGGCGATCAGATGGCCCCGGGCCTGAAGCGGAGTGGTGATCCCCGGTTGATGTTTCCCGTGAAACATCGCCTCGGTGGCCCCGATGGCGGTCAGCGCGGTCGGCTCGTCGGGGCGGGACGCGGCGTACCCGGCCGCGCCCCCCGCGGCACCGAGCACCAGGCCGGCGGCCCCGGCGGCCCCCGCGCTGCCGAGCAGCCGCCGCCGGGAGAAGCCGACGCCATCCGTGCCGGTACGGCCCTGCGAGCCGGTACCGGCCCCGGCCACCGTCTCCGCCCCGGCAGCCGTTCCCGCCGCCGCAGCCGTCCGTGCGGACGCCGAGGGATCCTTCGTACCCCTCGCGTTCCCCGCGCCCTTCACACTCTTCGTGCTCTTGCTCACCGTGCTCAGCCGATCTTTGCGTTCTTGTCGATGGTGGCCTGGTCGATGTCCGACGTACGCACCGTCACCGCGATCTTCCAGTCGCCCGCGATCGGGATCTGGACACCGCTCGCCGTCCAGTGCCCCTCGGCGAGCCGGTCGGGGACGACCGGCAGCGGGCCGATGTCCTTGGACTCCAGGGTGAGGGCGAGCTTCACCTCGGGAACGTCCATCGGCTTCCCGTCGCTGCCGTCGACCCAGATGTGCAGTTCGTTGGAGCCGGTGCCACCGGGTTCGAGGTCGATCCGGACGGTTCCCTTGCCGTTCTGGCCACCGGTGTCGAAGGGCATGCTCAGATTGACGGGGCCGGAGGCGCCCTGAGCGGCGGTTGCCGTGGTGCTGCGGGCGGCCTCCTCCTCGGTGCGGGCCGGTTCGGTGGAGGTCAGGACCGTCGCCACGGCGAGCAGCACCACGGCGACGGCCGCCTCGGCCAGGACCGAGCGGCGCAGCCCGGAACGCTCGGGGTCGGCGTCACGGACCCGCTTCTTCTTCGTGGCGGTGAGAACGGCCTGCTGCCGGGCGAGCTGCGCGGCGCGCTCGGGCGCGATCTCCGGCGCGGGCTCCTGACCGCTCTCCCCCTCCCCGGGGTCCGCCCCGTCCTCGGGACCCTCGCCTTCTTCGGGGCTCTTTGCCGTCTCGTCGGCCTTCGCCTCGTCGGCCTCCGCCTCCTCCGAGGCCTCCGCTCCGGGCTGTGCCCCGTCCGTCAGCCGGCCCGTCCATCGACGGGAGATCCAGGCCAGGCCGATGAGTACGGCGAGCAGCCCCACCTTGATGATCAGCAGCTGTCCGTACCGGGTGCCGGTCAGCGCCGACCAGGAGCCGACCTGGCGCCAGGACTGGTAGATGCCGGTCGCGGTGAGGACGAGCACGCTGCCGAACGCGATCCGGGAGAAGCGCCGTACCGCCGCGCTGTCGATGCCGGGTGTCCGGTACAGGGCGACGAGGAGCGCGGCGAGCCCGCCGAGCCAGGCGGCGACGGCCAGCAGGTGCAGGACGTCCATCGGCATGGCGAGGCCCGCCTGGATACCGGTCGACGCGTGCTCGGAGAGCGCCCACGTACCGGCGATGCCCGCGGCGATGACCGCGCCCCCGATGGCGAGTCCGAAGGTGAGGTCCTTCTTCTCCTTCTCGTCCTCGCGCTTCGCGTACGCCCCGAACAGGACGGCGATGAACAGGGCACCGGCACCGAGCAGGAGCAGCCGGGCGACGAGTGCGGCGCCGGGTTTGGTGTCGAGCACGGCTTGCAGGCCGTTGAGGTCGAAGGCGTCGGCGAGCTTCCCGCTGCCGGTGTACGGGCTGCGGAGCAGCAGCATGAGCAGGGTGGCGGCGGTGAGGGTGATCCAGCCCCGGACGACGAGGCGTTGCAGCGGGCGGGAGGCGGCGCCGCGCTGCCAGCAGGCGAGGACGAACGTGGCTCCGCCGACGAGCAGGACGAATCCGGCGTACGCCGCGTAGCGCGCGATGCTGTAGAGGGTGCCGACGAGACCGCCGCCCGCGCTGGTGGAGGGCAGCGCGACCGTGGTCTCGGACGGGGCGCCGATGGAGAAGGTGAAGGCCCCGGAGACGGGGTGGCTGTCGGCGGACACGGCCTGCCAGGCCACGGTGTAGGTGCCGTCGGGCAGACCGGAGTGGAGTTTGACGCCGTACTGCACGGTGCCGGGGCTGTTCATGTCGCGCGGGGCACCGTCGTCGGCGCGTTTGCCGGTGGGGTCGAGGACACGGATCGAGTCGTCGCCCATGGCGATGGATTCGGAGAAGGTGAGCGTGACCTCCGCGGGGGCCGTGTCCACCACCGCCCCGTCCTGCGGGTTGCTCCCGGTGAGGGCCGCGTGCGCGGAGGCGGGGCTCGCGCCGGCCAGCACCAGACCGAACAGCAGGCTGATCAGCGTGGTGAGGAGCGCGGCCGCGGCGAGCGGCCGTCGTATCGGGGATGGCCCGAAGCGCGGGGCGGTGGCGGTCATGGGTGTCAGTCCCTCACTGCTTCTTCGGGTTGTGGGTGGTCTCCTTCACGGGAAGGTCGACCTTGATGGGGTCGGCCTTCTCGAAGTGCAGCTCCATGGAGACCTTCTCGCCCTGCTTGGGCTTCTGCTTGAGCTTCATGAACATGATGTGGTTGCCACCGCGTTCAAGATCGAGCTCGCCGCCGGCGGGGACTTCGAAGGACGTGACCTTGCGCATCTTCTGGTTCTTCGTCTCGTGGATCGTGACGTCGTCCGAGAGGGGGCTGGTCACCGAGGTGAGCCGGTCGGCCGTGTCGCCGCTGTTCTGCACGACGAGGAAGGCGGCGGCCATGTCGCTGACGGGCTGCGGCATGAACGCTCCGACGACTTTCAGCTCGGGTTCGCTGTCCGTGGAGCACCCCGCCAGCGTCAGCCCGGTGGTGAGGGCCAGAACGGCGGCGAGGGTCGTGCGGCGGTTCACGGGGTCTCCCCCTTGAGGATCTTGGGGAGGTCCTTGGCGTAGTCCTCGGACGTGGTGTCCTCGCCGTAGAGCAGGTAACCCTGGTCGGTCTTCGGGGAGAAGGCGATGACCTGGGCGCCGTGCATCGAGACGACGGTGCCGTCCTTCTCCTTCTTCGGCGCGTCGATGCCGATGCCGATCTGCCGTGCTCCCGCCTGGATGGCCGGGAAGTCGCCGGTGAGCCCGGTGAAGGACGGGTCCTGCGCCGCGAGCCACTTGCCGAGGGAGGACGGGGTGTCCCGCTCGGGGTCGGTGGTGACGAAGACGACCTGGAGCTTGTCCTGGTCGGCCTTGGGCAGCGCCCGCTTGGCGAGCGAGATGTTGCTCATGGTCAGCGGGCAGACGTCGGGGCACTTGGTGTAGCCGAAGTAGATGAGTGTGGGCTTGCCCTTGGTCTCCTCGCGGAGGTCGTACTTCTTGCCCTTGGTGTCGGTGAGTACGAGGTTCGGCTTGGTGAACGGCTGGTCGAGCACGGTCGCGGCCTGGGTCCTGGCCTCGGCGCTGACGTCGGCCACGGGCTTCTTCGCCGAGTCGTCGCTGCTGCCGCAGGCGGACAGGGTCAGTGCGGCCGCGGCGGCGAACGCCACGGCCGGCACCATCTTCTTGTTGCGCATGGAGAGTTGTTTCCTGAGTGTGGTGCGGGTGGTGGAACCGGCGGGTCAGGCGGTACGGCGACGGCCTGCGAGGACGCCGAAGGCGACCCCCGCGATACCGATGACGATGCCGATGATGCCCAGGGTGCGGGCGGTGTTGTCGCTGGCGGACTCGGCCGCCGCGGTTTCCTCGGAGGACGCGGCCTTCTCGTCCGTCTTGTGCTCGTCGGCTTCCTTGCCGGCCGCGGCACCGCCGTGGGCATCGGACGCCGGCGCGGTCAGCTTGAGGACGGGGGCCGGGCTCTCGGGCTCGGCCGCGCCCTCCTTGGGCTCCTCGATCCAGCGGACGACTTCCTTGTTGTCGTACGTCTGGAGGGCCTTGAAGACGAGCTGGTCGGTGTCCTCGGGGAGCTGGCCGACCGAGAGGGGGAACTGCTGGAAGTAGCCGGGCTCGATCTTGCCGCCGTCCGCGGTCCAGGTCACCTTGGAGACGGCCTCGTTGATCTTCTTGCCGTGGACGTCGAGCGGCTTGTCCAGCTTGGTCTTGTCGACCGTGATCTTCCAGCCGGGCACGGCCTGCGGGGTGACCGAGGACAGCGGGTGGTCGGCCGGGAAGCTCACCTCGACCTTGACCGTGGAGGCGTTGTCGCGCTCGTTGGGCACCTTGAAGTTGATGGTGGCGTAACCGCCCTTGGCGGCCTCGCCCTGCGGCTGTACGCCGACGTGCGCGGCGGCGGGACCGGCGAACAGCAGGACGGTGGACGCGGCGACGCCGCCCGCGATGGCGATGCGTGAAACGTTCATGGCAGGGATCACTCCACAGGAGAACGAGGGAAGGTGTTCCGGCGCGCGGGTGCGCGACGGCATCACGACACCCCGGCCGCGCGGAAGGCGGTGAGACGGAGAAGGTGTCGCGTCAGGCTGCGAGTGCGTACGCGGCGGGAGGCCCGCGCCTGGTCACCAGGTGCTGCAGGTGTTCCCCGGAGGCGGGCGCCGGGGCGTCGTCGGCCGTACGGGGAGTGAGCGGCCCGGTCGTGCGCTGTCCGGGCAGACCCGCGCTCAGGGCGCGTACGAGAGCCAGGGCGGCGCGCAGGGAGCGCAGCCGGGCTCCGGCGGCGAGCTGCTGGGCGCCGTGCGCCGAGAGCCGGGCGAGCCGGAAGAGGGCCGCCTCGCCCCGCCGCAGCAGCCAGCCGGTGGCGAGCGCGGCCAGCAGGTGGCCGAGGAACATGGGCAGGCTGGGCAGCAGGTCCAGCACCGGCGCGTACAGTCCGCCGCCGGGGACGGGGCCGGGTACGGCGGTGGCCGCTCCGGCCGGTGCGAGGTGGTCGTGCCCCGGGGCGACGGTCGACGGGTCGATGCCCGCGGTGGTGACGATGCGATGGGCCTCGGCGGCGTTCAGCTGGGAGGGCCCCATGCCGCACACGAGCCCGGCGGCGAACCGGACGAGGCCGCTGTCACCGCTCGTGCCCGCGGTCATGGTGCCGGCCGCCGTGTGGCCGCCGATGCCGAAGAGGGTGTGCAGGACGATCTGGCCGCCGGCCAGAGCCCCCGCGATCGAGGGCAGCGACCGCTCGCGTCCGGCGAGCAGCGTGGCGGTCGCGAGGATTCCGAGGAAGCCCGCGAGTACGGTCCAGACCGGCACCGCGGCGCCGGCCGCGAACGTGTGTCCCGCCGCGGACAGCACGACGCAGACCGCGGCGAACACCGCGGCCCTCATGAGCCGCAGACCGGCTCCGGCACGTGCGACAGGCGTGGACATGGCCGGGACATCATCGCACTGCGCCCCCCGCCCGCGTACGGCAGGTCCGGAAGATCTACTTCCGTCCGCAAGGGCGGCTGTTGCACCTGTTCGCGGAGGCCGCCGAGGGGACCGGCGCGGTGGCTGCGGGCCGGACATACACCGCTGAGCGGAATATTCGCATCCGCCGAATGAGGGCTCTCACAGTCGTTCTGTGCTTACAGGGCGCCCTGTGCGGCAATACGTATCGGTATGTCGAGCCGCAGCCAGGAGGCTGGAGCATGAGCATCTGGTGGTCACTCCATTTGCGGCGCGAAGCTGCGAGCGTTCCGCTCGCCCGTCGTTTTCTGCTCGGAACCATGGAAACGGCCGGGGTGGATCCGGACATCTCCTACGACCTGTCGGTCGCGCTCAGCGAAGCCTGTGCGAACGCCGTCGAGCATGGCGGCGGCCGGGAGGATTCCGGGTACGGGCAGCCCCGTACGGACTCCGGGCAGTACCGCGTCACGGCGTATCTGGACGGCGAGAAGTGCCGTATCGAAGTCGCCGACTCGGGGCCGGGCTTTCCCGCCCGGCGTGTGCTTCGCCCTGCCGCACAACCCCTGCCCACCGCCGAGAGCGGCCGGGGCCTGGGTCTCATCGAGCAGCTCGCCGACCACGTCCACTTCGGCAACCGGCCGGGGCGGGGCGCGGTGGTGAGCTTCGACAAGGTCCTCAAATGGCGGGAGGGCGCGCTGCTCATGGTGTCCTGAGCGGCGCGCCCTCCGTCGCCGGAAGAGTGGGGCGGGGGTCAGCTCTTCAGCTGGGCCATCCACGCCTCGATCTCGTCGGCCCGGCGCGGCAGCTTGTCGGAGAGGTTCCGGTTGCCGTCCTCGGTGACGAGGATGTCGTCCTCGATCCGGACGCCGATGCCGCGGTACTCCTCGGGCACCGTCAGGTCGTCGGCCTGGAAGTACAGTCCGGGCTCCACCGTCAGGCAGACGCCCGGCTCCAGCGTGCCGTTGACGTACGACTCGGTGCGCGCGGCGGCGCAGTCGTGGACGTCCATGCCGAGCATGTGGCCGGTGCCGTGCAGGGTCCACCGGCGCTGGAGACCCAGCTCCAGGACCTTGTCCACGGACAGGTCGCCCAGCAGGCCCCACTCGACGAGCTTCTCGGTGAGTACGCGCTGTGCGGCGTCGTGGAAGTCGCGGAAGCCGGCGCCGGGCCTGACGGCCGCGATGCCCGCTTCCTGGGCCTCGTACACGGCGTCGTAGATCTTGCGCTGGAGCGGCGTGAACGTGCCGTTGATCGGCAGGGTCCGCGTCACATCGGCGGTGTAGAGGTCATGGGTCTCCACGCCGGCGTCCAGGAGCAGCAGCTCACCGGCGCGGACGGCGCCGTCGTTGCGGACCCAGTGCAGCGTGGTGGCGTGCGGGCCCGCCGCGCAGATCGAGCCGTAGCCGATGTCGTTGCCCTCGATGCGGGCGCGCAGGAAGAAGGTGCCCTCGATGTAGCGCTCGCTGGTCGCCTCGGCCTTGTCGAGGATCCGGACGACGTCCTCGAAGCCGCGTGCCGTGGCGTCGCAGGCCTTCTGGAGCTCGGAGATCTCGAAGTCGTCCTTCACGAGGCGGGCCTCGGAGAGGTAGACGCGCAGTTCCTCGTCACGCTCCGCGGTGACCTTGTCGGTCAGGGCGGCCTCGATGCCCGCGTCGTGGCCGCGGACGTTGCGGACCGGGCCGGTGGCCTCGGTCAGCGCGGCGGCGACCTCGCGGACGTCCTTGGCCGGGATGCCCAGCAGCTGCTCGGCCTCGGCGAGGGAGTGGCGGCGGCCCACCCACAGCTCGCCCTGGCCGTCGAGCCAGAACTCGCCGTTCTCGCGGTTGGAGCGCGGCAGGAGGTAGACCGTCGCGTCGTGCCCGGTCCCGTCCTTCGGCTCCAGGACGAGCACGCCGTCGTGCGTCTGGTCGCCGGTGAGGTACGCGTACTCGGTGGAGGCGCGGAAGGCGTACTCGGTGTCGTTGGAGCGGGTCCTGAGGTTGCCCGCGGGAATGACCAGGCGTTCGCCGGGGAAGCGCGCGGAGAGCGCGGCGCGGCGGGCGGCGGTGTGTTCGGCCTGGGCGATCGGCTCCAGACCGTGCAGCTCGGTGTCGGCCCAGCCCGACTTCATGCTGTCGGCGAGCTCGTCGGAGACGCCCGGGTACAGGCCGTTCTTCCGCTGCTTGATCGGCTCTGCTTCTTCGGTCTCCGGCTCCGGGTTCTCCGGGGTGAGCTCATCGGACACGATTTGTCTCTCCTTGATACGACACTGGACCATCTCCATCGTACGGGTGTGCGTAAGGGGGCCCAGGGGCGAATGACCTGTTACATGTCGCGCACGACCCGCTGCCTGTCCGGCGCCGGACGCGGCACGTGGATGTACGCGGGCGCGGAGGTCGCGGACGCGGGCATGGACGCACATGCGGGTACGGACGCGGATATGGGTCCAGGCACGGACGCAGGCGTGGGCGCAGACGCGAGCAAACCGAACGTACGTACGTGGCGGTAGGCGTGCGTCAGTCGAAGCGCACGGCCAGCACCACCACGTCCTCGGTGCTGTCGTCCAGGTCGAGGCTGTCGGGCAGCATGGTCCGCAGGACATGGTCGGCGACGGTGCCGGGATCGTCGCGGTCGGCCACGGGCACTCCGGCCGCCGCGGAGTGCAGCCGTGCGAAGGCCCGGTCCATCGCGTCGCCGGTGCGGCGCAGCAGCCCGTCCGTGTAGAACAGCACGGTCTCGCCGGGGCCGGGCGTGAATTCCACGCTCGGCGCCTCCCAGCAGGCGAGCATGCCCAGGGGCGCGGACAGCGTGGTCTCCACGAACTCGGTGCGGCGGTCGCCGATGACCAGCGGCGGCGCGTGTCCGGCTCCGGCCAGCACGATCCTGCGGGCGGCGGGCTCGCAGTAGGCGAAGAGCGCGGTCGCGGTCCTGGCCGGCTCGGTCAGCCGGAGCAGCAGTTCGAGATCGGAGAGTACGGCGACGGGGTCCTCGCCCTCCATCACGGCGTACGCCCGCAGACTGGCCCGGAGCCGGCCCATGGCGGCCATGGCTCCCGGCCCCGATCCGCCGGCCGACCCGACGGCGAGGCCGAGCGCGCTGTCCGGCAGCGGAAGCGCGTCGTACCAGTCGCCGCCGCCCCTGACGGCGCTCCGGCGGCGGGCGGCCAGCCGGACACCGGGGATCCGGGGCAGCCGGCTGGGCAGCAGTTCCTCGGCGACGGTCGCCACCGCCGCCCTGGCCCGTTCCAGTTCGAGCAGCCGGGCCAGGTGCTCGGTGGCGTACCGGGCGTACAGGCCGACGAGGTGGCGCTGGCGCTCCAGGGGTTCGGCGGGCTCGTCGTACAGCCAGACGGCCGCGCCGAGCCGTCCGGCCGCCTCGGTGGCGAGCGGCAGTGCGTAGCTGGCGGCGTAGCCGAGCCGGGCGGCGACCTCGCGCTGGCGGGGGTCGAGGCTCTTGTCGCCGAGCAGGTCGGGGTTGGTCAGCGGGCCCTGGGCGTCCGGGAGCCCGTCGAGGATCCGGCCGTAGGAGGTGGCGCCGCGCGGCACGGTCTCGATGTGCCCGAGTTCGGCGTGGGCGAGTCCGAGGCCGACGGTGGTGGAGGGTACGGAGCCGTCCGGGGGTTCCAGTACGAGGAGTCCGCGGCGGGCGCCGACCAGAGCGGCTCCGGCGCACAGCAGCTCGTGGAGGGCGTCGTCGAGCGTGTTCGTTCCGGCCAGCCGCTCGGTGAGTTCGTGGAGCGTGGTGAGGTCCGACACCCAGCTCGCCAGCCGGTCCTGGATGAAGGCTCCGGGGGCGGCCGGTACTTCTGCCAGAGGTGCGGCAGTGTGCGTTGAAACCGGAACTGTGGGGTCGATTCCAGCCACTTTCGGCGGGTGGAGGGAGCTCATGGCAGCCAGCTTTCCGGCCGGCGCGATTCGTCGAATAGCATCGCAAACCCCCATGTCATTCTGCGCCGCTATCAATGCATCCACATGTACACGCACAAGTAAGCTGATGTCCAGCATTGCCCTCGGGGGATTCGTGGTGTCCAGGGCCTTCTTAACTTGGCCAAAAAATGCACCCTATGGCAGCAAATTGCGGTCGACTGGTCGTGCTCGACAGGGGGTGCCCTCGGGGTGAAGTGCCGGAGGGAGCGTCATTCCGGGCGTGCTGGGTACCTAATCGGTGATGAGCAGGGGCAGTTGTGATCAGCCCCGGAACCTGGCAGCGGGCCTGGACGTCCTTGTCCGTGACGGTTACACCTCCGCCCCCGAGTGGCGGGGTTTGCACCAGGGACGGCAAGCGCGGGGCGCGTGCCACCCTCGCCATGATGTGGCCGGCCACCGGCTCACCCCCCGATCCGGCGCCGTCCGTTCGGCTCCGCCGGGTCGGTTCGACTCTGCTCAGTTCGACTCTGCCCGGCTCCACTCAGATCGGCTCCACTCCGCTCGGCTCGGCTCACGCTCGGTATCGAGGGCTTGCCCGTACCGCAGAACTGATGAGTGTGTACGCACAGCGAAGAGACGCACACGTGGTGTGATCCGCACGTGGTGTGATGTGGACCTCGGCGTTCAACGGAAAGGAACGAGCGCTCATGCGCGAGATCCTCGGAAGGCGACGCAGGCTCCGGCTCCGGCGCAAAGGGGGCCCCGCTCAGCTCGACGCGGCGCTGACCTGCGCCACCGCCTGGAAGTGGCCCGTGCTCCCCGGGGCCGGTCTGGCGCCGGCCGGCCCGCGTGGTGACCGCGGCCGCGGCTGCGCCTGCCCCGACCCCGAGTGCGCCGTACCCGGCGCGCACCCCTTCGATCCCGGTCTCCTGGCGGCCACCACCGACGAACGCATGGTGCGCTGGTGGTGGGCCAACCGCCCCGCGGCCCCGCTCCTGCTGGCCACCGGCGGCCGTGCGCCCTGTGCGGTGAGCCTGCCCGCCGTGGCCGGAGCGAGAGCGCTGACCGCACTCGACCGCATGGGGATGCGCCTGGGCCCCGTAGTGGCGACGCCGACCCGGTGGTCGCTGCTGGTGGCCCCGTACACCCTGGAACGGCTCGGGGAGATGCTGCACGCCAAGGACTGGGTGCCCAGTTCGCTGCGGTTCCACGGCGAGGGCGGCTATCTCGTCCTGCCGCCGTCCGAGGCGGGTACGGGACAGGTGCGCTGGGAGCGCCCGCCGGGCCCCGGCTCCGCCGCACCCTGGCTGCCGGACGTGGAGGCGGTCCTGGACGCCCTGGTCGAGGCGAGCAACAGCGCACCCGACGGCGGCAGCCGGCTCGCGTACTGACCGGGGCGACGCGGGCGCGGGCAACCGGTCGGGACACAGGCGCCTGCCGAGCCGTGCCGGGCCGGGGCGCCGGGGCGCGGGCGGGCCCGGGGTGCGGCGCCGGGCGGGGAGCGCCCCCGGGGGCTGCGGGCGCCGGACGAGGTGCTGGCACCGGCCGCGCTGACGGTCCGTGTGCCGACGGAGATCCGGGCGGCTCACCCGTGCGGGTGTGGGCCGCCCGAGTTCTGCGGTAAACGGGTGCTCGGCGTACCGGTGTCGTGTATTCCGCCGATATCTCGGCTCACCGTCAGAAATTCCCGTGCAATCGGCGGGTGGGAACCGCCGGGAATCTCCGCATGATCGACCGAGATGGCCGTGGTGATCTCTGCCGGACGGCTTCCGGGGAGTGTTCGCGTCCGGCCGGCGGACGGCGCGGATCCGGTATCGGCGATACGGAATCCGTTGCCGTAGAGGCAAAATCCGCTGGGGGCAGGCATTCTGACGATCCTTCCGGCAGCCCTTCCCGGTGAACCCTTCCCATGCCCATTCCGGCAGTCCTTCTTCACGGCCGTCGAAAAGGATTTCCGGACTCGGACCATTGTCTGAATTCCAGCGGTCCGGGACCGCGGACGACGCCGGTACGGCCCCGGGGCGCGGGCACGCGCCGGGGCGGTGCACAGGACCCGGGCGGCGGGCCCGCCGCCGCAACACCGCCGGTGGGGCGCCGCGTTCGGCCGTCCGTGCGCCGAGAACACCCCGAGGTGCCGGCCGCGCCCTGTCCGGCGGTGCCGGGTACGGGGCAGAGCGCCGGGCGGGGGTGCGTGGGGTGAGGTGTCCGGGGAGCGGGGCTCCGCCGCGGTCGCGTTACGGGCCGAATCAGCCGTTCCACGCATCCGACCGATGAGGAAGAGGAAGGGCCCCGATGGTCCCCGGTGGTCTCCCGCGGCCGGAAGGGCGGGGCCGTTCGGCCGGTCGCCGCACCGCGATGGGGCAGAACATACCGCGCGCGCGTTGGCCGTACGCAGAACGCGTCCGGAAAATGAGGACGCCCGATCGCTGGCGACGGGGGATGCACCAGCGACCGGGCTTTTAGAACGGTAACAAGAGATCTGCCGTTCGCAAATTCGATCTCGCCTATTCGGACAGTGATTTACCTGCGGGTACGGGGAGTTGTGACGCGAGTCACCAAGCGGTCGCAGGTTTCGTCACTGTCAGCTGAGCGTCACTTGGCGGTTCGTGAGCCCGCCGCGCGCCCGCCGCTCCTCGGCGGTGAGCGGGGCGTCCGAGGCGAGTGCCTCGGCGAGCCGCTCCGCGAACTCGACCGCGGGCTTCTCGCACGCCTCGGCGCCCATCGAGGTCGGCAGGTCCCAGACGGGGACCATCAGCCCGTGCGCCCGGAACGAGCCGACCAGCCTGGTTCCCTCGCCGAGCGAGGAGGTGCCCGCGGCGTGCAGCCTGGCGAGGGCGTCGAGGAGCTGCTCCTCGGGGTGCGGCATGACCCAGCGCAGGTGGTTCTTCTCCGGGGTCTCGCACCAGTACGCGGCGTCCACACCGGAGAGCAGCGTGGTGGGGATCGCGGCGGCGTTGGCTCGCTCCAGGGAGGCGGACACCTCGGGGGTGGCGTTCTCCGCGTCGGGCACCCAGAACTCGAAGCCGGAGTGGACGGCCGGCGCGAACGCGGCGTCCGGGTCGAGCAGATCCTGCAGCCGCGGTCCGTCCGCGGGCACGCGCCGGGCGGTGACCGGCGAACCGGGCTCGGTCTCCAGCGCCCGCAGCAAGGTGTCCGCGAGGTCCCGGCTGAGGTCGCCGGAGGAGGTGTCGTTCTGCAGCGCGAGCAGGACGGAGCCGTCGTCGCGGCGCAGGGCCGGCCAGGCCATCGGCAGTACGGTCGCGAGCGTCACGGAGGGCACGCCCTCGGGCAGCCCGTCCTTCAGCGTCAGCGCGACGGTGGCGGAGGGCACCAGTTCGCGCAGGGAAACCCAGTCGCACTCACCGGCCAGGCCCTCGAACGGACGGTGGACGAGCTCGGTCACGGCCTGGGCGGCGGCGCGTCCGTGACACGCCTTGTAGCGGCGGCCGGAACCGCACGGGCAGGGCTCACGGGCCCCGACCACCGGGATCTCACCGTCCTTGAGCTGCTGCTTCCCGGCCTTGGTCTGAGGGCGCTTCTTGGCCATGGTGGGCATTCTCCCGTTCGCGACAGTGCGGTCTCGGCGCGAGCCTAGCCCGCCGGTACCTCCCCGGGTCACACCCGCCTGTACGACTGCCGCCACCGGGCCCGCCGGTCGCGGCCCGGCCCGCTCTCACAGGGCGCCCCGCCGGCGCCGCGCGTACGCCGGTCCCGGGTCGCCGCGCGTACGCCGGCCCCCGCCCCGCGCTTTCGCCCGCGCTGTCGGCCCGTGTCCTCGGCCCGCGCCCTCGGGCCGTGCGGTCAGCTCGCGTCGTCGAAGGCTTCGGCGAACTCCAGCCCGTCGAAACCTGCCAGCCCGCCCAGTCCGTTGAACCGGTGCCGCCCGGCGGACACGAGGGCCCAGACGGTGACCTCGCCCGAGGAGTCGTCGCGTACGCCCCACTCCTGGGCGAGGGCGCTGATGATGTTGAGCCCGCGGCCTCCCCGTGCCGTCACCGAGGGGGTGGAGGGGATGGGCCGGGTCGGCCCGCCGCCGTCCGTCACCTCGACGGTCAGGCCGCCGGTTCTGTCCATGTGCCATGCGGCGCGGACATCGCCGTCGCCGATCTCCGTCTGCCACCCCAGCGGCCTGCCGTGCCGGCAGGCGTTGCTGAGAAGTTCGGAAAGGATCAGAACCGCGTCGTCGACGACCGAGTCCGCCACCCCGTTGCTGCGCAGCTGCTCGCGCATACGGTGTCGCGCTTTGCCCACGCCGGCAGGGCCATGGGGAACGGCCATGCTCGACGACGTGGGCACTTCTTGTGCCACCACAAACGCCACCCCCGAGACCTCCTTTGCCCCACGCCACGGATTGGATGCCCCACCGGACTGAACCGGAAACCGGTCAAAGCCCTCCCGGTGACGCACTCGTAACGATCGGGCACTCGCTGAGTGCGCCGGTGCACTCCCCGTAACTGATCTTAAAGACGACCCAGTTGCGACAGGACCTGTTTCGGGCGATTCGTAATGATTGCGGCTACGCCGAGGCGCGCGCAGAGCTCGACATCCGCCGGTTCGTTCACCGTCCAGACGTGCACGCGGTGTCCCGCGCGGTGGAGCCGTTCGATGTAGCCGGGGTGACTGCGCACGATCCGCATCCCCGGTCCGGCGATCCGCGCCCCGGCGGGCAGCCGCCCGTCGCGCAGCCGCGGGGAGACGAACTGCATCAGATAGACGGTGGGCAGCGTGGGCGCGGCGGCCTGGACGCGGTGCAGCGAACGGGCGGAGAAGCTCATGATGCGTACCGGGGACGGGCCCTCGGCCGGTGCTTCGTCCAGGCCGAAGCGCTTGAGCAGGTGCAGGAGGCGTTCCTCGACCTGTCCGGCCCAGCGGGTGGGGTGCTTGGTCTCGATGGCCAGTTGCAGCGGCCGGCCGGCCGCCCGTGTCTCGGTCACCAGCTCCAGAAGCCGTTCCAGGGTGAGTACGGAGGTGAGCTCGCCCGGCACCGGATCCCAGTCGGGCGACTCCTCGCGGTCCTTCCAGGAACCGAAGTCGAGAGCGGCGAGATCGGCGAGCTCCAGGGCGGAGACGGCGCCGCGGCCGTTGGACGTACGGTTCACCCGGCGGTCGTGCACACAGACGAGCTGGCCGTCCGCGGTGAGCCGGACATCGCACTCCAGGGCGTCGGCGCCGTCCTCGATCGCTTTGCGGTAGGCGGCAAGGGTGTGCTCGGGTGCGTCGTCGGAGGCTCCGCGGTGGGCGATGACCTGGATGGGCGTCTGCGGGGTGTGCTGCCGTGCGTGGGTCACCGCGTCATGGTGTCACCGTGACGCGGTGGGTGCGGGCACGTCGTCACGGAGGACTGTTTTGTCTGATGTAAGTATTGGTGTGTGGATGCACAGGTCCTGCTTACAGTGGCCCGACGTGCTGTGGGAAAAGCTGACCGCAGACACGTGCACAGCGGATCTCTTGCCGAATGCCGAGTGGAACCGAGGAGTAAAGAGCTGTGAGCACCGAGAACGAGGGCAACGAGGGCAACGCGGTTCCGGCCGTACCGTCCGTTCCGTCCGCACCTCCAGTGCCGGCCGCCACTCCTGAGGGCACCCCTGACGGAGTCCCGCCCGCGACGCGGGCCGACGAGCCCGTCGCGGATCCCGGTGCGGGAACCACGTACGAGGACCAGCCGCAGGCGCCGACGCAGCCGGTGCCGCCCCTGCCGGAGTCGCACCAGCCCCTGCCCCAGCCGCCCCACCACCAGCCGTACCCCGCGCCGCAGCCCCCGGCCGCCGCGGGTGCCTGGCCGCCCCCTCCGCCGCCGGCGGTCCCGTCGTACGCCGGTGGCGGGGCGGGCGGCCCGGTGTGGGGTGCTCCGGTCGCTCCGTCGTCCGACGCGCCGCGCAAGCCCCGCGCGAACGGTCTGATCGCGGCCGTGGTCGTGGCGGCGCTCGTCGCGGGCGGCATCGGCGGAGCCCTCGGCTTCTGGGCGGCCGACCGCAGCGGCTCCTCCAACGGGTCGACCACGGTCGCCGCCTCCGACACCCCGAAGGACCTCAAGCGCGCGGACGGCACCGTGGCCGGAGTCGCCGCGAAGGCGCTGCCCAGCGTGGTCACCATCGACGCCCAGGGCGGCGACGGTGAGGGCGGCACGGGCACCGGCTTCGTGTACGACAAGGAGGGCCACATCCTCACCAACAACCACGTGGTCGCCTCCGCGGCGGACAGCGGCCAGCTGTCGGCGACGTTCTCCGACGGCAAGAAGTACGACGCCGAGGTCGTCGGCCGTGCGCAGGGCTACGACGTGGCCGTGCTGAAGCTGAAGAACCCGCCGTCGGGTCTCGCGCCGCTGCCCCTGGGCAACTCGGAGAGCGTCGCGGTGGGCGATTCGACCATCGCGATCGGTGCGCCGTTCGGCCTGTCCAACACGGTGACCACGGGCATCATCAGCGCGAAGAACCGCCCGGTGGCCTCCGGCGACGGCTCCAGCAACAAGAACTCGTACATGAGCGCCCTTCAGACCGACGCCTCCATCAACCCCGGCAACTCCGGCGGCCCGTTGCTGGACGCGGGCGGCGCGGTCATCGGGATCAACTCGGCGATCCAGTCGACCAGCGGAGGCGGTGTCGGACAGTCCCAGGCCGGCTCCATCGGCCTCGGCTTCGCCATTCCGATCAACCAGGCGAAGAACGTCGCCGAGCAGCTGATCAAGACCGGTCAGCCGGTCTACCCGGTGATCGGCGCGACGGTGACGATGGAGGAGAAGACCGGTGGCGCGGCCATCTCGGCCGCGGGCGCGGGCGGCACTCCGGCGGTCACCCCGGACGGTCCCGCCGCCAGGGCCGGCCTCAAGGCGGGCGACGTCATCACGAAGTTCAACGACACCGTGGTCGACAGCGGCCCGACCCTGATCGGCGAGATCTGGACCCGTAAGCCGGGTGACAAGGTCACGCTGACCTACAAGCGCGACGGCAGGACGGCAACGGCCGAAGTCACCCTGGGCGAGCGCAAGGGCGACAGCTGACCGGCTAGGCTGTCCCACGCGTCGAACCGCCCCTGAAGGGCCGGTCGAACCGTCGGGCCCCGGGGCCCGACGCGCCGATGACGCGGGGTGGGTTGCCCGAGCGGCCTAAGGGAACGGTCTTGAAAACCGTCGTCGCAGCGATGTGACCGTGGGTTCAAATCCCACACCCACCGCCATGAGTACGGCCCCTGACCGGGAAACGGTCAGGGGCCGTACTCATGCGCGCCGGTCGCCGGTCCGGCTACCGCGTGATCAGGGCCGGGCGGGCGTCCGGGCGTCCGAAGGCGAGGATGCGTGGCAGCACCTCGCGCAGGCGGGCCACGTCCGCCGGTGGTGCGTGGAGCAGCGCCTCGACGACGGGGTCGCTCAGGCCGAGAGCGTCCAACGACGAGGGGTCCAGGGTCACCCGCAGCACCTCACCGCTCAACTCCACTTCGCGTACGCAGCCGTACGCGGTGCCCTGGTCGGGCGTGACGAGGCAGTGCGTGTCCAACCCGAGCGACACATCCTGGGAATCGGGCTCCTCGAAGCCGCACATGAACAGGAGGGAGAACCCCTCCTCGTCGTCCGACTCGGCCACGCCCGCCATCACACAATCGTCGGCGTCCGGATCGTCGAGTCCGCAAGCAATCCGTGCTGTGAACCTGTACGTCATACGTGCGTTCTATCACCGGGGTCCGGCAGCCGGGAGCTGCCCGTGTGGCGGAAGGCGTCGCCGGTCGGGCCGGGGGTGGACGACAGGCGGGCGGGGCAGGCCGCCGGGTATCCGCTCAGCCTCCGCCGGCTGCTCGAAGAGCCCGGACGGGCCCTGCCCTCAGGCGTGTTCGGGGCGGCCCGCGGTGAGGCGGGCGGCGGAGGCGATGGCGGCTCGGGCCTCGTGTGCGGTGAGACCGGTGCGGACAGCCGCGTCGGTGAGGGCGTCCGCGAGTTCGTCGCCGAAGCCGTGTTCGTACGCCCGGCAGGCCGCCCAGAAGAGCCGGGTGTTGCGCTGTCCCTCGTGCGCCGCGAGCACGAACTGGATGAGGCCCTGACCCTGCCGGCTGCGCGAGGCGTGGCCGGTGGCGCGGCGCGGGCGTGAGGGGGGCGTGAGCAGGCGCAGGAGGGCTCGGGGGCAGGGGGCGGGGGCGATGCCCGCCGTGCCGGGTGCGAGCCGGTACACGCCGTGGGTGGTGACCGACCCGGGGCCGACCAGATACCCGCCTGCCCCGCGGATGTCGATGCCCGGGGCGAGGCGTCCGGCCGAGTTCGGTACGGAGACGTCGGGGGGCCCGGTCAGCCAGAGGTGGCGACCGCCGCTCGGGGTGAGCACCGTGACGGTCGGCGGGACCGTGAACAGGTGCTGGAAGGCCAGCTGTTGGAGTGCGGCCAGGGAGTCGTTGCCGCCGGTGGTGTCGATGTCGAGATCGACACCGATGAGGCGGTGCGGGGCGCGTCCGCAGGCGATGCCGTAGCCGGTGGCGCGGGGAGCGGCGGCGAAGAGGGCGCGGACGGCGGCGGGGTCGGTGGTGGCGTCGTGGACGCCGTGGCCCGGAAGGCCGCAGGCGCCGCGGCAGAGGACCGGCGGGGTCTCGCCGCGGTGGGGGGAGCGCAGCGCGGGGAGCTTGGTGGCGGACAGGGGGAAGACGGGGAGCCCGCGCCCGGCGGCGGAGAGGGCGTGGGCCAGGGCCAGGGTGGCGGTCTGCCGGTCGATGGTGGCCATGCCTTCATTTTCGTACAAGCGTTCGAAGAAAGGAAGGGGGAGGTGGTGGCGCGCGGGGGCGGGTGTTGTGGTGCCGGGGTTGACAGGACACCTAAATCTGACGGACAGTCAGAAACCTGTCAGGTCCCTTGATCCGCCCTGAGCCGTACGCCCGGGAGGCCGCCACCGTGCACCTCGCCCCGACGGAGCGCCAGCAGCGGCTGCGCGCCGAACTCCGCACGTACTTCCGCGATGTGATGCCCGGCCGAAGGCCCGGGGAAGGCGCCGAGCAGCGCAGCCTGCTGCGCCGGATCGGCTCCGACGGCATGCTCGGGCTCGGCTGGCCCGTCGAGTACGGCGGACAGGGCCGGGGCCCCGACGAACAGTTCGTCTTCTTCGACGAGGCCTACCGGGCGGGCGCCCCCGTCTCCATGGTCACGCTCAACACCGTCGGGCCGACCCTGATGAAGTACGGGACCGAGGAGCAGAAGGCGTACTTCCTGCCCCGGATCCTCAGTGGAGACCTCGTCTTCGCGATCGGCTACAGCGAGCCGGAGGCCGGTACGGATCTGGCGTCCCTGCGGACGAGAGCCGACCGGGACGGGGACGACTGGGTGATCGACGGCCAGAAGATCTTCACCAGCAACGCCCAGCACGCCGACTGGATCTGGCTCGCCTGCCGTACGGACCCGGCGGCGCCCAAGCACAAGGGCATCTCGATCGTCCTGGTGCCGACGGACGCCCCGGGCTTCTCCTGGACGCCCATCGAGACGGTGGGCGGGCTGACCACGACGGCCACGTACTACGACGGCATCCGGGTACCCGCCACCCACCTCGTCGGCGCCGAGAACGCCGGCTGGGGCCTCATCACCAACCAGCTGAACCACGAGCGGGTGGCGCTGGCCGCGATCGGGATGCAGGCCGAGGATTTCTACGGGGCGGCGCTCGCGCACGCCCGCACCCCCGACCCCGTGACCGGGCGGCGCCGGATCGACGAGCCGTGGGTGCGCTCCCGGCTGGCCGAGGCGTATGCCCGGCTGGCGGCGACACGTCTGCTCAACTGGCGCCTGGTGGGGTCGGTGGGGGCGGGTTCGCTGGCGCCGGGCGAGGCGAGCGGCGTGAAGTTCGCGGGGACCGAGAGCGCCGTCGAGGTGTACCGGATCTGCCAGGAGGTCCTGGGCGAGGCCGGGCTGATCAGGGGTGGATCCCTCGGCTCCTTCGGCGCCGACGCCGGGGCCGGTGACGGTGAACTGGAGCGGATGAACCGGGCGGCACAGATCAACACCTTCGGGGGCGGGGTGAGCGAGGTGCAGCGGGAGATCGTCGCGACGATGCGGCTCGGCATGAAGCGGGGGAAACGATGACGGGCGGCCGGGCGGAACCGATGAGCGCGGCTGCCGGGCCGGAGGGGCGGGACGCGCCGGACGGGCGGAACGGACCTGACGCGCCGGACGGGCTGTACGAGCGGCTGAAGGAGTACGAGGGGTGCTCCGCCGCCACGGCGGGCGTCGGCAAGGACCTGGTCAACGAGGCGATGATCCGGCACTGGTGCGAGGCGATGGGGGACAACGGGCCGGCCTACCGGGGGCCCGGGGCGATCGCCCCGCCGACGATGCTCCAGGCCTGGACCATGGGCGGGCTCTCGGGGCACACGGACCGCTCACCGGCGTACGAGGAACTGTTCGGCCTGCTCGACGGCGCCGGGTACACCTCGGTGGTCGCGACCGACTGCGAGCAGGAGTATCTGCGAGCGCTGCGCCCCGGTGACCGGATCACCTTCGACGCGGTCATCGAGGCGGTGTCGCGGCGCAAGTCCACCAAGCTCGGGACGGGTTACTTCGTCACGACCCGGATGGACGTCCGCGCGGACGGGGAGCCGGCGGGGACGCACCGGTTCCGGATCCTCAAGTACGCACCCGCGGCGGCGGGCCGGCGCACGGAGAAGAAACGACCCGGTGCGGCTGGGGTGAAGCTGCGGCCCCGGCCGGTGATCAACCGGGACAACGCCGGATTCTGGGCCGGGGTCGCCGAGCACAAACTCCTGATCCAGCGGTGCGGCGACTGCCGGACCCTGCGTTTCCCCTGGCTGCCGGGGTGCAACGCGTGCGGCGGCCGGGACTGGGACACCGTGGAGGCGAGCGGTGAGGGGACCGTCTACAGCCATGTGGTGATGCACCACCCGCCGTTTCCCGCCTTCAGCACGTCCCCCGAGGGCGCCGAGGGCGGCCCGTACGCCGTCGGGCTGATCGAACTGGCCGAGGGCGTCCGCATGGTCAGCAATGTGATCGGTGTGCCGTACGACAAGGTCCGCACGGGCATGCCGGTACGGCTGGAGTTCCTGCGTACGGACCCCGAACTGGAACTGCCCGTCTTCCGCGGCGATGTACGGGAGCGGTCCGAGGAGAGCTTCCGGGAGAGCGAGGCCTGACATGGACTTCACGCCCACGGAGGAGCAGGCCGAGGCACAGGGGCTCGCCGCGCGGATCTTCGGTGATCTGTCGACGCCCGAGCGGCTGGCGGCGTCCGGTACCGGGACGGACGCGGAGCTGTGGAAGGCGCTGTGCGCGGCGGGGCTGCCCGCCGCCGTCGAGGACATCGGGCTGCTCGGCCTGGTGCTCCTCCTGGAGGAGCAGGGCCGGACCACGGCGCAGGTGCCGTTCGCGGTCACCTGCGTCTATGGGCTGCTCGCCGTCGCGGAGCACGGTACGGCGGAGCAGCGGGAGCGGCTGTTGCCCGCGCTGCGCGAGGGTACGGCGGTGGCGACCGGCGCCTTCCCGGCGCGGGGCGGGGTGCGGTCGGCGGCGGTGAGCGCGGGAGCCGGTGGTGCCGGCGGGGAACTCTCCGGCAGGGAACTCTCCGGCAGGGAACTCTCCGACGCGGAACTCTCCGACGCGGAACTCTCCGGTGTGGTGCCGTACGTGCCGTGGCTGCGGGACGCGACCCACGTACTGGTGGCCGACGCGGACCAGGACCTGTGGATCGTACGGACCGGTGAACCGGGGGTGACCGTGCTTCCGGTGGAGACCACGGCGCCGTGGTCCGCGGCGCGGCTCGTCCTCGACGGCGCGCGTGGCGAACGGCTGGGCGAGGCGGGCGCCGGTGGGGGTTCGGCCGTCGGGGAGCGTACGGAAACGGGGCGCTCCGGTGCGTACGCCTCCGTGCTGGCCGCCGGCCGTACCGCCTTCGCCGGACTTCAGGCCGGAGTGTGCGCCGGTTCACTGGCACGGGCGGTCGAACACACCGTGACGCGTGAGCAGTTCGGCCGCCCGCTCTCCACCAACCAGGGGGTCCTGCTGCGCGCGGCCGACGCGCATATGGACGTCGAGGCGATCCGCGTGACGGCGTACGAGGCCGCCTGGCGCAGGGATCAGCAACTGCCGTGTCTCGCACAGGCGTTGACGGCTGCCTGGTGGGCCTCGGAGGCCGGCAGGCGGGTCGTGCACGCCGGGCAGCATCTGCACGGCGGGACAGGAGCGGACCTGGAGCATCCGGTCCACCGGCACTTCCTCTGGGGCCGTCAGCTCGACGCGTATCTGGGAAGTGGCGGCGAAGTGCTCCAGGAGCTGGGGGAGTCGCTGGCCGACGAGGAGAGGGCGGCCTCGTGAAGCGGGAGGGCGGCGTCGTGAAGCGGGCGGAAGGCGTTGCGAAACGGGAAGAAGGCGTCGTGGAGCGGGCGGAGGGCGTCGTGGACCGGGCGGAAGATGTCGTGGAGCGGGAGAGGGACGACGTGGAGCGGGCGGAGGACAGCGGTACGCGGGTGGGTGAGGAGCTGGCACCGCTGGAGATCCCCGTGACCCGGACCCTGATCGTCGCGGGGGCCGTCGCCTCCCGGGACTACCAGGACGTACACCATGACGCGGAGCTCGCGCGGGAGAAGGGCTCGCCGGACATCTTCATGAACATCCTGACGACCAACGGCCTCGTCGGCCGGTACATCACCGACCACTTCGGCCCCTCGGCCGTCCTCCGCAGGGTCGCGATCCGGCTGGGCGCCCCCAACTACCCGGGGGACACGATGGTGCTCACCGGTACCGTCACCGCACTCACCCCCGGCCCTGATCCGGTGGCCGAGGTGGCGGTCGTCGGTACGAACGGCCTCGGCCGGCACGTCGCCGGAACGGTCACCGTCGCCCTGCCCGGAGGTGCGGCATGAGCGTGCGCAGGGCCGACTCGCTGGGCGGGAAGGCCGCGATCGTGGGCATCGGGGCGACCGAGTTCTCCAAGGACTCCGGGCGCAGCGAGCTCACCCTGGCCGTCGAGGCCGTCCGGGCCGCGCTCGACGACGCCGGTCTGTCGCCCTCCGACGTCGACGGTCTCGTCACCTTCACGATGGACACCAGTCCCGAGATCACCGTCGCCCAGGCGGCCGGTATCGGCGAACTGTCGTTCTTCTCCCGCGTCCACTACGGCGGCGGGGCGGCCTGCGCCACCGTGCAGCAGGCGGCCCTCGCGGTGGCGAGCGGGGTGGCCGACGTCGTGGTCTGCTACCGCGCCTTCAACGAGCGCTCCGGGCGCAGGTTCGGTTCCGGGGTGCAGCGGCGCGAGCCGACCGCCGAGGGCACGGCACTCGGCTGGAACCTCCCCTTCGGGCTCCTCACCCCGGCCTCCTGGGTGGCGATGGCGGCCCAGCGGTATCTGCACACGTACGGACTGGAGCCGGAGGTCTTCGGCCATGTCGCGGTCACCGACCGGCGGCACGCGGCGCGCAACCCGGCGGCCTATTTCCACGGCAAACCGATCACGCTCGCCGACCACGCCGCCTCGCGCTGGATCGTGGAGCCGCTGCGGCTGCTCGACTGCTGCCAGGAGACGGACGGCGGTCAGGCGATCGTCGTGACCAGCGCCGAACGCGCCAGGGACCTGCCGCGACCGCCCGCGGTGATCGTCGCCGCGGCGCAGGGGGCGGGGCGGGCCCAGGAACAGATGACCAGCTTCTACCGGGACGGGCTGACCGGGCTGCCGGAGATGGGTGTGGTCGCCCGGCAGCTCTGGCGGACCTCCGGGCTCTCCCCCGCCGACATCGACGTGGGCATCCTCTACGACCACTTCACCCCGTTCGTGCTGATGCAGCTGGAGGAGTTCGGCTTCTGCGGGCCCGGTGAGGCCGCCGGGTTCGTGGCGGACGACGCGCTGCCCCTCAACACCCATGGGGGCCAGCTGGGGGAGGCGTATCTGCACGGGATGAACGGCATCGCGGAGGCGGTCCGGCAGATCCGTTCCACCTCGGTCAACCAGGTCACCGGCGCGGCCAGGACCCTGGTCACGGCGGGCACCGGCGTCCCCACGTCGGGGCTGATCCTGGGCCGGGACGGCTGAGAGCCCGGAGTGCGCGGGCCCCGGGAGCGTACGGCCGGGTGTCCGGCCGCTGTCTCAGGGGTGGACCCTGACCGGCGGTAGCGGCCCCTCCACCTACAGGAGGTGTAGTCCGCCCCGCCCCTACAACCTGAGGCGGACCCGGCTTCGGGACCTGGGGGCGATCCCCCGGGCGGCCCCCGCTCCTAGCGTGGAGCCATGACCACGCCAGTCTGCACGGGCGCCTCCAGGGCAGCCACTGCCGCCGCCGGACACCCGCCCTACGCGTCGTTCTCGTCGTACGTACGGGCGCGGGGGCCCGTACTGCTGCGCACCGCCCGCTCCCTCACCGCGAATCCCTGCGACGCGGAGGACCTGCTGCAGACCGCGCTCACCAAGACGTACGTCGCCTGGGAGCGGATCGAGGACCACCGGGCGCTCGACGGCTATGTCCGCCGGGCCCTGCTGAACACGCGCACCTCGCAGTGGCGCAAGCGCAAGGTCGACGAGTTCGCCTGCGACGAGCTGCCCGAACAGGAGGGCGTCCCGGCGGCCGATCCCGCCGAACAGCAGACGCTGCACGACGCGATGTGGCGTGCCGTGCTGAAGCTCCCGGACCGGCAGCGGGCGATGGTCGTCCTGCGCTATTACGAGGACCTCAGCGAGGCGCAGACGGCCGAGGTGCTCGGGGTCTCCATCGGCACGGTCAAGAGCGCCGTGTCACGGGCGCTCGGCAAGCTCCGCGAGGACCCGGAGCTGACACCGGTCCGCTGAGCCGACGTCCGGCCCGTCGGCCCGCCGATCCGCCGATCCGCCGACGTCCGGCCCCCGGTCCGCCGGCCCGCCGGTCCGGCGTGGAGCAGGCGGGTCCGAACCGTCCGTTTCCGTCGGCCGACACCGATTCGTACTCCCGGAAGTAGTGACATACCGCGTGGTATGTGAGCAGAATCAGCGGAACCTTACTGCCGCGTAGCGCCCACCGGGAGGACGCCGTGCTGAGCACCATGCAGGACGTACCGCTGACTGTGACCCGCATCCTGACCCATGGGATGACCATCCATGGGAAGTCGCAGGTCACGACCTGGACCGGCGAACCCGAGCCGCAACGACGCACCTTCGCCGAGGTCGGCGCACGTGCCACGCAACTGGCCAACGCCCTGCGCGACGAGCTGGGAATCGACGGCGACCAGAGGGTGGGAACCCTCATGTGGAACAACGCCGAGCATGTGGAGGCGTATCTCGCCATCCCCTCCATGGGCGCCGTGCTCCACACCCTCAACCTCCGGCTGCCCGCCGAGCAGCTGGTCTGGGTCGTCAACCACGCGGACGACAAGGCGGTGATCGTCAACGGTTCGCTGCTGCCGCTCCTCGTACCGCTGCTTCCCCACCTGCCGTCCGTCGAGCATGTGATCGTCTCGGGTCCCGGTGACCGTTCGGCCCTCGCCGGGGTCGCGCCGCGCGTGCACGAGTACGAGGAACTGATCGCGGGCCGCCCCACCACGTACGACTGGCCGGAGCTGGACGAACGCCGGGCCGCGGCCATGTGCTACACCTCCGGCACCACCGGTGACCCCAAGGGCGTCGTCTACTCCCACCGGTCCATCTACCTGCACTCCATGCAGGTCAACATGGCCGAGTCCATGGGACTGACCGACAAGGACACCACCCTCGTGGTGGTCCCCCAGTTCCATGTGAACGCCTGGGGCCTGCCGCACTCCACGTTCATGACCGGCGTGAACATGCTGATGCCGGATCGTTTCCTCCAGCCCGCCCCGCTCGCCGACATGATCGAGCGCGAGCGGCCGACCCACGCCGCCGCGGTGCCCACCATCTGGCAGGGCCTGCTCGCCGAGGTCACCGCCAACCCGCGCGACCTCAGCTCGATGGCCAACGTCACCATCGGCGGCGCCGCCTGTCCGCCCTCCCTCATGGAGGCGTACGACAGGCTCGGCGTCCGCCTCTGCCACGCCTGGGGAATGACGGAGACCTCGCCCCTGGGCACCATGGCCAACCCGCCCGCCGGGCTCGACGCCGAGGCCGAGTGGCCCTACCGCGTCACCCAGGGCCGCTTCCCGGCCGGAGTCGAGGCGCGCCTGGTGGGCCCCGGCGGCGAGCACCTGCCGTGGGACGGCGAGGCGGCGGGTGAGCTGGAGGTCCGCGGTCCCTGGATCGCGGGGGCGTACTACGGCGGCGCGGACGGCGAACACCAGCGCCCCGAGGACAAGTTCAGCGAGGACGGCTGGCTGAAGACCGGCGATGTCGGCGTGATCAGCGCCGACGGCTTCCTCACCCTGACCGACCGGGCCAAGGACGTCATCAAGTCCGGCGGTGAGTGGATCTCCAGCGTGGAGCTGGAGAACGCGCTGATGGCCCATCCGGATGTCGCCGAGGCCGCCGTCGTCGCCGTCCCGGACGACAAGTGGGGCGAGCGTCCGCTGGCGACCGTGGTCCTCAAGGAGGGGGCCGTCGCCGAGTACGAGGCGCTGCGGGCGTTCCTCGCGGAGTCCGGCATCGCCAAGTGGCAGCTGCCGGAGCGCTGGACGATCATTCCGGCGGTGCCGAAGACGAGCGTGGGCAAGTTCGACAAGAAGGTGATCCGCAAGCAGTACGCGGACGGCGAGCTGGACATCACGCGGCTCTGACGCGACAGCGGAAGCGCGGATCAGCTCAGCGGGACAGAGGGAGGAGGGCGGTACGGGAGCCTGCTCCCGTACCGCCCTCCTCCCATGCCGCTGGACCTGCTGGACCTGCTGGATCCGTTGTTCAGTTGGTCCCTATCTTCGCCAGCAGGTCGACGATGCGGGACTGCACCTCGTCGCTGGTGGACCGCTCCGCCAGGAAGAGAACGGTCTCGCCGGAGCTGAGCCTCGGCAGCTCCGCCCGGTCCATACCGGCCGAGGTGTAGACGACCAGCGGGGTGCGGTTCAGCTGGCCGTTCGCGCGCAGCCAGTCGATGATCCCGGCGCGCCGGCGGCGTACCTGCATCAGGTCCATCACCACCAGGTTCGGCCGCATCCGGGTGGCGAGTTCGACGGCCTCGCTGTCGGCCGAGGCCCGCGCGATCTGCATCCCGCGCCGCTCCAGCGTCTCCGTCAGGGCCAGCGCGATCTCCTCGTTCTCCTCGATCAGGAGCACCCTCGGGGGATGCTGCTCACTGTCCCGAGGGGCGAGTGCCTTGAGGAGTACGGCGGGGTCGGCGCCGTAGGCGGCCTCCCTGGTCGCCTGCCCCAGTCCGGCCGTCACCAGCACCGGAACCTCGGCCGCCACCGCCGCCTGGCGCAGCGACTGCAAGGCCGTACGGGTGATCGGCCCGGTCAGCGGGTCGACGAACAGCGCGGCGGGGAACGCGGCGATCTGGGCATCGACCTCCTCGCGGGAGTTGACGATCACCGGGCGGTAGCCGCGGTCGCTGAGCGCCTGCTGGGTGGAGACATCGGGCGCGGGCCAGACGAGCAGCCGGCGCGGATTGTCCAGCGGCTCGGGGGGCAGCTCGTCGTCGACCGGCCGCGGCTGCGGGCGGTTGGCGACCTCGACCGCGCCACCGGGGCCGTCCAGCGGCTCCGGACCCTCGGCGCCCTCGTCGGGTGCGCCTATGGCGTACGCGCGCCCCTCGGCTGCCGGGGGAGCCAGCAGCCGGCCCGAACCGGAACCGGGTCCGGTGGCCGCGGCCTGGGGGCCACCACCGGGACGGGGGCCGCCGGCGTGGGTGCCACCGGGCTGAGGGGCACCGGGGTGGCCGCCGGCCGCCGGGGTACCGCCTGCCGGGGTGCCGCCCGCGGGGGCCGTGCCGGGCTGGTCGGCGCCCGTCGGGTCGGCCTCCGGAGGGGCGGCGAGCTTACGGCGCCGTCCCGCACCGCCGAGGCTCTGGTTCTGCTGGTGCGCGAGGTGCTGCGCGAAGGGCACGCCCTGCCCCAGGGTCCGCACGCTGAACGCCCGCCCCTGCGTCGAATCCGACGACGCGCCGGGCATCGGCGCCTCCGCGGGCAGCGGCTGCCGTCGCGCGTCCGGCACGGGGGCGCCCGCGCCGCCGTCGGCCGGGTGCGGCGGGACGGGGGTGCCCGTGGTGCCCGTGGTGTGCGTGGTGCGGCCGGGAGCGGCCCAGGACACCTCGTCCGGCGCCTGACTCGGTGCGCCCGTGGAAGGAGTCCCCGTGGAAGGAGTCCCCGCGGAAGGCGTTCCTGCGGGCGGTGCGGCCGTGGTGGGCTGCGCGGCGGGCGGTGTCGACGGCCCGCTCTCCGGTACGTCGACGTCGTCGTACACCGTCAGCGCGGCCAGGCCCCGACCGGACGTACCGCCACGCCCCCAGTCGGACTGCGCGGGGTGCGCCTGCGGTGGAGTGTGGTCGGCGTCCGGCGCGGTGCGGACGGCATCGTGGCGCTCCTGGCCCGCCCGGGGCTCCCGGACCTCCTGGGGTGCGAGCGGCACGGACGGGGCCGGCGGGGCCGGCGGGGCCGACGGGACCGGCGGGACCCGGTCGGCATCGGCGGGCGGAAGGGCGAACGTGGTGCGCGGCCCGGCCGCCTCGGCCTGTGCGGAACGCTCCTGCGCCGCCGCCAGTGCCCGCCGGGCCCGCCGCCCGCCGGGCTGCTGGGCCTGCGAGGCGTCGGCGTCGGCGTCGGTTTCGGCAGGGACGGGAGCTTCGGTGAGGGCGTTGCCGGGCGCCTCGGCGTCATGGCTGCCGGAGGTGAGAGCCGGGAGCGCGGGCCGGTTCTCCCCGTCGCGGCGCGCGCGGCGCCCCGTGGGAGGTACCGGCTGCTGCGCCTCGGACGGCACGCCCTGCGGCGGTACGGTCTGCCCTCGCTGCGGGCGCCCGCCGCCGGCCTGAGCAGCCCCCTCGGCCGCCGTGACGACGGACCCCTCGGAGGGCGCGGGGGAGACGGCGGCCGACGGGGCCGCGGAGGCCGCCGAGGGCAGCGCGAGGGCCTGCCCCTGCTGTCCTGCCTGCTGCTGTGCCGGCCGGGGCGACTGCTGAGGTGTCTGCTGGGGCGACTGCCCGGCCGGACCGCCGGGAACGGCCGCCGCTCCGGTCGCCACGGATCCGGTTTCCGCCGCTCCGGTCGCCACGGAACCGGTCTCCGTCGCCCCGGTCCGGACCGCCCCGGTCTCCGCCGGGCTGGGACGGCCGCGCCTGCGGCCCGAGCCCTCGCCCTGCTGAGCCGGGATCAGCTCCTGGGCCTGCTGCTGCCCGTCCGCCGCGACGGGCGCGCGGCGCGCCCTGCGCCGCCCCGTCGGTTCGGCCGCCGCGGTGTCCTCGGCCTGTGGCGCTCCCACGGGGCTCTCCAGGAACGCGTCCGTGGACGACCTGCGCGCCCGTCGCCGCCCCCCACTCGTGGCCTCCGGAGCACCGGCATCCGGAACAACGCTCTCCGGCGAACCCGTCCCCGCACCGGCCGCCTGAGCACTGTCCGCCGCCTGCGCGCCGAACTCCTCCGGGGCGACCGGGGACACGGCCTGGGACACGGCCTGGGACGCGACCGTCCCCGAACCGGAGCCGATCGGCACTTCGAGCACGTACGCGCTGCCGCTCATCCCCGGCACCTCGTGCGTCTGGAGCACGCCGCCGTGCGCCCGTACGATCCCGCGCACGATCGGCACATGCACCGGGTCTCCACCGGCGAACGGCCCGCGCACCTCGATGCGTACGACGTCACCGCGCTGGGCCGCGGCCACGACCACGGTCGAGTCGACATAGCCGCCGCCCGGGACCGGCCGTGTCTTGCCGGTCGAGTCGACGCCGGCCACGTCCGCCACCAGATGGGCGAGGGCCGTCGCCAGCTGCCGCGCGTCCACCTCGGCCTCGATCGGCGGGGCGTGCACCGCGAACTGCGCGCGCCCCGGGCCGATCAGCTCGACCGCCCCGTCGACGCCCGCCGCCACGATGGCGTCGAGCAGCACGGGGACCTTGGCGAGCCCCTCCGTACCGGCGTCGAGCCGCTGGTAGCCCAGCACGTTGTCGACGAGCGTCGTCATCCGGGCGTATCCGGCGGCCAGGTGATGCAGGATCTGGTTGGCCTCGGGCCAGAGCTGGCCCGCCGGATCGGCGGCGAGCGTGGACAGCTCGCCGCGCAGCTCCTCCAGCGGTCCGCGCAGTGATTCGCCGAGTACGGCGGTGAGCTGGGCGTGCCGGCCGGTCAGCGCGGCGATGCGCTCGGCCTGTTCCTCCAGCTCGGAGGCGTAGCGCTCGGTCCGGTCGGCCAGCTCGGCGGCGTGTGCCTCGGTGAGGGCGGCGACCTCGGCCGCATGCCGCTCGGTGAGCGCCTCGACCTCGGCGGTGTGGCTCGCGGTCAGTTCGGCGACGGACGCCGTGTGCTGCTCGGTGAGTTCCTGGTGCGGCCTGCGGTCGGTGAACGTCATCACCGCGCCGACGAGCTGGTCCCCGTCCCGTACCGGAGCGGTCGTCAGGTCCACCGGTACCTGCGCGCCGCTCTTGGACCAGAGCACCTGCCCGCGCACCCGGTGCTTGCGCCCGGACCTGAGCGTGTCGGCGAGCGGCGACTCCTCGTACGGGAACGGCTCGCCCTCCGCACGCGAGTGCAGGATCAGCGGGTGCAGTTCCTGGCCGCCCAGGTCGCTCGCCCGGAAGCCGAGGATCTGCGCGGCGGCGGGGTTGACCAGGACGACCCGGCCGTCCGTGTCCGTGCCCACGACACCTTCGGAGGCGGCCCGCAGGATCATCTCGGTCTGACGCTGCGAACGGGCCAGCTCGGCCTCGGTGTCGACGGTGCCCGACAGATCCCGTACGACGAGCATCAGCAGCTCGTCGCCCGTGTAGCTGGCGTGGTGGATGTCGTTGTACTCGGCCTGCCCGCTGTCCAGGCTCGCGCTGGTGACCTCGACGGGGTACTCGTTGCCGTCGGTGCGCCGCGCGGTCATCCGCGTCGGCCTGGTCCTGCCCTGCTCGTCCGCAGCCTCCGGCCGGCGCATCGACCCCGGGATCAGCTTGGAGTCGAACTCCGGAAGCAGATCGAGCAGTCCGCGCCCGACGAGCGCGGTGCCCGGGGTCTCGAACATTTCGAGGGCGATGGTGTTGGCGTTGACGACCGTGCCGTTGCAATTGACGAGCAGAAGCCCGTCCGGGAGGGCGTCGAGTATGGCTGCGAGGCGAGCAGCGCCTCGGGATGGCCTGCTGCTCACGACGACGCTTCCTCCCTGGTTACCGCACCTTGCCGACAGCGGGCCCCATCTTGCCCCTCGGGCCGCAGGCTGTCACTGGAGGAGTCTAAAGGCTGGGGAGCGCCGAGGGGCGGCGGATGAGGGGGAGCTCTCACCAAGGTTCTGTGCGCGCCGTGTACGCCGGGGGCCGGTGGCGTGCCCGACCGCGCACCCTGTGACGTGCGCGGACACAGGGCGGCGGGCCGGGCGGGGGCGGCTACTTGACCGTCGGCAGCAGCGGAACGAGCCTGTTCCAGCGCGAGATCTCGCAGCCGTTGCTCCGGCTCACGGTCGTGTCGATGTGGCGTCCGCGCCAGGTCCCGACGACGCGCGCGGAGGCCGGCCCGCCGTCCATCTGGGTGCACATCGCGTCCGCGGGTGTCGGCGCGAACAGCTCCTCGTCCGCCCCCGCCGCCTGCGTCAGCCGGTCACAGGCCTGCTGCCGCTGCGGGTGGCTGCCCCCGGTCGGCGCGCACTGGAGCTCGAAGACCCCGTCGGCCGCCCGGTCGCCGGACTCCGAGACCGTCACGGTCAGCCGGGTCGGCTCCGCGGCACCGGCCCCGTCCAGCCAGCGGCCGAGCCCGGCCCCGGCACCCTGCCCGTTGCCCAGGGCGCCGCCCAGCCCGTTCCCCAGCCCGTCCCCGAGGTCGTGGAAGACCGGCAGCGGCGGGATCGGCATGGACAGCGGCCCCGCGGCCGTCGCGGCGGGAGCGGCGGCGGACAGCACGGCGAGGGAGGCGAGGGAAACGGCGGCGGTGAGGGTGAGACGACGCAGCATGCGGGGCTCCTGTGCTCTGACACGACGGACTCGACGGACTCGGTGGAAGGGCGGCTGCGGACAGCGGACGGCCGTCAGCGATCGTGACCCCGTCTCTCTAACGCGCCGCACGCCCCGACGTTGCGCACCGGTACGGGGAAGATGCTTTGCCCTGGCACCCGCCTGCCTAGTACCGTGGGCGGCGATTGGTGACAGCACGCTCGTCTGTGTCATCATCTGCACGCACCACTCGCGTTCGCGCGGGGTGTGCTGGAGGCGTCGCCTAGTCCGGTCTATGGCGCCGCACTGCTAATGCGGTTTGGGTCTTAAAGCCCATCGAGGGTTCAAATCCCTCCGCCTCCGCTCGAACACCGAAGCCCCGTGCCACCGGCACGGGGCTTCGGTCGTCCCCGGACCGTCGTCGCTGCGACGCAGGGGGCGCAAGCGCGCGAGGAGGTGGCCGAGATCCGCCTCGAAACGGCGTTTTCGCAGGTCGGAGGCGGTATGGCTAATGGATTTCGCGTCACGGCACAGGTCATGTAATGTTGTTCTCGCAACGCCGACCAGGCAGAAAAGCCCGGAACGCCAAGCACTCGTAGCTTAACGGATAGAGCATCTGACTACGGATCAGAAGGTTGCAGGTTCGAATCCTGCCGAGTGCACAGCAGACGAGAGGCCCCCAGGAGAAATCCTGGGGGCCTCTCGCGTGTGATCCGTGTGATCCATGGAGGGCAGGTACCGGCTCATGGGATGGCTGTGCACCGGGCTGCGGTGGCCGGGGGAGAGTCCCGAGCTGGGGTGGCGCAGAGGGGACGCCCGGCGGGTGAGTGTGCTCGCGTACGGGGCGGAGCTCGGGTTCCGCGCGGTGGGGGAGCGGCACTGCGTGGGGGCGCGGGGGAACGTGTGTCCGGTGGGGGCGGTGGTGCCGGCGCGGAGTACCGGGGCGCGGTGCGCGGAGTGCGCGCGGCTGGACCGGGCGCATTCGGTGGCCGCGGACACGATCGCCGATGACCCGCGCACGTACCGCGTCTATCTCGCGTGGTTCGGGCCCGGGATGGTCAAGGTCGGGATCACCGGGGAGGAGCGGGGGGCGGCGCGGCTGCGGGAACAGGGGGCCGTGGTGTTCAGCTGGCTGGGGCGCGGGCCGTTGATGGCGGCGCGGCGGACCGAGGAGTTGCTGCGGGCCGCGCTGGGGGTGCCGGACCGGATTCCGTACGCGAGGAAGCGTGCGGTGCGCGCGGGGCTGCCGGGGGCGGCGGAGCGGGCCGCCGAGGTGGCGGAGCTGTACGGGCGGGCGGTCGCGCTGGAGGGCGGCGGCTGGCCGGAGTCGTTGGAGCGGCTGCCGTTCGAGGCGGTCGACCAGGTGGGGGTGTTCGGGCTGGAGGGGGCGCCGGAGGCGGTCAGGGCCGTGAGCGCGCTGGTGGACGGCGGTGTCGTCGCGGGGCGGCTCGTCGCGGCGGCCGGGCCCGATCTGCATCTGGCGACGGCCGGGGCGGGCGTCGGCGGGGTGGTGGTGCTGGACACCCGGCTGATCACCGGCTGGGATCTCGTGGCGGCCTCGGCGGCTCCGGGAGCCTCGACGGCGTCCCCGGGGGCCCCGGGAGCTTCGACGACGTCTGCGGCGGGCTCGACGACATCCCCTGCGGGCACGTTGACTTCCGCGGCCCCGGCGGACCCGGAGCGCCCGGTGCGCAGCGAAGTACGTGTCCCACTCATCGACATTGGGGGCGGCGGCGTGCAGGGTGGGTTGTTCTGAGGCAGGCCGGTCCGCGGCCGGTGAAGGGCGAGGGAGCGCGCGTGGGGCAGGAACGGGACGAGGTCGTGGCTTTCTGGGAGCGGCTCGGGCTCCCCGGGATCATCGACGTCCATACGCACTTCATGCCGGAGCGGGTGCTGAGCAAGGTGTGGGCGTACTTCGACTCCGCCGGGCCGCTGACCGGCATGGAGTGGCCGATCACCTACCGGCACGACGAGGACGAACGGCTCGCCCTGCTGCGTTCGTTCGGTGTCCTCCGGTTCACCTCGATGCTCTATCCGCACAAGGCGGGGATGGCCCGCTGGCTGAACGGCTGGGCCGCGGACTTCGCCGCGCGGGTCCCCGACTGCCTGCACACCGCCACCTTCTTCCCCGAGGAGGGCGTGGAGACGTATGTGAGGGAGGCCGTGGAGGCGGGGGCCCGGGTCTTCAAGTCGCACCTCCAGGTCGGCGCGTACGACGCGAACGACCCGCTCCTGGAACCCGTCTGGGGGCTGCTGGCCGAGGCCGGGGTCCCCGTGGTCATGCACTGCGGGTCCGGGCCCGCCCCGGGCGCGTACACCGGACCCGAGCCGATCGGCCGGCTGCTGGCACGGCACCCCCGGCTGCGGCTCGTGGTGGCGCACATGGGGATGCCGGAGTACGCGGAGTTCCTGGCGCTGGCCGCGGCGTACCCGGAGGTGCGGCTCGACACGACGATGGCGTTCACCGACTTCACCGAGGGTTTCACGCCCTTCCCGCCGGCGGAGCGGGCGCGGCTCGCGGACCTCGGTGACCGCGTCCTGCTGGGGACCGACTTCCCGAACATCCCCTATCCGTACGTCCATCAGCTGCACGCACTGGAGCGGCTGGAGCTGGGGGACGCGTGGCTGCGGGGCGTGTGCCACGGGAACGCGAGCGCGTTGTTCGGCTGAGACCGGCGGGGATTCCGGCGCGTACCGGCGCAGAAACCGGCGCAGAAACCGGCGCTGGGACCGGCGCTGGGACCGGCGCTGGGACCGGCGCGGATCCGGCGTGAATCCGGCGGGGCTTCTCAGGAAATTCACAGGAACGGGTCAGGCGTCTCTCAGACGCGCCTCACAGGGTGGGGTCATGACGACGACGACCTCGCCCCAGGGGCGTACCGAACTGCTCAGGCCGGACCGCAGCCCCGTGCGCGTACTGGTCGTGGACGACGAGGCGCCGCTCGCCGAGCTGCTCTCCATGGCCCTGCGTTACGAGGGCTGGGACGTGCGCAGCGCCGGGGACGGTGCCGGAGCGGTACGCGCGGCGCGCGATTTCCGCCCGGACGCGGTGGTGCTCGATGTGATGCTCCCCGACATGGACGGCCTGTCCGTCCTCGGACGGCTGCGGCGGGAGTACTCCGACGTCCCGGTCCTCTTCCTGACCGCCCGGGACGCGGTGGAGGACCGGATCGCGGGGCTCACCGCGGGCGGCGACGACTATGTGACCAAGCCGTTCAGCCTGGAGGAGGTCGTGGCGCGGCTGCGCGGGCTGATCCGGCGATCGGGCACGGCGGCGGCGACCGTGCGCGCCGAGTCGACGCTCGCCGTCGGTGACCTGGTGCTGGACGAGGACAGCCACGAGGTGAGCCGGGGCGGGGACTCGATCCACCTCACGGCCACCGAGTTCGAGCTGCTGCGCTTCCTGATGCGCAATCCGCGCCGGGTGCTCAGCAAGGCCCAGATCCTGGACCGGGTGTGGAACTACGACTTCGGCGGCCAGGCCAACGTCGTCGAGCTCTACATCTCGTATCTGCGCAAGAAGATCGATGCCGGACGGACGCCGATGATCCACACCCGGCGCGGGGCGGGGTATCTCATCAAGCCCGGTGAGTAGGGGGCGGGCGCGGTGGGCGGGCGGTGTTCCGCGGAGACGCGCGCGGCCGGTCGGCCCTGCCGGGCGGAGGCCGTGGACGCTGCGGACCCGGCTCGTGGTGTCGGCCGTCTCCCTCATCGCGGTCGTCGCCGCCGTCATCGGCTCCGTCACCGCGATCGCCTTCCGCAGCTATATGTACGGCAAGCTCGACGACCAGCTGCACTCCATCGCCGTACGCGCGGAGCGGCCACCCGGCCCCGCGCCGCTTCCCGCCGGTCTCCGCGGCACCCGGACGCTGGGCTTCATCGGCGGGGGCGGCCAGCCCTTCGGCACCTTCGGGGCCGTGATCGTCGATGGGACCGTCACCGATTCGAAGGTGGTCGTGGACAGTGGCCGGCGCGCCCAGGAGAGCGCCGAGCCACTGACCGGCGCCCAGCGGGCCGCGCTGGAGAGCGCGCTGGCCGATGGGCTCAGGGACGGGCTGCCGGACGGGGCGGACAGCGTCGGGCCCGGCGCCGGCGGGGAGGCGCGCGGCATCGATCTGCCCGGCCTCGGCGCGTACCGGGTGGAGGCCGTCGCCACCTCGGACGGGCACACCGTCCTGGTCGGCGTCCCCGGCGACGAGGTCAGCCGCGCCCTCTCCACCCTGATCCTCGTCGAGGTCTGCGTCACCGCCGCCGGGCTCATCGCCGCCGGGATCGCGGGCGCCGCCATGGTCGGGGTCGCCCTGCGACCGCTGCGCCGGGTCGCCGCCACCGCGACCCGGGTCTCCGAACTCCCCCTGCACAGCGGCGAGGTGGCCCTGTTCGACCGGGTCCCGGACACCGAGGCCGACCCCCGTACGGAGGTCGGGCAGGTGGGCGCCGCGCTCAACCGGATGCTGGGGCACGTCGGTTCGGCGCTGGCGGTGCGGCAGGAGAGCGAGACGCGGGTGCGGCAGTTCGTCGCCGACGCCAGCCATGAGCTGCGCACCCCGCTGGCCTCGATCCGCGGGTACGCCGAGCTGACCCGGCGGGGCCGCGAGGACACCGGCCCCGACACCCGCCACGCGCTGGGGCGGATCGAGTCCGAGGCGCGGCGGATGACGGGGATGGTGGAGGATCTCCTGCTGCTGGCACGGCTCGACGCCGGGCGCCCGCTCAGTTACGAGAGCACCGATCTGCTGCCGCTCGTCGTCGACGCGGTCAGCGACGCGCGCGTGGCGGACGGGGCGTCCGAGGCGGGGGGTGCCTGGCGGGGAGGCGGGGGCGGGCATCACTGGCGGTTGGAGCTGCCGGACGCTCCCACGGCCGTACGGGCCGATCCACCCCGTATCCAGCAGGTGCTGGTCAACCTCCTGGCGAACGCCCGTACGCACACCCCGCCCGGGACCACCGTCACCGTCCGGGTTCTGGCGGCCTCCGCCGAACGGCCCCGGGTGACGCTGGAGGTCCGGGACGACGGGCCCGGCATCCCGGCCGAGCTGCTGCCGCACGTCTTCGAACGCTTCGCCCGGGGTGACGCGTCCCGCTCGCGCGGCGCGGGTTCCACCGGGCTGGGGCTCGCCATCGTGCAGGCCGTCGTGGACGCGCACGGCGGGCGGGTGGTGGTGCGTTCGGAACCGGGTCGCACGGTCTTCGCCGTCGAGCTGCCGGCCGGCCCGGTGGACGCGGGACCGGGCGAAGGGGCCGGCCCGCGGACCGGGGCCGGTGACTCACAGGGTGGGCACAGGCTCAGCACACCGGTGTGACAGGGCGGTTGGCGAATGTCGATGACATGCGAACCGACAGCCTCCGGAGCAGCGGCAGTAGCGGAAACAGCGGCAGTAGCAGCGACAGCGGCAGCGGCAGTCGCGGTGGTGGTGGCGGTGTCGGCGGAGGGACCAGCAGCCTGCCGGCGAGGGAGCATCTCCTGGCCTGCGAGGCCGATGCGGCCGGTGCCCCCGTGCTCGACGTCGTGGTCCCCGTCCACAACGAGGAGCAGGACCTCGAACCCTGTGTCCTGCGCCTGCACGACCATCTGGCCCGCACCTTCCCGTACCGCTTCCGCATCACCGTCGCGGACAACGCGAGCACCGACCGCACGCCCCAGGTGGCGGCGGCCCTCGCCGCGGCCCTCCCGGAGGTGCGGTCGTACCGGCTGGAGGAGAAGGGGCGCGGCCGGGCGCTGCGTACCGTGTGGTCGCACTCCGACTCCCCGGTCCTCGCCTATATGGACGTCGACCTCTCCACCGACCTCAACGCGCTGCTCCCGCTGGTCGCCCCCCTGATCTCGGGCCACTCCGACCTGGCCATCGGTTCGCGGCTGACGCGCAGTTCACGCGTGGTGCGCGGGTCGAAGCGGGAGTTCATCTCGCGGGCCTACAACCTCATCCTGCGCTCGTCGCTGGCCGCCCGCTTCAGCGATGCCCAGTGCGGCTTCAAGGCCATCCGGCGCGAGGTCGCCGAACGGCTGCTGCCGATGGTCGAGGACACCGGATGGTTCTTCGACACCGAGATGCTGGTGCTCGCCGAGCGGGCCGGGCTGCGCATCCACGAGGTGCCGGTCGACTGGGTCGACGACCCCGACTCCACCGTCCACATCGTGCGGACGGCGGCCGAGGACCTGAAGGGCGTGTGGCGGGTGGGGCGGGCACTGGCCGTCGGCGCGTTGCCGCTGGACCGGCTCGCCCGGCCCTTCGGGGACGACCCGCGCGACCGCGCGCTGCCCGGGGTGCCGGGCGGGCTGGCCCGCCAACTGGTCGGGTTCTGTGTCGTGGGCGTCCTGTCCACACTCTTCTACCTCGCCCTGTACTCGCTGTTCCGGATGGGTCTCGGCCCGCAGACCGCCAACGGCGGCGCGCTACTGGTGTCCGCCGTCGCCAATACGGCGGCCAACCGGAGGCTCACCTTCGGCGTACGCGGCCGGGGCGGCGCCGTACGCCACCAGGCGCAGGGGCTCGTGGTCTTCGCCATCGGCCTCGCGCTGACCAGCGGCTCGCTCGCCGCGCTGGGGGCGGCCACCGGCTCGCCCTCGCACGGCACGGAGCTCGCCGTGCTGATCGCGGCCAACCTCGCGGCGACGGTGCTGCGCTTCCTGCTCTTCCGCGCCTGGGTCTTCCCGGACCGGCGCACCGACCCGCGTCCGGATGACATGAGGGACACCCGATGACCACGAGCACCACCCCGCCGATTCCCCCGCCGGTTCCCCTGCGGCTCCCCGCGCCGCCGACTGCCCCGAGCCCTCCGGTGCCCGCCGACGCCCGCTGGGTGAAGCCCGCGTTCCTCGGTCTGCTGCTCCTCGTGGGGCTGGCGTACCTGTGGAATCTCAGCGCCTCCGGCTACGCAAATTCCTTCTACTCCGCCGCCGTTCAGGCCGGCAGCCAGAGCTGGAAGGCGTTCTTCTTCGGCTCGCTGGACGCCGCCAACGCCATCACCGTCGACAAACCCCCGGCGGCCCTCTGGCCGATGGCCCTGTCCGTGCGTCTCTTCGGAATCGGTTCCTGGGCGATCCTCGTCCCGCAGGTGCTGATGGGCGTGGCCACGGCCGCCGTGCTGTACGCCGCGGTACGCCGCCGCTTCGGCGCTGCCGCCGGGCTGACCGCCATGGTGGTCTTCGCGCTGACCCCGGTCGCCGCGCTGATGTTCCGCTTCAACAACCCGGACGCCCTGCTCGCGCTCCTGATGACCGTCACCGTCTACTGCGTCCTGCGGGCGATGGAGAACGGCAGCACGAAGTGGCTGGTCTGGGCGGGGGCCGCCGTCGGGCTCGCGTTCCTGACGAAGACCCTTCAGGCCTTCCTGGTCCTGCCGCCGCTGGCGGTGCTGTACGGGGTGTTCGCGCCCGGTTCCGTACGCCGAAGGCTCGGCCGACTCGCCCTCTCCGCCCTCACGGTGGTCGTCGCGGGCGGCTGGTGGGTGGCGATCGTCGAGCTGTGGCCCGCCTCCTCGCGACCGTACGTCGGCGGCTCCCAGAACAACTCGTTCCTGGAACTCACCTTCGGCTACAACGGTCTCGGCCGGATCAACGGAGAGGAGACCGGCAGCGTCGGAGGCGGCGGACGGGGCGGCGGCTGGGGGGAGACCGGCATCGGCCGGATGTTCAACTCCGATATCGGCGGCCAGATTTCGTGGCTGCTGCCCGCCGCGCTGATCCTGCTGGCCGCGGGCGTCTGGCTGACCCGGAAGGCGAAGCGGACGGACACGGCCCGTGCGGCCTTCCTCGCCTGGGGCGGATCGCTGCTGATGACCGCAGTGGTCTTCAGCTTCATGGCGGGGATCTTCCACCAGTACTACACGGTGGCGCTGGCGCCGTACATCGCCGCCCTCGTCGGCATGGGCGCCACGGTCCTGTGGGAGGAACGGTCCACGTGGTGGGCGCGCGGCGTGCTCGCCGCCACCGTCGCCGTCACGGTGATCTGGTCGTACCTCCTGCTGGGGCGCACCCCGGACCATCTGCCCTGGCTGCGGTGGGCCGTCCTGGGCGCCGGTCTGGTGGGCGCGGCCGGGTTGCTGTTCGCCGGACGGGCCGGGCGCCGGCTCGCGTTCGCCGCGGTGGCGCTGAGCTCCGTCGCGTCGCTGGCCGGGCCGGCCGCGTACACGGTCAGCACGCTGAACACCGGGCACCAGGGGTCGATCGTCACGGCGGGACCGTCGGGCGCGAGCGGTTTCGGCGGGCCGGGCGGAGGCGGCCGGGGCGGTCCCGGTGGCGGCGGGGCCCGGGGCGACGGCGATGGAACGCGCGGCGGGACGCAGCCGCCGGGGCAGCCGAACCAGCAGGGTGGCGGTGCGGTACAGCCACCGGCCGGCGGTCCGGGCCAGGGCCAGGGGCAGAACCAGGGTCAGGGGCAGAACCAGGGGCAGGGGCAGGGCAACAGTCGGCAGGGCGCTGTTCCCGGCACCCCGCCCGGGGCCATGGGTGAGGACGGCAGGGGTGGCAGGGGTGGCCTGGGCGGTGGTGGCATGGGCGGGCTGCTGAACGGCGCGTCCGTCGGCGCCGAGGCCAGGAAACTCCTGGAGAAGCACGCCGACGACTACACCTGGTCGGCCGCCGCCATCGGCTCTCAGAACGCCGCGAGCTATCAACTCGCCACCGGTGAACCGGTGATGGCGATCGGCGGGTTCAACGGCAGTGACCCCTCCCCGACGCTCGCACAGTTCAAGAAGTACGTGACGGACGGCAGGATCCACTACTTCATCTCGGGAGGCGGCGGAGGTGGCGGAGGCGGCGGTATGGGCGGTGGCGGTATGGGCGGCGCCGGGGCGTCCTCGCAGATCTCCTCATGGGTGACGGAGAACTTCAAGGAGGTCACCGTCAGCAGCGCCACCTTCTATGACCTGACCCAGCCCACCACCTGACCCAGCCCACGACCTGACCCCGGTCCACGACCTGACCCCGGTCCACGACCTGACCCCGGTCCACCGCCTGAACGGGCGTCCGTCGTCCGGCGCGCTCGGCGGAATCGAGTTGTACGGCGTACAGGGCATCCCATACGGTGTATGGCGTCTGTCCCGTACGCTGTACAAGCCGCGCTGGAGCCCAAGGAGCCCGTATGACGGCGAACGCCGCCGAGCCCAGAGACCTCGCCCCCCGGGGCCACCCGCAGCGCTGGCTGATCCTTGGCGTCATCTGCCTCGCCCAGCTCACCGTGCTGCTCGACAACACCGTTCTGAACGTCGCGATCCCCTCCCTCACCACGGAACTGAACGCCTCCACGGCCGATGTGCAGTGGATGATCAACGCCTATTCCCTCGTGCAGTCGGGTCTGCTGCTCACCGCGGGCAGCTCGGCCGACCGCTACGGGCGCAAGAAGATGCTGGTCGCGGGTCTCGCCCTGTTCGGGATCGGTTCGCTGGCGGCCGGGCTCTCGCAGTCCTCCGGGCAGCTCATCGCGGCCCGTGCCGGGATGGGCATCGGCGGTGCGCTGCTGATCACCACCACCCTCGCCGTCATCGTCCAGGTCTTCGACGACACTGAGCGGGTGAAGGCCATCGGTCTCTGGGCGACCGTCAGCTCGCTCGGCTTCGCCGTCGGCCCGCTCCTCGGCGGGTTCATGCTCGACCACTACTGGTGGGGCGCGATCTTCCTCGTGAACATCCCGGTCGCGGTGATCGGTCTGATCGCCGTCGTCCGCCTCGTACCGGAGTCCAAGAACCCCCAGGGCGACCGCCCCGACCTGCTGGGCGCGGTGCTCTCCACCATCGGGATGACCGCGGTCGTGTACGCGATCATCTCCGGGCCGGAACACGGCTGGACCTCCGGCCAGGTGCTGCTGACCGCGTTCGCCGGGGCCGCCGTCCTCGCCGGGTTCGTCCTGTGGGAGCTGCGCATCCCCAACCCGATGCTCGACATGCACTTCTTCCGGAACCAGAGGTTCATCGGTGCGGTCGGTGGTTCGATCCTGGTCGCCTTCGGGATGAGCGGATCGCTCTTCCTGCTCACGCAGCACCTTCAGTTCGTGCTCGGGTACGAGCCCCTGGAAGCCGGTCTCCGTACGGCTCCGCTCGCGATCACCGTCGTCATCCTCAACCTCGCCGGTGTGGGCGCCCGGCTCGTACCCAAGCTGGGGACTCCGCTCACCATCGCCGCCGGGATGACCTGCCTGGCGGCCGGTCTCGCGGCGATCGCCCTGCTCGGCAGCCATGACTACGCGGGCATGCTGCTCGGCCTGGTCGTGATGGGGGCGGGCATCTCGTTCGCCATGCCCGCGATGGCGAACGCCATCATGAGCGCCATCCCACCGGAGAAGGCGGGTGTGGGTGCCGGGGTCAACGGCACCCTCGGCGAGTTCGGCAACGGGCTCGGGGTCGCCGTGCTCGGTGCCGTGCTCAACTCCCGGTTCGCCGCTCTCGTGCCCGCCGCCGTCGGTGCGGCCTCGCTGCCCGCCGCGCTCGCCGCCGCCGACAGCGAGTCGGAGGCGCAGGGCATCAGGGACGCCTTCGCCTCGGGTCTGGAGACCAGCCAGCTGGTCGGCGCCGTGGCGGTGCTGATCGGCGGACTGACCGCCGCGTTCCTGCTGCGCCGGGCCGAACGTGCCGAGGCGGCGGGCGCGGGAGCGGGCTCGGGATCCGCCTCCGGTTCCGGTTCCGGTTCGGGCCTCGCTTCCGGTTCTGCCTCCGGTTCCGCTTCCGGTACGGACCGGGAGGTATCCGCCCAGGCGGACTCGACCGGCCCGGCGGCATAGCATCGGATGGGACGCATGTACCGGACGTTCACCTTCCGGTCCATGCGTCCGCCACCGGCTCGTTCCGCCGGCAAGACGAGGAGAGTGCGCCATGGTGTCCGCGGCCGACCGTGCGAACAACCCCGCGAGGACCAGCGTGTGGCTGGATCAACGGGACACCTCGCGCGCCCGCAGGGCCGACTCCCCGGCGGGCCTGGACCGGGACAAGATCACCGCGGCGACCATCCGGCTGCTGGACGCCGAGGGCCTGGCCAAGTTCTCCATGCGCAGGCTCGCCGCCGAACTGGACGTCACCGCGATGTCCCTCTACTGGTACGTCGACACCAAGGACGACCTGCTGGAGCTGGCCATGGACCTGGTCTACGCCGAGATCGGGCGCCCGCGCGAGGACGGCGACTGGCGCGACCGGCTGCGCGAGCTGGCACGCAGCTACCGCGAGCTGATCGTCCGCCACATCTGGCTTTCCCCGCTGGCGGGTCACTTCCTCAACATCGGCCCGCACGCCATGCTCTTCTCGTACGCCGTCCAGGACGTCATCCGGGCCACCGGCCTGCCCCTCAAGCACCAGTCCGGCGCGCTGTCGGCCGTCTTCCAGTTCGTCCACGGATTCGGCACCATCGAGGGCCACTTCGTCGAGCGGGCCAAGAGTGCGGGGCTCACCGAGGACGACTACTACCAGCAGGCCATGGGCACTGTCCGGGCCCAGCCGAATCTGAGGAAGATCGTCACCAACTCGCAGGATCTGATGGACGCCCGCGGCGGCGACACGGTCGCGGACATGCGCGAGCTGGACTACGCGTTCGCGATGGACATGCTGATCGCGGGCATCGAGGCGATGCGCGACCGCGACCGTGCCGAGGCGGGCGCGGGCACAGACACGGGCGCGGGCACGGGCACAGACACGGGCACGGACGTGGCGGTGGATGACGTGGCGGTGGACACGGCCGCGGACGCGGCGACGACATCCCCGTAACCTCCCCGCCCAAAGGCCCTACTCAGTACCCCCGGCCCACGTCCACGGCCAGACGGGGTACGCGGCCCTCGCGGACGTCGCTCCAGCAGGTGCCGAAGTCCGTGGTCACGTCCTCGTCGGCGGTGATCCCCGCGGAGTGCGAGGTGATCACCGTACGGGGCAGCCGCCAGCACCGGTCCCCGGGCGCGGCCGGCTCCTCGGGCAGCACATCGAGCACCGCCCGCCGCACCGAACCGTCCCGCAGCGCGGCCTCCAGCGCGCCCATGTCCACCGTCGCGCCCCGGCCCACATTGACGAAGGTGGCCCCCCGCACGGCCGCGAACCGGTTCGCTCCGAAGAATCCCTCCGTCGCCCTGGTCAGCGGCAGGGCGGACACCACCCACCGCGCGGTGGCGAGTGCGCCGGTGTCCTCGCCGGCCCCGATCACCCGGTCGAAACCCGGCGGCGGGACGGCACGCGCGGCACGGGCCACGCCCACCGTCCGGATTCCGCAGCCGCGCAGCAGCCCGGCGACGGCCGCACCGATCCTTCCGGTCCCATAGATCAGGGCCGTCCGCCCGGCGACGAGTTCGGACGGCAGACGACGCCACTCGGCCCGCGCGTGCTGCGCCGCGAACTCGGGCACGGACTGGCACTCGGCGAGCACCCAGGCCAGCACGTACTGGGCGATCCGCTCGCCCATCCGCCCGACGGTCCGGGTCAGCAGTGCCCCGGCGGGCCAGGGGCCGGCGGCGAGCAGCGCGTCCGTCCCCGCGTTGACGCTGTGGAACCACACCAGACGTCCGGTGCGCCAGGCGTCCGGCAGCGAGGCGCCGACACAGAGATGGGGGCCGTCCGGCGGGGCACTGCCCATTGGTTCCGCGCGGCGCCCGGTGATCCGTTCCACCTCGCGTACCAGGGAGGCGTCCAGGGACGGCGCGGTGAACAGCCGGGCCCGCGCGAGCAGGTCCGGATCCGGGATGTCACCAGGAGGAACAGCCACGGGAGCGTCAGTTTCCCGGGGCGAGACGGGCGGGGAATCCGCCGGTGGCGATCGGGCTCCAGCGCTCCGGGGTGACCCGGATGATCGACTTCCCCTGCTTCACCATCGCCGCCCGGTACTCGTCCCAGTCGGGGTGCTCACCGGAGATGTTCCGGAAGTACTCGACGAGCGGCTCGACCGAATCCGGTGAGTCGATCACCTCGGCCGAGCCGTCGATCTGCACCCATGGCCCGTTCCACTCGTCCGACAGGACGATCACGCTGACCCGCTCGTCCCGCTTCGCGTTGCGGGTCTTGGCCCGTTCGGGGTAGGTCGACATGACGATCCGGCCCGCGTCGTCGACGCCGCAGGTCAGCGGGGAGCCCTGGGGGCGGCCGTCGGACCGGGTGGTCAGCAGGACCGCCCGGTGCCTGGGCCGTACGAAGGCCAGCAACTCGTCGAGTTCCACGGCGGTGTTGGTCGCGATGTCGGGTGCGGGTGCCATGGAGCCAACCCTACGGTGGCGGTCCTCACGGCGCCGGTCCCCGCGACGGTGGTCTTCCACGGCGCCGGTCCCCCCACGGAGGCAATCCCCCGTGACGTGGTCCCCACGGAGGCGGTCCCCGGCGACGCGGGACCGCCTCCCGTCGTGGCGGCGTTCTACGACGGCAGGGCCTCGCCCTGTACGGCCTGGATGTCCAGCTCCACGCGCAGTGTCGTTCCGATCGCCGAGATGCCCGCCTGCACCACCTGGTTGTAGTTCATGGCGAAGTCGTCGCGGCGCAGCTCGGCCGTGGCGTGGAAGGCCGCGCGTACCCCGCCCCACGGGTCGGGGCCGGTGCCCAGGTAGCTGAGGTCCAGGTCGATGGCCCGCACGACACCGTGCATCGACAGTTCGCCGTGCACGGTCCAGCGGTCGGGTCCCGCCGGGGACAGCCCGCTGGAGCGGTAGGTGATCTCCGGGAACCGGTCCACGTCCAGGAAGTCGGGCGAGCGCAGGTGCTTGTCCCGCATGCCGTTGCCCGTCTCGATGCTGGCCGCGCCGATGACGGCGTCCACCCGGGACCGGGAGATGTCCTCGGCGATCTCGATCCGGCCGCCGAACTCGGTGAACCGGCCGTGCACGCTGGAGATCCCCAGGTGCTGGGCCACCGCGGCCACCGAGCAGTGCGCCGGGTCCAGCGACCAGGCGCCCGGCGGCGGAAGCTCCACGCCGCCCTGCCGGGCCAGCACGATCTGCCCGCCGGAGATCACGCCACTGGCCGTGACGAGTGCGGTGGAGGCGGCGGGGGCGTACCCGACCGCGGTGACGATCACCGTGTACGCGCCGGCCGGCAGGGTGCCGTCGGTACGGACGGCACCGTTCTCGTCGGCGGCGGCCCGCAGCACCTGGGTGCCGGTCATGTCGGTGACCGTGACGACCGCGTGCTGGACCGCCCAGCCGTCCCGCGTCCGTACCTGTGCGCGAAGTGCCATCCCGTTTTCTCTCCTTGCTTCTTGACCCGGTGGGTCAATGAGTCGGGCCCCGGGGCGGGGGCGGCAGGCCGTCCCCTGCCTGCCGTCCCCACCGCCGGGGCCCATTTCCACCGGCCGGGACAGCCTCTCCGCTGGGAGTGCCGTACCGCCAGGGGTCTTGTCACCCGGGATACCTCCGATCCCGGGGTAGCTCCGATCCCGGGGTACCCGCGTCGCCGCGGGCTACCGGTTCACTCGCCGGGGTGGGCGAGCTCGATGTCGTGGCCGTCGACCCCGTGACCGGCCACGGTCAGCGAGCCGGCCACCGGCGGGTAGCCGGTCGCGATGACCGAGTACTCGCCCGCGTCCAGGTCGGTGAAGGCGTACGCCCCGTCCTGGCCGGTCGTCGAGGTGGCGACCACGTTGCCCGCCGCGTCGATCAGCGTGACCCGTGCGTCGGGCAGCGGGGCCCGCGCGGCACCGGCCCGTACGACACCCTGGACCAGCGCACCGGCCCGGAGGGCGGCGTCGACCCGGGTGACGCCCTGGCCGCCGATCTCCACCGGCAGGGCGAGCGGGCGGAAGCCCGCGGCGTTGACCGCGACGGTCACCGCACCGGGAACCAGCTCGCCGAACGCGAACTCGCCCGTCCCACCGGACGTGCCGGTGGCCAGCACGTCGCCGCGCACATCGGTCACGATGACCATGGCGCTCTCGACCGGCGTACCGGACTCGGCGGCCCTGACGGTTCCGGCGAGGCCGCTCGTACCGACCAGCAGGATGTCGAAGGCCAGCGGCTCCTCGCCGACGACCATGGTGGTCGCCTGCGGCTGGAAACCGTCGGCGGACGCGATCAGGACGTAGCTGCCGGAGCCCGGCGCGTCCAGGGTGTAGCCGCCGTCGGCGCGGGCGACGGAGCGGCCGAGCTGCCGGCCGCCCAGCGAGATCAGGGTGACGGCGGCGCGGGCGACGGGCGCGCCCTCGGCGCCGCGCACCACACCGTGCACCGGAAGGCCCTGAACGGTGGCCGTGGGAGCCTCGGGCGAACCCGCCGCCGACCCCGTACCGGCGAGGGGCGCCGGGGCCGGTGCCGCGGCCGAGGCCGTCACCGATGCCGGAGCCTCCGCCCCGACCAGGGCGTGGGCGGGGACCGGAGCCGGGGCGGACGACAGGGCGGGCACCGGCGCGGAGGACTGGGCCGTGGCCGGGACGTCGCTCGCGGCGCTCGTCTTCAGCGCGACCTCCTTGATGAAGATCGTCACGATGAAGGCGATGAGCGCGGCCGGAGCGGCGTAGAGGAAGACGTCGCCGACGCCGTGGCCGTACGCGGCCTCGACGACCGTGCGGATCGGGCCGGGCAGCGTGTCCAGGTCGGGGATGCCCCCGCCGCCGGTGCCGCCGTGGCCCATGGCGGCACCTTCGGGACCGAGGTCCGCGAGGCCGTCCTTGACGTAGTGGGTGACGCGGTTCGCCATGACGGCGCCGAGCGCCGAGACACCGATGGCACCACCGAGCGAACGGAAGAAGGTGACGACGGAGCTGGCCGCGCCGAGGTCGCTGGGGGCGACCTGGTTCTGTGTGGCGAGGACCAGGTTCTGCATCATCATGCCGATGCCGAGACCCATGACGAACATGTAGACCGCGATGTGCCAGTACTCGGTGTCGTACCGGATGGTGCCGAGCATCCCGAGACCGGCGGTGACCAGGAAGCCACCGCTGACCAGCCAGGCCTTCCAGCGGCCCGTCTTGGTGATGATCTGGCCCGAGACGGTCGAGGAGAGGAACAGACCCGCGATCATCGGGATCGTCATGACGCCGGACATCGTCGGCGACTTGCCGCGCGCCAGCTGGAAGTACTGGCTGAAGAAGACGGTGCCCGCGAACATCGCGATACCGACGAACAGCGAGGCCACCGAGGCCAGCGTGATCGTGCGGTTGCGGAAGAGGCGCAGCGGGATGATCGGCTCGCTGGCCTTGGACTCGATGAGCAGGAAGAGGCCGATGAGGACGACGGTGCCGCCGAGCATCGTGTACGTCTGCCAGGAGATCCAGTCGTACTTGTCGCCCGCGAAGGTCACCCAGAGCAGCAGCAGCGAGACGGCGGCGCTGATGAAGAACGCGCCCGACCAGTCGACCTTGACCTCGCGCTTGACGACCGGGAGCTTCAGGGTCTTCTGGAGCACGATCAGAGCGATGACCGCGAACGGCACACCCACGTAGAAGCACCAGCGCCAGCCCATCCAGCTGGTGTCGGTGATGACACCGCCGAGGAGCGGGCCGCCGACGGTGGCGACGGCGAAGACGGCGCCGAGGTAGCCGCTGTAGCGCCCGCGCTCACGCGGGGCGATCATCGCGGCCATCACGATCTGGGCGAGGGCGGAGAGGCCGCCGACGCCGATGCCCTGCACGACGCGGCAGGCGATGAGCATGCCGCTGCTGGTCGACATGCCGGCCACGACCGAGCCCGCGACGTAGATGACCAGGGATATCTGGACCAGCAGCTTCTTGCTGAACAGGTCGGAGAGCTTGCCCCACAGGGGGGTGGTGGCGGTCATGGCCAGGAGCGAGGCCGTGACGACCCAGGTGTATGCGCTCTGGCCGCCGCCGAGGTCGGAGATGATTTCCGGCAGGGCGTTGGAGACGACCGTCGACGACAGGATCGCGACGAACATGCCGAGCAGGAGCCCGGTCAGCGCTTCCATGATCTGCCGGTGTGTCATCGGCGTGCCGTCGGCGGCATCGGCGCCGCCGTGCTTGGCGTGGCCGCCCCGCACACCGGTTGGTGTGGTCGTAGCCATGGAGTTCCTTCTCTTTGCTTCTGTTACACAGGTGTACGGGTGTGCGCGTCGCCGGAGGGCCGGGTGCGGCAGTCACCGGTGTGTGTCCCGGGGGCGCATCCGCCGGAGCCGCGACAGGCGAAGCTGTCGCGCAGCCGGGCCAACAGCGAGTTGAGCTGTCCGACGTCTTCGTCGGACCAGTCCTGAAGATTGCGGGCGAACATTTCGGTGGTCCGCCGGGTCAGCTCGTCGAGCTGCTCGTTGCCGGCGGGGGTCAGCCGCAGGATGCGGGACCGCTTGTCCGCAGGGTCGTGAGACCGTTCGATCCAGCCGTGCTCTGCCACATGGGCGACATGACGACTGGTCACCGACATGTCCACGGCCAGCAGCTCGGCGAGTCTGCTGATGCGCATCTCGCCGTGCTGAGCCAGGAGCGCCAGCACGGCGGCGGAGCCACCGGGACACTCGGAGGGAAGAATTCGGGCGAGTCCGCGCTTGACGGCTCCGACGGCGCTGAGCTGCCGGGCCAGTTCCTCGTACTGGCTCCGCTTGGCCACGGGACCCCCAGACAGACTCACCGATATCTTGTTGCTTAGGGCAACCATAGATTCGTTGGTTGCCGCAGGCAAACGAAAATGGGCTTGCAGAAGTAAAGGAAGGCAAAAGCCTCCGTAGGGTCCCGGTCAAGGGTGGCGGCGCCTCCGCGGCGCACCCCGGGCGGGCTGTGTGCCGCGTCACGCCGACGCCGTACGGCCCTGCCGCGGAGGGCCCGGGTGCGGCCGGGGGCACCCTGCCGCGTACGTGAGCGGGAGGTGTCCTGCTGCACGTGGGTGGAGGCGCCCAGCCGTGCGCGAGCGGAGGCGTGCTGCTGTACGCCGGCGGAGGCACCCCGGTTCCGCGTGACCGGCGTCACTGGCGTCACTGGCATCACCAGTGGCGCGGGCGTCACCGGGGTCACTGGCGTCACCAGTGGCATGGGTGGCATGGGTGGCACGGGTGGCACGGGTGGCGCCGGCGTCACTCCTCCGTACATGCCGAGGAGGCGCCCCGGCCGGACGTTAAGGGGTGATGTGTACCTACGTGTCACCCTCCCTGTGGGCCCCGGGGGTTGGGCCGTACGTCCGAGTTCGCTAGGGTCCTGCCCCATGGCACACAACCCCCACGCCCCTCAGCAGGGCCCCGAGGGCAATCACGACCCGGCGGGCAGCACGCAGATGTTCCGCGCCTTTGTCGACGAGGGCGAGCCGCAGCGCCGGCAGCAGCCGGCGGCGACCTCGTCCGGGCCGAAGGCCGGGGTGATCGCGGCGGTCGTCGCGGTCGTCGTCGTCCTCGGCGCGGTCGCCTGGCTCGCGCTCAGCTGATCTTCCGCCGCCCGGCCGGTCCCGTACCGGGGCACCCGCGCGCACGCGGGTGTCTCACTTCCATACGGCGGTGACGTCCTGGGTCTCGACACGCATACCCAGGGGAACCCGCCAGGCGTCCACACAGACGGTGTACGTCTTCTTCCGCACCGCTCCCGCGTCGATCGGCGCGGGCAGCGGCTGCGTCGACTCGATCGTCGCCCAGTCGACCCCCAGCGCGCCGATGATGTGCGTGGCGAAGGTGACGGTGCCCGAGCGCGCCGGTGAGCCGCCGGTATTACGGAACTCCACGCTCACGTTCTCGCACCAGCGCTCGTCGGCCGGGGTGCGCTCGGGGGTGCCGATCCTCAGCACGGCCGGAGTGGGCGGAGTGGGTGTGCCGGGGGTGGTGGACGGCGCGCCGGGCGAGGTGCCGCCACCCGTACCGCCACCCGTGCCGCCACTTGCACTGCCCCCCGTGCCGCCGCCCGCCGGCGGCGTGGAACCGGGTGTTCCGCGCCCACCGGATGCCCCTGCGGGCGCGTCCGGACTTCCGGGACCGGTCGCTCCCCCCGAGCCGCCACCCGCCGTGCCCGTGCGGCCGGAGGGGCCGCTTCCGGTGCCCTCCGCGGTGCCCCCGGTGTTCCCGGTGCCCTTTCCGCCGCTCTTCGGCCCGCCGCCCCCGGCCTCGTCCAGCGGGATCAGCGTCACCCGCCCCGAAGGGGCCCCCGCGCCCTCGGGCGTTCTCTCGGGGCCTGCGGCGGCTCCCACGGCCGCGTAGCCGTCGCCGTCGCCCGTGCCGCCCGCGCAGGCGGCCAGGGTGCCGCCCAGACACAGCACGGCCGCCGAGGCGGCGATCACGGTGCCCCGGCGGCCGGTCGAGCCGATTGTCTGACGTCGCATCGCGTCAGTGTGGCTGACGGTCCGTCAATTCGGAACCCTTGTGCGCACTGCACCGGGTCAGTCGGCGATCAGCCCTTCCCTGAGCTGGGCGAGTGTGCGTGTGAGCAGCCGGGAGACGTGCATCTGCGAGATGCCGACCTCCTCGCCGATCTGCGACTGGGTCATGTTGGCGAAGAAGCGCAGCATGATGATCTGGCGTTCGCGCGGGGCGAGTTTGGCCAGCAGCGGCTTCAGGGACTCGCGGTACTCGACGCCTTCCAGCGCCGCGTCCTCGTACCCCAGGCGGTCGGCGAGCGAGCCCTCGCCGCCGTCGTCCTCGGGCGAGGGGGAGTCCAGCGAGGAGGCGGTGTACGCGTTGCCGACGGCCAGGCCGTCGACCACGTCCTCCTCGGAGACCCCGAGCGCCTTGGCCAGCTCCGGCACGGTCGGCGAGCGGTCGAGCTTCTGGGACAGCTCGTCGCTGGTCTTGGTGAGGGCGAGCCGCAGCTCCTGGAGGCGGCGGGGCACCCGTACCGACCAGGAGGTGTCGCGGAAGAACCGCTTGATCTCCCCGACGACGGTGGGCATCGCGAAGGTCGGGAACTCCACGCCCCGTTCGCAGTCGAACCGGTCGATCGCCTTGATCAGGCCGATCGTGCCGACCTGGACGATGTCCTCCATCGGCTCGTTGCGGCTCCGGAAGCGCGCCGCGGCGTACCGCACCAGTGGGAGGTTGAGCTCGATGAGTGTGTCCCGCACGTACGCCCGCTCCGGGCTGTCCGTTCCCTCGGGGCCCGGTGCGGGTCCCAGCGCGGCGAGCCGCAGGAACAGGGAGCGGGACAGAGTACGGGTGTCGATGGCTTCCGACGAGCTGGTGAGCACGGCGGGTGCCGACACGCTCTTCGTGAGCGTGAGCACCTTCGAGCTGCCCTGTTCTGCGGACATGCCACCCCCTTGAGGTCGCGGACGGTCGCGGTGACCGCGACCATCGGAGGAACGCAGCCTCCACCTGAATACCGGAGGCGAGGCTGCGGCAAACGCGGTTCCAGCAGAATGTCACATGTCGGCAACGCGCTGTAGTGACAAGTCGACAAGTCAGCGTCGTGTCTGCGCAGATAACAAGGGGTGTAGGGCTTTTACACCGTCAGAACCGCTTTCCCTACGGTCTACCCGATCCGACTACGCCTCGATCCTATTTGCGGATCGGAGTCGCGCGAAGCTTCTGGCCAGAAGTCTTGACACATGCATCTGCGACACGCCCAGCTCGGCACTGATCTGAGACTGGGTCAAGTTGCTGTAGTAGCGCAGCAGGAGGATGCGCTGCTCGCGTTCGGGCAGCTGGACGAGGAGGTGCCGTACGAGATCGCGGTGCTCGACGCCGGCCAGCGCGGGGTCCTCGTAACCTAGCCGGTCGAGGAGTCCGGGCAGCCCGTCGCCCTCCTGGGCGGCCTCCAGGGAGGTCGCGTGGTACGAGCGCCCCGCCTCGATGCAGGCCAGCACCTCGTCCTCGGAGATCTTCAGCCGTTCGGCGATCTCGCCCGTGGTGGGGGAGCGGCCGTGAGCGGTCGTCAGGTCCTCGGTGGCGCCGGTGACCTGGACCCAGAGTTCGTGGAGCCGGCGGGGGACGTGGACGGTCCTCACGTTGTCCCGGAAGTAACGTTTGATCTCGCCGACCACCGTGGGCATCGCGAAGGTCGGGAACTGGACACCGCGTTCCGGGTCGAACCGGTCGATGGCGTTGATCAGGCCGATGGTGCCGACCTGGACGACGTCCTCCATCGGCTCGTTGCGGCTCCGGAAGCGGGCGGCGGCGTACCGCACCAGCGGCAGGTTCGCCTCGATCAGCGCGGCGCGCACCCTGCGGTGTTCCGGAGTGCCCGGCTCCAGGTCCTTGAGCTGCCCGAAGAGCACCTGTGTGAGGGCCCTGGTGTCCGCGCCCCGGGTTCTGGCGGGCGGGGCGGTCGGATCGGGGGTCTCGGTCTGGATGTCCTCGTTCGGGACGTTCTGGGGAGGCACTTGAGGCGCTGTACTGGCCGGCACGGTGATGCCACCCCTTTGCGGTCAACTGCGGTCAACTCATCCGTCAAAAGCGGTCATAGCATCACAAGACATGTCCACTGTGTGCAAGCACCGCATACAGCCGTGTTGGGGGCAGTTTTGTTTTAAACACCAAGAAACCCCTCACCTGTGCGGTGAGGGGCTGCGGTACGGAGGGCCGGACGGTGCGTCAGAAGGGGTAGTCGGCGATCACCCAGGTGGCGAATTCACGCCATTGCCCGGCCGCTGCCTGATGGGCCGGGTGCTCGATGTAGCGCTTCAGGGCGTCCTCGTCGGCGACCGCGGAGTTGATGGCGAAGTCGTACGCGATCGGCCGGTCGGTGATGTTCCACGCGCACTCCCAGAACTCCAGCTCCGGAACCACCCCGTCGAGCTCCCGGAAGGCACGCTCCCCGGCGACCACCCGCGGATCGTCCCGCTCGACGCCGTCGTTCAGCTTGAACAGGACCAGGTGGCGGATCATCGGGTACTCCTACTTCACCAGCTCGGACATGAAGTCGCCGACGCCCTGGGCGGCGCTGGAAACGCCTTCGAACCCTACCTGGACGAGATCCGCGGCCCTGGCCGGGGACGTGATGATCGTGTACAGCACGAAGACCACCACTATGTAGAGCGCGATCTTCTTCGCTTGCACCACAGCCCCTGCCTCCCCTTCGATCCCGTGCGCAGTCGGGCGATTCTATCCGCACACGTGGCCGTATTCCGTGGTTGTTTCCGATCACTGATGCGCTCTTTAAGGACCTATGGCCCGGCTGTCGGGGTCTTTTGCCCGCCGGGGCGGCTCCCGGGGAGGGGCAGGATGGGTGACGAGCCCAGCGGATCTGGCAGGAATCCGAGGGGCTGGAACAGGACCTCTCTGTGGGGTCCACGCCGCGAGACTTCCCCCTGACTGCGGCGGGGACCAGTAGGGCCTGTTCTCATCGGGGGAAGCGGCTTGTCCCCCCGATGCCGCTTCCCCCGACCTAAATCTCCGGGCCCGGTTGTTCGGCAGTTCCGCGCGGCGCCGCATGGCCCGAGCGCCCGTACTCCGGTCCCGCGCAACCGCCCCGCCGCCCCTTCGCCGCCCCGAGCGCACCCCAGTCCCCGTAGATGTGGCCGCCCGGTTCGACGCGGACCGGCACCGACCTGAAGCGCGGGGACCCCGGGCGCGGGGGACTCCGGGCGCCGGGGCGTCGGCGTCCCGGTTCAGCGGCGCAGGACGGTCTCGCGCCGCATGTGTGACAGCTTCTCGGGGTTGCGCATGGCGTAGAGGCCGGTGATGAGGCCGTCGTCGATGCGTACCGACACGACGGTGTCGACCTCGCCGTCGATCCGGAGAACCAGCGCCGGGTAGCCATTGACCTGTACCGGCCGCAGCTCCGCCGCGGTGATCCTGCCCATGCCGGCGGCCAGCAGACGGGCGACCTTGTCGGCGCCCACGATGGGCCGCAGGACGGCCTGCTTGATCCCGCCGCCGTCACCCATGAGGACGACGTCGGGGGCGAGGAGGTCGAGGAGGCGTTGCAGGTCTCCCGTCTCGGTGGCTTGTTTGAAGGCGTCGAGGGCGGCTCGGGTTTCGGTGGGCGTGATGGTCGTGCGTGGCCGGCGTGCGGCGACGTGGGCGCGTGCGCGGTGGGCGATCTGCCGCACGGCGGCGGGGGTCTTGTCGACGGCTTCCGCGATCTCTTCGTATCCGAGGTCGAAGACCTCGCGCAGGACGAACACGGCGCGTTCGGTGGGTGCGAGTGTTTCGAGGACGAGGAGCATGGCCATCGAGACGCTGTCGGCGAGTTCGATGTCGTCGGCGACGTCGGGGGCGGTGAGCAGGGGCTCGGGGAGCCAGGAACCGACGTAGGACTCCTTGCGGCGGCTGAGGGTACGCAGCCGGGTGAGCGCCTGCCGGGTGGTGATCCGTACCAGGTACGCACGCGGCTCCCGCACCGTACCGAGGTCGACCCCCGCCCACCGCAGCCATGTCTCCTGCAACACGTCCTCCGCGTCAGCGGCCGAGCCGAGCATCTCGTAGGCAACGGTGAACAGCAGATTCCGATGAGCAACGAACACCTCTGTCGCCTCCGTCGCGGGATCCACGCTCTCGCTGTCGGCGAGTGCCCCGTACACGTGCTCCGCGCTCTCGCCGTTCTCCGCGCTTTCGCCGGCCTCCGCATGCTCGCTGTGCTCGCTCTTCACCGGCTGCTCCTGCCTGTTCACTCTCGACGGTGCCACGCGCACAAGACGCCGGGCACCGCCGTTCTGTGACACCCGGGAGCGGTGGCGCACGTCACACGACCGCCCCGTCACAGGGAGCGGGCGGCCGGCATCTCGTGTTCGTCCAGCGCAACACCACGAGTGAGGACGAGATCATGACCACCCGATTCAACCTTTTCGACAACCCGGTCGCCTCCAAGTTCGCCAAGCGGTTCGCCAACACCGGCCTCGTGATCCAGCAGTCGCCGCTGCCGGCGTCCACCCAGGAGCTGGTATCGCTGCGCGCCAGCCAGATCAACGGCTGCGGCTGGTGCATCGACATGCACACCAAGGAAGCCACGGCAGCCGGCGAAACCGCGGCCCGGCTCCACCTGGTCGCCGCCTGGCGCGAGTCCACCGTGTTCACCGAGGCCGAGCAGGCCGCCCTGGCCCTCGCCGAAGAAGGCACCCGCCTCGCCGACGCCGCCCAAGGCGTGTCCGACGAGACCTGGGCCCAGGTACGCAAGCACTACGACGACGACCAGCTCGCCGCCCTGATCGCCCTGATCGCCCTGATCAACGCCGCCAACCGACTCGCCGTGATCGTGCACCAGAAGGGCGGCTCCTACGAACCCGGCATGTTCGCCGCAGCATTCAACTGACCCCACGAGAGCCACCCGGCCGGGGCCCGCATGACCCCGGCCGGGCCACCTGCCCGCGGCCGGGGGGCCTGTCCCGGCCCCTGGCCCGCTCGGGCCCGGATCCGGCCGCAATGCCGCGGAGCGGAGAACCCCAAGAACACCACATACGCGGGGACCACAACGATGTCGTCTTCATCGAGACAACTCAGGTGGGACCAACCCCGCACGCGCGGGGACCACGCAGTCATGGCCGGGGATCTGGCTGGTGGTCAGGGACCAACCCCGCACGCGCGGGGACCACGCAGAGCCGCCCCAGCTACCGGCCACCGGCTCCAGGGCGCTCCGGGCCCGCCCCCGGCCGGTAGTCGCTCCCGGGCCCCCCGTCGGGACCAACCCCGCACGCGCGGGGACCACCCGGACCGGGGGCCTCCGATGCGGACGAGCAGGGGACCAACCCCGCACGCGCGGGGACCACCGATGTATGCGGGCTCTCCGGCCACGGGGTCAGGGACCAACCCCGCACGCGCGGGGACCACAAGGCCATAGAGCACTACGGCAGCGAAACGCTGGGACCAACCCCGCACGCGCGGAGACCACAGAACGGCTGGCATCCACACACCAACCTCCTGGGGACCAACCCCGCACGCGCGGGGACCACATGCGGGTTCCGCACCAGGCACACATGTGGACGGGACCAACCCCGCACGCGCGGGGACCACACTCCGGCGCAGTGGTCTGGCGGACCAGCGTCGGGACCAACCCCGCACGCGCGGGGACCACTCAACCGCCTTGATGACCGAGGAGCGGGCCGCGGGACCAACCCCGCACGCGCGGGGACCACTCGGCGTTGGTCATCTCGTCGTCGTCCATGTGGGGACCAACCCCGCACGCGCGGGGACCACCCCGGCGCCCTTTTCCAGGGCCATATCTCCGCCGGGACCAACCCCGCACGCGCGGGGACCACCGCGTGCCCGGCGCCGCCGAAATCTTGCGGTCGGGACCAACCCCGCACGCGCGGGGACCACGAGGAGCAGCCGCTCCGCGTGTCCCCCGCCGGGGGACCAACCCCGCACGCGCGGGGACCACCCACCGATGGTGGCGGGCATGCCGAGGGCCTGGGGACCAACCCCGCACGCGCGGGGACCACCTCGCCGCGGCGGACGCAGATGACCGTCTCACGGGACCAACCCCGCACGCGCGGGGACCACCAGACCCGGTCCACGATCGCCCGCAGCGCACTGGGACCAACCCCGCACGCGCGGGGACCACCGGCTGGGTCAACATCGGGAAGATCGTGAGCGGGGACCAACCCCGCACGCGCGGGGACCACTCACTGTCGGCGGACCGGAGCACCTTGCGGATGGGACCAACCCCGCACGCGCGGGGACCACGCAGAAGAAGCAGACCTGCCACGACTGTTGAAGGGACCAACCCCGCACGCGCGGGGACCACTGGTCTGACCTGGGCGGACGGGCGGTGTCCGATGGACCAACCCCGCACGCGCGGGGACCACCTCGTGTGACATGACGTGACGTCTGTCCTGCGGGGGACCAACCCCGCACGCGCGGGGACCACATACCCAGGATCCCGGCCCCGGCCGCCGTGCCGGGACCAACCCCGCACGCGCGGGGACCACTGTGAGAACCAGTGACTGACCAGCGGTTAGACGGGACCAACCCCGCACGCGCGGGGACCACCTCGCCCGGCTCATCGCCGCCGGCGCCCCCGTGGGACCAACCCCGCACGCGCGGGGACCACTGTCGATCTCCTGGACCCACATTGCATGCCAGGGGACCAACCCCGCACGCGCGGGGACCACACGCCAGCGCTGTGCTTAGTGCGTGGTTTCGCGGGACCAACCCCGCACGCGCGGGGACCACCCCGTTCGGCGTCGTGCTGCGCATGCCGCACCCGGGACCAACCCCGCACGCGCGGGGACCACTTTGGTCACCTGGTTGAGGTAGCCCCGGCGGCGGGACCAACCCCGCACGCGCGGGGACCACGGTGGCGGTGGCGGCCAGGGTCACGGTCTGCTGGGACCAACCCCGCACGCGCGGGGACCACGCCTTGCGCCACAGGGTGGAGTCGTAGTCGACGGGACCAACCCCGCACGCGCGGGGACCACAGACGCTGACCTGCAAGTTCAGGCAGCGGGGCGGCTGTTTTTGCTTACTTTCTTGGATTCCGGCATAGGGGCCCTTGCTTCTCATTTCGGGAGGTTCGAAGTGTCCTTCTCCCGTAGCACTACTCACCCACTCACCCACCCCCCTACCGCCCCCCGAACTTCCGCCGCTTCGACGCCTTGCTCCAGCCCTGGCGGGGCACGTCCGCCGGCTTCTTCGCGGTGCGAGGTGCGTTCGTGTTCGGGCGGCGGATCAGGGTGAGGCCCTCGTGGTCCGTGGGGTGCCAGGCGTGATCGTGGGTTTCGAACGCGTAACCCTGTTCCGTATTCGTCTGGTAGGCCAGCAGCGCGCGGCCCTGGCCCGCGTACTGGCGTACCTCGTTCCACAGGATTTCGCGGATGCGGGTCGTGGGGGCGCCCAGGAAGACGCCGGGCGAGATCTCCAGTAGCCAGCGGGTGAGGAAACCACGCAGGCCGACCGGGCAGTTGGTGAGGACGATGACGGTCACCAGAGGGGCTCGTCTCCGTAGTTGTGGCCGCTCTCGACGTGGAGGTCTCCGTCGGACTGGAGCGTGACGCGGTCCCGTGTCTCGCCCCCTGCCTCACGTGTGTCGCGTTTGCCGTCCCAGCCCAGCAGGTCCCTGATGTCCCTTACACAGCGGTCGAGGAGGCCGGTCCGGTTGATGCTGTCCCGGAGCATCCGGCGGGTCCGGGCCGCGATGTCGTCCTTTCCCTCGACTGCCGCGTCGAAGGCGGCGGGGATGGCGATCTCCGTCTTGTAGAAGTCGGCCACGTCCATGACGAACGAGCGCTCGTGCCCCGAGTGGACGAAGCCCAGGCCGGGCGAGCAGCCGAGGGCCACGACGACGGAGTGGGAGACCCCGTACATGCACTGAGCCGCTGCGGTGATGGCCTGGTTGGGGGCATCGCCCGCCGAGAAGTCGTCGCGGTGGTAGTCGCGTCGGCGCCACGGGACGCCGGTGCGCAGCGACTCCTGCCGGTAGCAGTCCTTCAGGCGCCGGCCCTCCGTTCTGAGGAGGTCCTGCCGGGTCTTTCCCGCTGTGTCCTCGCCCGGGAAGCGCAGGCGGTACATGGCGCGTGCCACGTTCAGCCGGGTGCGACGGTTCGCCCAGGCCATGGCCTGGGCCTCGATCAGGCCCGAGGAACGTGTCAGGGCCCGGCCGCCCGCGTAGTACCGCACCCCGTGCTCACCGACCCACGCCACGCCCGCGCCGCTGTCGCCGAGGAGGGCCATCGCCTGGTGGGTGACGCGGGTTCCCGGTCCGAGCAGGAGGGTGCCGATCGTGGCGGACGGGATGTGGGTGACGCCGTCCGCGTCCTCCGCCGTGATCGCGTTGGAGTCCCGGTGCACGGTGCACCGCTCCAGGTAGACGAACGAGAGCCGGTCGCCGACCCGCGTGAGTTCCCGGGGCGAGGAGGCGCCCCGGCGGCTGACGGTGCTCATGGCTTCCCCCGTACCGGTGCCAGCGTCATCAGACCGCAGCCGTACGCCTTGGCCTTGCCCAGGCCGTGGGTGAGCGTACGGCGGAAGCGCTCCGGGTCGGTGATGCGCAGGCGGCCGTCGAAGGTGACCTTGGTGATCTGTACGTCGTTGCGGCTCGGCTTGGCCGGGGCCCGGTGGAACTGGAGGGGGATCCGGTCACGGACGATCAGCTCGTACTCGTCGCCCTGCTCCAGGAGTTGGCGCTCCACCGGCTTCTGGACGATCTCGAAACCCGATGTCTCCTGCCGTTGGAGCAGCCACCGCGTCTGGTGCGGCGTGGTCCGGTGGGCGGCGCGTTTCGTGCGTTCGCCCTCCTTGAGGAACTGGTGGCGGATGTTGTGGACGGGGTTCGCCGTGAGCCTGAACCCCCAGGTGTCCCCGGCGCGGAGGGCCGTGAGGAACTGCTCGTACGCGAACGTCGTCCAGCCGGGTTCGTCCGAGGCGGGCCAGCCGGCCTGTTCGACCAGGTGCGTCAGATCGGGGCGGGTGGGACTGGTGATGTACAGAAGCGTCTCGGAGATTCCGTTCCGGTCCACCCGCCACAGCACCCGGGGGCCTGAGCCGTCCCGGGGCGGCGGGGTGGGGAAGGACATGTTCACCGCCCCGTGCAGGCGATGCGGCGAGCCGAGCAGTTGCCGGGCACCTGACCGGCCGGTGTTCACTCGGAAGCGGGTGAGGTACATCAGTCGGTCCTCGGTGTGACGGGCGGGAGCAGGGCGGTCGGCTCGTGGGGCGGTGGTGCGGCGGGCCGGGGGACGGTTCTGCTGCGGACGCCCCGCAGCGCGTACCGCCGGTTGCGGGGGTCGAAGCTCAGGGGCAGGTCGCGCAGTGTGATGTCCGGCTCCTGGTCGGGCGGGCAGTCCAGAAGGAGACCGAGCCCGTCCCCGGGGGCCTGGCGGGCTTCGGCCGACCGGCGCGAGGAATGGACGAGACGTTCCTTGTACCAGGCCGACGCCTCCCATTCCGCGGTTCTCAGGGCCTCTTCGAGGTCCGTGTTCAGCGGGGGCCCGATCGGGATCGGCTGTGAGGGAGGGCAGGATCTCCGCCCGAGATACGGCAGGAACACGGGGTCCAGCAGCGACTGGTGCAGCCGGTGCACCAAGCCGCTCTCTCCGCTCACACCCGCCACGAACACCGCGTCCGCGAGGTAGAAGCGTTGCGACAGCGGCATGGCCTTGTCCGTGTCGCCGTGGTGGGCGGTCTGGAAGTCACGCAGACGGGTGCCGGGCTGGTCGATCCGCACGCCGAACCCCAGCGTCGCGAGGTCGGTCAGGTCGGCATCCCGCCCACGCCCCTGGGCCGCTGCGAGCAGACCGATGACGCCGCTCTTCGTCGGCGCGTTCTCGGTCGTGCGGCGCGTGAAACGGGCCGCGGACCCCCAGGACTGAAGAGGACCCGCGAGCCGCAGCAGCAGCACGCTCATGCCCCGGTCTCCGCGGCGAGGGCCGGGTCCCCGCTCTGCCGGGCGGCCGGGACCTCCGGGGTCAGCCTGGCATCCACGGCTTCGCCCACAGCCGCCAGCAGTTCGGACAGGTTCACCTCGGTGCCGCCGAGCTTCGCGAGGGCGTCCGTCTCCTCGCCCACCCGGAGCACCCAGCTCTGCCCGCTGTCGGCGAGGCCGTAACTGTTCTCAAGCTTCGGTACGAAATCGGCGAGCCGTTCGCAGCTCTCCTGGAGGAAGCCGCCGGCCTCGCCCATGGTGACGGGCTTCTCGAAGGCCGCGACGTAACTGACCGGCCGCCGCGAGCGGACCTTGACGATCACCGCGGTCGGCAGGGTCTGGTTGGCGAAGGTGTTGATCTTCCCGGTCGGGAGGGAGGTGATGAAGCCTTCGAGGAACGCGGTGACCGCCCGCCGCGTGGGCTCCGTCGGCCGGGCCGAGTCATGCCCGGCACCCAGATTCTCCTGGAGCCGGTCGACATCGACCGCCGCGTACCGGTAGAGGGTGGCCGAGTTGAAGTCGATGGAGCCGATCATTCCGGCGCCGGTCTCGGCATCGGTGTTCTTGTCGTCCACCGCTGTGTAGTAGTCCGACTCGACCTCCACCGCGTGCACGCTCAACGCATGCGCGACCTGTGCTGCGGCGTCCACGCCCAGATCCGTCGAGTCCGCGACCATCCGGCCGAACAGCGCGATGTCCACCGAGTGTTCGGTACGGGCGAGCTGCTTGGCCCGCGCCTTGTTCTCCTTGACCGAGAAGAATTTCTTGAGCGCCTTGACGTCACCGCCCTTGCCGCCCTCGACCGCGATCCCGGCGAGAGTGTTGAACTGCCGGTCGCTCAGGAACATCAGATAGGTGGACTCGGCGGCGGGGTCGTCCACGTCCTTGTTGCCCTTGCGGTTGGGAACGACGGGCTTCGAACCGGTCGCCGTGAAGATTGTCTCCGCGGCCAGTGCCTGTGCGGCGGCCCGCGTCAGCGACGGGTCGAGCTCCTGGATGCGGTCGGCCAGGACCGCCACGACCTTCTTCGTCCGGACGCCGAGTTCGGAGGTGTCGAGCAGCTCGGCGAACGACTCGCGGGTGGCCCGCTTCCATGCCTGACTGGACACCCGCGAGCGTCGCACGCCTCCGTACGTCGCCGACTTCGGTGTCCCCGTGTCGTCGCGGTTCAGATTGCTCGGCGGGACGGTCTGAAGGATGTGGATGTCGAGAATCGTCCTGGTCACGCGTACTCAATTCCTCTTCGTAGACGTAGAAGGTGTTCCGGATGGCCGGGCAGGACCGGCCGAGGTCGTCGGACCGGGCAGGGCAAGACGGACTCCTGCTGACGCGAAGCAAAGCGACGCGACGCGAAGCGAAGCAATGCGACGCGAAGCAAAGCGACGTGACATGACACGACGCACCGTCACTCACCAGCGGCGTAGCCGCCGTATTCCTCGGACGCACCCAGCGACGGGTCGATCGCGTCACCACCATCCGCAGCGCCGCCCTTGCCGCGCGTCGCGCGAGGAGGGGCGGCCAGATGGAACTCGCGTCCCCATTCGCGCTGCACGGCCGCCCGGTCGGGCCGGTACTGCCAGCGGTGGAGCTGGCCGGCCAGCCGTCCGTAGTCGAGCGGGACCCGGGCGGTCCGCAGGAGCAGCACGATCTCCCTGAGCCGTACGGCGACGGACTCGACCGATTCGGCGGTGCCGACCCGGACCAGGCGCGTACGCAGGGGAGAGCCCTCCTCCTCGTCGCCCGAGTGGCCCCTCGACTCCGTCTTCAGCCGGATCAAGGCGCGGACCGCCCCGCCCAGGGGTCGCTCCTTGACGTGCATGCCGTGCTCGCGCCCCGACTGCTGATGCAACGCCCACAGGGTTGAGGCGAGGAAGACCGCGTGCTCGGCGTCCGTGCGGCGGGGGAAGTCCCGCCAGCCGGCCAGCAGTCCCGCCAGCTCCTCCAAGCCGCCGACTCCCCAGAGGTCCTGGACCTGGTGCGCCCGCTTGCCCGCCCCGCGCCGCAGCCGGGCCAGCTCCGCCACAGCCGCCGGGTTGTCATTGAGGTACAGAGGCTGAAGCCGTGCGATGTACGTGTCCGTCGCCCGCATGACCAGGGAATGCACCGACGGCGTCCCGGCCCGGCCGCTGCTGGTGGGGGAGGAGCCTTCGGCGGCTGCGCCGGTCGTCGTCGTGGTCATACGGTTCCGTCCAAGGGGCTTCGTCGGGCTGGGGCTGGGGGCTAGGAGGCCGGAGGAGCGGGCGGGTCCGGTGGAGGCTTCGGCAGCACCTGATTGATCCGGGTCCGGAACCACAGGTCCGCCCGCGAGCTGTCCATCCAGCGCTTGCCGACGTGGGGAAGCTCCACCACCCGCCCCTCCGCCGCGGCCCGCCCCGCCGTGTCGAGCAGCTGACGGCCGAGGTCCAGAACGATCCGGCGGGCGACGGCCTGCCACGCGACGCGTGCGGCTTCCGGGTCCTGTGCCGCCCCGAGCGCCGCCAGCCACCGCCGGTACGGTCCGTCCAGCGCCCCGAACCCCAGATCGCGGGCGGTGTCCGTATGCGGCCCCGGCTCCGAACCCGCCGCACGTGCCAGATTCCCGGCCAACTGCCCCAGGGCCGCCACGGCCCGCTCGGCGTCCGTCACCGCGTCGACCGCGGCCGCGGCGTACAGCGGGCGGTCCTGGTGGAGCAGGACGACCGGCAGGGTGACACCGTCGTCGACCACCTCGTCGACCACGGACTGCTGCGTCCCGTACACCGCACCGATGAGCCGCGTACGGATCAGCGACTGCTTCGGCAGGACGTCCTCACTGGTCAGCAGGGTCAGCCACCGCACCACCCCGGACGGCAGGCTCTGGTCCGTCCCCCTGCCCGTCGTATCGCTGTCCGACTTCCGCGCGCACAGCAGACTTGCCAGACCGCGCCAGGCGGCCCGGCTCGGATCGTGCTGTCGGGGCAGGTAGACCAGCGGGCGGCACAGCTTCTTCTCCTGTGCCCGGCTCCGCCGCCAGCCCGTCATGGGTTCCGCGTTCCATCGGTTGGCGTGGGCGAGCGGGTCGCCGTAGCCGAGGACGACCCCTGTGACGTCGCTGCCCTCGCCGTGGAGGAGCAGCCGCCGGGACTGCCAGGTGTAGAGGTCGCGCGGACCGGCGGGCCGGGGCACGGACGGGTCGTGCTCCAGCACGCCGGGGCCGGGCGGTGTCTCGCGACGCCAGACGGGCAGATCGGCCTTCCGGTCCGTCGTCAGGATGCCCTCGCCCGTCGGAATGAGGTTCAGCAGGAGCGTGTCGCGCAGCGTGGCGCCCTCCGCGAGGACGCCGCCGAGACCGCCCGCCCATCCCACGCCCTGCGGGTAGACCTTCCCGCCCTTGACCCGGTCGTCGCCCTCCATACCGGACTTGATGCCGGACGGGTCGTACGCGTGTGTGTGCACCAGCCAGCGTGCCGCTTCGGCGAGACCGAGCCGGTCCACACCCGGCCGGCGCATCGAGAAGAACACCTCTCCGTTCGGTACGTCGGCCACGATCCGGTTGAGCGAGGCGACCTCGTGCTTCTCCGTGTGCAACCCGGCGACCTGGAAGAACGGGCGCTCGGGGTGAAGAAGGTCGAAGCGCTCGCGGTACCGGTCGAGATACCCGGCGACGACGGAGAGCGAATCCTCCGCACGCCACAGCTCCTCCCAGTCCTCCAGCTCCGCCGGAGCACCTGCCGCGTTTCCCTCCGCCTCGTCGAGGGCGTCGTACAGGATCGCCAACAGCAGTCGCAGCAGGGCCAGTTCCTGGGTGGGCAGATCACCCACCAGGCGCCGGACGCCGCCCGCCTGTGCGAAGACCTCCAGGAGCGACAGTTCGGCGGTGGTTCCGTCCTTGCGCAGTACGGGCAGCCAGGGCCGGGAGACCAGATCGAAGGAGGGCGGCGCCATGGGGTCGAGTCCCTTTGCCTTGGGCGCGCCGACGGGGTTCACACGGAGTCCGTCGGCCGAGCTGTAGTGGAGTTCGAAGCCTGACAGGCGGGTCCGGCACTCCTCGTCGAGGACGAGCAGCAGTTCGCCGGCCAGCCAGGGGCACTCCTTCACCTGCCAGGCCGGAACGACCCATCGTTCAAGCTCCGCGATGGTCCTGTCGATTGCACCCGGATGGGTGAGCGGCCGAGGAAGCGTCAGCGCGCTCGCGGCCACCGCCTCGGCGGCCTGGAGGGTCGGAGGCGCGTGCTCCGGGAGGTCCAGTCCGCCGCGCCCGCCGTCGAGCCAGCCCACGGTGGTCAGCCGGCCGTCCTTGTGCCGCTGGATGACCAGCACCTCAAGGGTCTCCTCGCTGTCACGCACCTGCGCCCGCCCGGTGCGGCTGTCGTCGGCGTCCCCCGCGTTGCCGTCCAGCCAGCCGAATACGGGCCGCCCCGCCCTGCGTACCGGGCCGAGCCGGAACACATCCGCGCGCTCCTGTTTGCCGGCGAGCCGGGTCGCGTACGCCCGCCGGGCATCGGCCAGCACGGGCGCCCACCGGTCCGGGCCGACAGGCCGCTCGTCGTACGCGGCCTGGACCAGCGGACTGATGTGGTCCGGCAGCACCACCGGGGCTCCGTCGAGATGCGGCCCGAGCACGGCCAGCGCCCGGAGCAGCGTGTGCGTGCCCTGGTAGACGGCGAGCGAGCCGCCTACGGGTTCGGGCGGGTCGGCGCTCCAGTCCGCCACACCCGTCACCAGACAACGGGCCCGTACGAGCCGGGGCGGGCGGGTACGCGGGTGGCGGTGCAGCCGCCCCATGCGCTGGAGCATCAGGTCGACGGGGGCGAGGTCGGTGACCAGGAGGTCGAAGTCGATGTCCAGCGACTGTTCGACGACCTGGCTGGCCACGACGATGTGCGGCCCGGCGGGCCGGTCACCGCCGGGACCGAACCGCTCGCGCAGGTCAGTGTCCTTGCGCGCCCGGTCGGCCGCCAGGAACCGCGAGTGCGCCACGGTCACGGCGTCCGCGCCGAAGTGCGCGCGCAGATGCTCGGCCGCCTCCAGCACCCGGTCGACCGTGTTGCGTACGACCAGTGCGCACCCGCCGCCGCGGAGCTCGTCGGCCAGCCGCTCCACGAGCCGTGCGGGGTCGTCGTCGAGCCGTTCGAGAGTCACTTCGGTACGACGCCCCGCAGCCGCTTCGGGGCGCGCGGTCAGGACGGTCCCGCCGGGCGCGGCGGCGGTGAGCAGGGGGTAGGCGTCGTCGGGGAGGTTCAGGGCGTCGGCGAGTTCGCCCGTCTCCTCACCGGCGTACGCCGCGGCCAGTTCCCTGCGCCGCTTCGCCGGGAGCGTCGCTGAGAGCATCACGACGGGCACCCGGTAGGCCGCCAGCCACTCCAGTACGCGGTCGAGATAGGCGTTCATGTACGCGTCGTAGGCGTGGACCTCGTCGATGACGACGACCTTGCCCGCGACCGCCAGATGCCGCAGCGCCAGGTGCCGGCTCTTGAGCCCGGCGAAGAGCACCTGGTCGATGGTGCCGACGGCGAATGAGGCGAGCAGCGCCTTCTTCCGGCCGCGCAGCCACTGATGGGCGTGCAGCTCGGAGGGGTGGGACGGATCGGCGGCTCCGGCGCGGGACACGGCGGCGTCCGGAGCGTCCAGCTCGACGGCGGCGATCGTACGGTGACCGGCCCTCGTCATCCCGGACCAGACCTCGTTGAGGGCGGCCTTGGCGTGGGCGAGGACCACGGACCGGGGGCCGTCCGCAGGGAGCCGCGCGAGCCAGCTCAGCAGCCGCGGGAACATCGCGTCCCCGGTCGCCCGAGTCGGCAGGGCCACCAGACAGCCCCCGGCACCCGTTCTGGCCGCCAGGATCTCCGCCGCCGCGAAGGCCGCCTCGGTCTTGCCCTCGCCCATGGGCGCCTCGATGATCAGCAACCCGGCGGGAGGCATCTGCCGGGCCACCCGTACGGCTTCCTCCTGTACGGGCCTGACCCCGGCGCCGTCCGGCAGGTCGAACCGCTCCCGGAACAACTCGGCTGCCGTGCCGTCCGGTTGCTCGGCCGTCCACGGTCCGGGCAGATCGAGCCCGGCCCAGGCGGCGCCGAGCCGTCGGTCCTCGCCCACGGCCCCGAGCGGCGACCAGGAGGACGGCTCGTACGGGAACAGCTCGGACGCGCTGGCGATCCAGTCCGAGACGATCACGATCGCCGTGAGCACCACCTGCACGGGCTGGGGCAGCCGTACGGAGCCCCAGTCCGCGAACCGGTCCTCCACCCCGGCCCGCCGCGCGCATGCGTCCATCAGCTCGTACTGCACCGAGCGCCAGACATCCTCGCTGTCTCCCCGGGTGCGCAACAGCCGTGGGTGAAGGCCGAGATCATGGATCTGCTGATGATCCGGCGGCGTTCCGTGATGCCCACCCGCCACCACGGCGAACTGCCCGGAAGCCCGCCCACTCCACCCGAACCGCTCGCCCAGCCACTCCTGGAGGAGTAACTGCCCGGCCAGCCCGTGCGGGGCCATCCTGCGGTCCACGCCGAACTGCTTCTCGTACGGCATGTCGAGCCCGGCCTGCCGCATCCGGTCGGCGAGCCCGTCCACCTGGCAGGCGAAGGCCGGGGTGGCCTTCCCGATGTCATGGACACAGGCCAGATGGACGGCAACCTGCCGGGCATCGGCGGCCCCGCGCGGGAACACCTCCGCGACGAGCGCCTTCACATTCGCGGGCACCCACGCGTCCCAGAGCTTCCCGGCCACGGCGGCACTGTCCGCCATGTGCCGCCACAAGGGCAGCCACTGCTCGGTCTTCCGGTCGTGCTTGCCCCAGGCGGTCCGGGACGCTGCGGACAACTCGGCGTACGCGGTGGGGCATTCGGGAAGATCGCTGGGCATGGGGCTATTCGATAGGGCGTGGTGCGGGGTGGGGTGAGCTGTTCGAAAATGCGTGAGAACTGACCGAAGGCGACGTATTGGTCATCGCGGGCTTCGTGTGCAGGGCGGGAATTGACCGCCTGGGGGACTGCGATTGTTCGATCCGTCTCGTCTGTGTCTCTGTGTCTCTGTGTCTCCGTGCTGATGTGCTGGGTGTGTCGTGCTTGGGCCCCTGTTCGGGAGCACGGGGAGCGTGGCCCGCAGGCAGCGCCCGACGGCCGACGATGAGGGCTCGCCCGGCGGAAGCGAGCTCAGCGATTAGCACATGCCCCTGCCCCTGGGCGCTGGCGCAGCTCGTGCGGGAACTTGGCGGTGATTACGGGGACTCTGGATCCCGTACGAGAGATCGACCCCGCGTACGCGGGGACCACCACAGCATCCCGAGCTCCGTGTCCGGCCGGCAGGTACCAACCCCGCGTACGCGGGGACCACAAGGCGATGGCGGCCTGTGCGTACTTCCCGAGGGGACCAACCCCGCGTAAGCGGGGACCACTCGGTCTGAACATGGACACGGCGCTGTACTACGGGACCAACCCCGCGTACGCGGGGACCACCGGATCGTCGACGTCATCGCGGACGCCATGACGGGACCAACCCCGCGTACGCGGGGACTACGGTGACAGGTAGACCGCCGAGGTGGCAGTCAGGGGACCAACCCCGCGTACGCGGGGACCACCTCTCAGTGTCGAAGGGCTCGGAGGATCGGCCGGGACCAACCCCGCGTACGCGGGGACCACCTGTGCACCAACGTGGGGCGGCCGGAGCAGGCGGGACCAACCCCGCGTACGCGGGGACCACCCGTAGGTGCGTGGCCCGCACCTGGGCGCAGAGGGACCAACCCCGCGTACGCGGGGACCACTGCCGTCCCGGGTCTCGGGCGGGCCTTCCACCGGGGACCAACCCCGCGTACGCGGGGACCACGAGGGCACCGTCGTGGACACCGCCGGGCAGTGGCTGATGGTGTTGGGACCAACCCCGCGTACGCGGGGACCACCCGACCGTACTGCCGACCCGCTCGTCCAGGCCGGGACCAACCCCGCGTACGCGGGGACCACACAGGTACACGCCGGAGGAGCTGGGGGCGTCCGGGACCAACCCCGCGTACGCGGGGACCACTCGGCCTGGCGCCGCTCGAAGTGCGCCAGGCGGGGACCAACCCCGCGTACGCGGGGACCACATCCGCAGCTCGTCCAGGCTGATCTGGCGCATGGGACCAACCCCGCGTACGCGGGGACCACCAGGAACAGCTCCATGCCGCATTCGATGTTGCGGGACCAACCCCGCGTACGCGGGGACCACCGACCCACGACCCTGTGGAGTCCCGTACCCGCGGGACCAACCCCGCGTACGCGGGGACCACCTTCTTGCTCATGCGGCCAGCTCCTTCGCGATGGGACCAACCCCGCGTACGCGGGGACCACAGTTGCTGACCTGCGGGTTTATGTGGGCAGGAGGCAGTTTTTGCTTACTTTGCAAAAGCTGGTCGTAGGAAGCCTCCTGCGCATCACTGGAACCGCTACGTGCGTAGTTCTGCGTTCCAGGTGGACTAGCCCCTCGGTGTTCGGGTGGCTCACAGACGTCCCGCTGCGACGGCCCCCACCATCGCTGCCAGGGCCACGCGGCTGAAGATCAGAGCCGGCCCGGACGGTGCCTTGCTGTCTCGGACAGCCACGCTCTCGTCGTTGACGACTCCGCACTCCAGGCAATCGGACTGCGCACCGGACGCGCTGGACTTCCACCACTCGACAGGCAGGGCGGAAGCGTCGTGTACGGAAGGGTTGCTCGTCATTTTTGGTCCCTTATCTCTCTGATCATGGCCCTGGACTCATCAACGGAAAGAGCCGCCGCGCGAAGTTGCTGGACTGCGTCCTGGTACACGGCCACGTCGTTGCGCTCCTCGACGTACAGAGCGCTGGTCAGTGACTCGACGTGCACGACAGCCAGGTCTGCGTGGGTGCCGTAGCCGAGGATCGAAAAGGCACCCATCTGCCCGACGTGTGGCGCCACGTTCGAGGGGAGTACCTGGACGGTGATCGTCGGTCGACCGGACAGGGTGATGAGGCGATTGAGCTGGTCGTACATGATCCTGGAGTCGTCGCACTGTGTGCGGAGGGCGGCCTCGCCGATGATCACCCGGAGGTTAAGCGGGTCCTCACGGGTGAGTACGGACTGTCGAGCGAGTCGTACTTCCACCAGAGCGTCCACCCGGTCTCCGACAGCTGTACTCATCGCTGTGGCAGAGATGATCTGCTGTGCGTACTCTCCGGTTTGGAGCAGCCCGGGGATCACTGTCGGTTGCCAGGCGCTGAGATGGTCGGCCTCGCTCTCCAGGCTGATCAGGTCTTCGTAGGCGGACGACAGAACCGACCGATACGACTGCCACCATCCGCGCCGTGCACCTTCACGGGTCAGCTTCAGCAGGGAAGTTCGTAGCTCATCGTCCACGCCGCCGAGTGAGTCGAGGATCAAGCCCACGTCTGCGGCCGTTGCCGCTGTGAGCGCTGTCTCGATACGCGAGAGCTTGGCCCGGTTGATGGCCCCGCCCGAACGCTGGGCCACGTCTTCCTGCTTGAGGCCGAGTTGCTCGCGCATGGCACGGAGGGTGCGGCCGAGCTGCCGCCGTCTCACCGTTGGTGCGCTCACAAATTCCGCCTCTCGTACAGGGTTCGGCTCAGTCTGCCGCGATGAACCACGCCGTGTCACGTTGAAGACCCCCTGTTACAGGCATTCTCATCAGTGCATGCACATGTGCACTTTAGAGTGAGCGTGTTGCAGCATTCAGTGTACGCAGTGCATTCTTGGGCCGGATCTCGTTGGCGCCGAACGGATGCGATGCGGTCGTTCGGCTGTACGTGAGGGAGCCGCATGATGACCATGCGTCCGCATGCCTTACCGCCCATCCAGCCCTGCTGCCCGCCAGTCGTGCCGCCGCAGGCGATCTACTCCGCCGACCCTGAGTCCGTCCGGGCTGCTCGGCGCTACGTGAGAGAGGCGACGGCCTGCCAGGAGCCGTCCGTCACCGAGGACGCGCTAGGCACCTTGGAACTCGTCACGAGTGAATTGGTGACCAATGCGGTGCGGTACGGAACGGAGCCGGGCGACTCATTCCTGGTGAAGGTGGGTGCGCAGCCGGGCAGTTGCCGAATCGAGGTGCACGACACCTGTCGCAGAAGGCCGCGCATCAGGCCGGCGTCGGACGAACGGGTCCGTGGCAGGGGGATGCATCTGGTCGAGGCGCTGGCAGTGCAGTGGGGTGTGAACGACCGCGAGTTCGGCAAAATTGTCTGGGCGGTGGTCGTGTGGTGAGCGATCCGTTGCGGTGGCCGGTGGCCGGTGGCCGGTGGGCGATGCCGTGGTGCTGTATCGGGCCTTGCTCGATCGCACGGTGGTTTGCCGGGTGTGTTGGCGGCGCGATGCGTGTCTCCAGCTGACTCGCCTGCGTGAACTGGCGCGTGCTGCCACAGGAGTTCGGGCAGTGCGGGCCGAGGCCGCGCGCGATCCGCATGAAGTCACAGGCGTGGCTAAGGAACGCGTTGAGGAAGGAGTAAAGGAGGAAGGGAGCGCGCCCGTACGCTCGGGGACCACCACGGCGAAGCCGAACGGCGACCTCGGCTGGGGGGAAGACCCCCGCACGCGCGGGGACCGCAGTTACTGACCTGCGTGTTTAGTGGGGCAGGGGTCTGTTCTTGCTTACGCTGCGATATCCGGGCATCGCGGACATCCTGTACGTCACTCGTGCCTCGTTGTGCTTCGTGCCACAGTGCCATGCGCCCCGGAGAGGCGCTGTCCACCATCAGGTAATCGCAGCCACCGCCGAAGGCGCAGGCCGAATGCGCCGACGTGATCTACGTCGGCCTGTCCGGCCTCGCTGGTGCCATGGCCGCTGCGGCTGTCGCCGCCCATGAGACGCGCGAACGCCCCCCTGACTGCGTTTCCGCAGTTCAGGAGGGCGTCGATGGCGGTAGCGGAGGGATTTGAACCCTCGGTGAGTTTCCCCACACTCGCTTTCGAGGCGAGCTCCTTCGGCCGCTCGGACACGCTACCGAGAGAGAGCTTAGACCATCCTGGGCCGTGGATCGAAATCCAATCTCAGAGCGTGCGGAAGAAGGCCGTCAGCTGGGCCGCGCACTCCGCCTCCAGTACGCCCGGGACGACCTCCGGGCGGTGGTTGAGGCGGCGGTCGCGTACGACGTCCCAGAGGGAGCCGGCCGCGCCCGCCTTGTCGTCGCGGGCTCCGTAGACCACCCGGGCCACGCGGGACTGGACGAGGGCGCCCGCGCACATGGTGCAGGGCTCCAGGGTGACGACCAGGGTGCAGTCGGTCAGGCGCCATGCGCCCAGGGTGGTGGCCGCTCGGCGCAGGGCCAGGATCTCCGCGTGCGCGGTCGGGTCGCCGGTGGCCTCGCGTTCGTTGTGGCCGAGCGCGAGCAGCGTGCCGTCCGGGCCGAGGACGACGGCGCCGACCGGCACATCGCCGGACGACGCCGCCTGCGCCGCTTCGGCCAGGGCGCGGCGCATCGGTGCCTGCCACGGATCGCGTACGGGGTCCTGAACCGGATCCCGGACAGGATCCCGGACAGGATCCCGGACAGGATCCCGTACGGAATCGGAGGCGGGCTTGGGGGAGGGTTTCGGCGGTCGTGCGGTCACCCGCGGACCCTAACGGACGGTCTCCAGGACGTCGGCCGCTCCCAGCGCGTCCGCGATCTCCACCAGTGCGTCGGTCCGCAGCGTCAGCAGCTCCTTCTCGGACATCCCGAGGTCGGCGAGGATCCCGAGCTCTCCGATCGGCCCCGCCGGTACGGCGTCGGGGTCGTCGTCGGGGTCGATGGCGTCGATGGGTCCGGCTGCGGGAGCGGGGACGGAACGCCTCGCTCCGCCGGCCCCGTCCGGCTCGTCGTCCTCCGTACCGTCGAGGTCGACTAGCTCTTCGAGTGCGGCGATCTCGTCCTCGGCCCCTGGTTCGCGGCCGAGGAGTTCGTCGGTGAGCAGGATCTCCCCGTAAGAGGAGCGGGCGGCGGCGGACGCGTCCGATACGTAGATTCGGGGGTCCTCCTCACCGTCCACCCGGATGACGCCGAACCAGGCGTCCTCCTGCTCGATGAAGACCAGGACCGTGTCCTCGTCCACCGAGGCGTCCCGGGCCAGATCCATCAGATCGGACAGGGTCTCCACATCGTCCAGCTCTGTATCGCTCGCTTCCCACCCGTCTTCGGTGCGCGCGAGCAGTGCGGCGAAGTACACCGTGACTCTCCCACTGGTCATAGGTGAATCGGTCCGACGGGAGGGCGGACGGTGATCCGTCCGACCTGAGCCCCGCCCAATCGGCATCGTGGCAGAAACAAGCGCCGCGCGAGACCTCTTCCGACGTTGAGTCGGCCATCAGTTCCAGGAGTGCCTGCTCGGCGGTGTTCCTGACCTGGGCGATCCGGGGTGGGGCCGACCACCCGTTCGCCACGATGGTCACCAGCGGAACGTACGCATCCGCATCTGTTGGCGCATACGGGCCGCACGGGCTCTGCGCGGCTGTACCCGGTCCCGGAGCTGTTTGGCCTCGTGGAGCTCCCGGAGGAACTGGGCACGTCGTCTGCGCCGGGCGGCGTCACTCTCCTGCGCGTCCAGTACGTCCGGTGCCGCGTCACGCGCGTCGCGCGCGTCGCCCGTCCGGTCCGGCCAGGGTGCCTCGAATGCCTCAGGCACCTCGCGCGGGGGCCGTTCCCGCTTCCGTCGCTCCCCGTCCTGCATCGACACACCACCCCAACGCCGGGTCCGTTGCCCCCACCTTCCCCCCGAACAGGTGGTTGATGCCAGCGCAGAGTGCCGGAAGGCGCGGTTACTGTTGACACATGCGGATCCATGTCGTCGACCACCCGCTGGTGGCGCACAAACTCACCACGCTGCGCGACAAGCGCACCGACTCCCCGACCTTCCGGCGGCTCGCCGACGAGCTGGTCACCCTCCTCGCCTACGAGGCCACCAGGGATGTGCGCACCGAGCAGGTCGACATCGAGACCCCGGTGACGCGGACGACGGGTGTGAAGCTGTCCTACCCGCGACCCCTGGTCGTGCCCATCCTGCGTGCCGGTCTCGGCATGCTGGACGGCATGGTGCGGCTGCTGCCGACCGCCGAGGTGGGCTTCCTGGGCATGATCCGTAACGAGGAGACGCTCCAGGCCGAGACGTACGCGACCCGGATGCCGGAGGACCTCTCGGGCCGCCAGGTCTATGTCCTGGACCCGATGCTGGCCACCGGCGGGACCCTCGTCGCGGCGATCAGGGAAATGATCAAGCGCGGTGCGGACGATGTCACCGCGGTCGTGCTCCTCGCGGCGCCCGAGGGCGTCGAGGTCATGGAGCGCGAGCTGGCGGGCACTCCGGTCACCGTCGTCACCGCCTCGGTCGACGAGCGGCTCAACGAGCAGGGCTACATCGTGCCGGGGCTGGGCGACGCGGGCGACCGCATGTACGGCACGGCGGACTAGCCGCGCGTACGGATGGCCGGGTGACCGTTCACGCACCGTACGGCCGCGAAGCCTCCCGGCCCGCGGACCGCGGACCGTAGACCGGATGAGGCTCCCGGCCGCCGTACCGGCCGCGATGACTCCGTTGCCCGGGTTTCCCCGGGCGCGCGGGGCGGTCTCAGCAGGACGACGGGGCAGGCGCGGGCTTGGTGAGCGCCGTGAGCGCCGCCGCGGCAGCCTGCGGGGTGCTGAACGCCTTGAACTTCGTCCCCAGAATCAGATCGATGTCCCCGGACTTCCGGGCGTCGGTCTTCTGCACCGTCCCCGGCAGTTGCGTACCGAGCACCGGGAAGGTGCCGTTCGTCGCCGTCGGCGCTCCCAGCAGCACTCCGGGACCGGGGACCTTCTTGTCGTACGCGGCGGGGGCGTTGCCCACCTTGCCGATGGTGAAGCCACGCTTCTTCAGCTCGTCCGCGGCGGCCTTGGCGAGACCGCTGCGCGGCGTCGCGTTATAGACGTTGACCTTGATCCCGGCCGGTTTCGGCAGCGCCTTCGGGGGCGGCGCCGGCTTGGCGGTGGGGCATTCGCGTTTGTGATCGGCGGCGTTGGCCTTCTTGTCGCCGCCGGTGAAGACGTCGATGAGCTGCAGCGTGCCCCAGCCGGCCAGGCCGAGGGCCACCACGGCGGAGACGCCCGCGAGGACGAGCTTGCGGCGGTGACGGGGGCGGCGCATCCGTGGGTACTTGTCGCCCGTGATGCGGTACTTTCCGCCCATGCCGGGGGGAGTGAGCATGCTCATGGGCGCAGCGTAGTGCGACCTGGTGATGATGCGTACTAAATGATCAATCGATGGCACCCGCATGCGCGCTAAAGCACCCGAAAGGCCTGAATCGCGCCGGCGGCGGCGGGTGGGTCAGCCCATTTCCAGGACGCGGGCGTGCAGCACCTGGCGCTGCTGGAGCGCCGCGCGGACCGCGCGGTGCAGGCCGTCCTCCAGATAGAGGTCGCCCTGCCACTTCACGACATGGGCGAACAGGTCGCCGTAGAACGTGGAGTCCTCGGCGAGGAGGGTCTCCAGGTCCAGTTGGCCCTTGGTCGTCACGAGTTGGTCCAGGCGAACCGGACGCGGCGCGACATCCGCCCACTGTCGGGTGCTTTCCCGGCCGTGGTCGGGGTATGGCTTCCCATTTCCGATGCGCTTGAAGATCACACGGAAAGCCTACCGGGCAAGGGGCTCCGGGCGCAGCCGGGGAACGGTACTGCGATGCTGGGCGAAATGCCATATAGCGCGTGATACCGGGACAGGGGTCGTCATGAGTGGGAGCGCGAACGCGGGCGGGCATGCGGGCGCTGCCCCGGGTGCGAGCGCCGGAGCGAGCGCCGGTACGGGCGCCGGTACGGACTCCAGTGCGCGTACGGGCTCTGAGGCGCGCGCCGGAGCGGGCGGGGCCGACGGCGGTACGGGGACTCCCGGCGGTACGGGCATGGGTGCGGGGACGGGCTCCGGCGCGGGTGGAGCCGCCGGTACGGGTGCGCTGCCGCAGCCGGCCCAGGAGATCGCGGACGGGTACGCCGTTTCCGGCGCCGCCCTCGATCTGGGCGCGCTCCTGTGGGACGGCGTCTGTCTTCCGGCGGCCCGGATCCGCATCCCGTTGGGCACGCTCAACCGGCACGGACTGGTCGCGGGCGCCACCGGTACCGGCAAGACCAAGACCCTCCAGCTGATCGCCGAGCAGCTCTCCGCGAACGGTGTTCCGGTCTTCCTCGCCGACATCAAGGGGGATGTCTCCGGTGTCTCGGCGCCCGGGGTCCCCGGCGACAAGGTGGCGGAGCGGGCCGGGCAGGTGGGGCAGACCTGGCGGGCGACAGGTTTCCCGAGCGAGTTCTACGCGCTCGGCGGTATCGGTCCGGGCATCCCGCTGCGGGCGACGGTCACCAGTTTCGGGCCGGTCCTGCTGTCCAAGGTGCTCGGGCTCAACCGGACGCAGGAACAGTCGCTCGGGCTGATCTTCCACTACGCGGACGCCAAGGGGCTGGAGCTGGTCGACCTCAAGGATCTGCGGTCCGTCGTCGCCTTTCTCGTCTCGGACACCGGGAAGGCCGAGCTGAAGGGGATCGGCGGGCTCTCCACGGCCACCGCCGGAGTGATCCTGCGCTCGCTCACCGCCTTCGAACAGCAGGGAGCGGGCGACTTCTTCGGGGAGCCGGAGTTCGACACGGCCGATTTCCTGCGACAGGCACCGGACGGGCGAGGGCTGGTCTCCGTACTCGAACTGGCCGCCGTCCAGGACAAGCCGCAGCTCTTCTCGACCTTCCTGATGTGGCTGCTCGCCGACCTCTTCCACGATCTCCCCGAAGTCGGCGACCTCGACCGGCCGAAGCTCGTGTTCTTCTTCGACGAGGCGCACCTGCTCTTCAGCGACGCGTCGAAGGCCTTCCTCGAATCGATCACCCGGACCGTGCGGCTGATCCGCTCCAAGGGGATCGGGATCTTCTTCGTCACCCAGTCCCCGCAGGACGTACCGGCGCCCGTACTGGGGCAGCTCGGAAGCCGGGTGCAGCACGCTCTGCGCGCGTTCACGCCCGACGACGCGAAGGCGTTGCGCGCGACGGTGAAGACATTTCCGAACTCGCCGTACGACCTTGAGGAGCTGCTGACACAACTGGGTACGGGCGAGGCCGTGATCACCGTGCTCAGCGAGAAGGGTGCGCCGACGCCGGTCGCCGCGACCCGGCTGCGGGCGCCGGAGTCGCTGATGGGCCCGGTGGCGGCGGACGTGCTGGACGCCGCCGTGAAGGGATCGTCGCTGTACGGGCGTTACGCCGAAGCCGTGGACCGGGAGTCGGCCTACGAGAGGCTCGCGGAGCGCTCGGAGACCGCCGAACGCGCGGAGCGTGCGGAGCAGGGTGAGCGGGGGGACCGTGAGGCTGAGGACACCCGTGAGGCTCAGGAGGCGGCTGACCGGGCGGCGGTGGAGGAAGCGGTGAAAGCGCCGGAGCGTACGCCCGGCGGGCGCGGCAAGGAGGACACTTCGCTGGTCGGGCAGGTGGTGGGCAGCGGGATGTTCAAGTCCCTGGCGCGGTCCGTGGGGACCCAGCTGGGGCGGGAGATCTCGCGGTCGCTGTTCGGTACGGCGCGCCGCAGGCGCTGAGGGTCGGCCCGTGTCCGGCGGCGCACGCCGGGGTAGTCGTACGGGCGAGGGGAGCGGCGGCCGGCGCCGGTGTGCGCCGGCCGCCTTGTCGTGCGGGCCGAGCGGGCCGTTCAGGTACCCGTGTTACCTGTGTTTCCCGTGTTACCCGTGCTACTCGGTGACTCCGTGCGCGTGGCCGTCGCGCAGGCCGCCGCCGCTGCCGGGCCCGCCCGTGGTGGGCGTGGAGGTCACCGGGCGGGTCAGCGAGCCGATGTCGTGGGCGTATGTGCCGACGGCGTTGGCGATCACGTCGATGTTCGAGTCGAACAGGGCCATGTCGATGTTGTCCAGGTCGTCACAGGCCGCGTGGTAGCAGGGGTCGAACGCGATGCCCGCCTCGCCGCCGAACTTCTCCGCCTGGGCCGGGGACTTGATCTCCTCGGCGCCGGTGTCCGTGCCGCCGGAGGGGATGCCGACCTCGATGAACGGCCCGTAGTCGGAGCGTCCGGTGAAGTCCGTGCCCTCGTGCGGGGTGCCGGAGCGGTCGAGGAAGTCGTTGATGTCGCGCTCCAGCTGGGCGGAGCCCTCCGGCCCGGGGCCCTCGCCCACGTTGTCGGAGTTGTCGCCGTCGAAGACGAACTGGGCGCCGTTCGGCGAGGCGATCATGTCGAAGTTGAGGTACAGCTTGACCTGGGCCCGCTGGGCCTCGGTGAGCCCCGCGACGTACGCCTCCGAGCCCAGGAGGCCGTTCTCCTCGGCGGACCACCAGGCGAACCGGACCTTGTTGGCGGGCTTGTCCTTGGACTTGGCCAGTTCCAGGGCCACTTCGAGCAGGCCCGCCGAGCCGGAGCCGTTGTCGTTGATGCCGGGGCCCTCGGTGACCGAGTCCAGGTGGGCGCCGAGCATCACGGTCTTCGCCGCGCTGCCGCCCCGGGTCTCCGCGATGACGTTGCGGGTGGAGCGCTTCTCCTGGAACTCGCGGATCTCGAAGGCGACCTTCACCTCACCCTTGGCCAGATCGGCGACGAGCTTCTCGCCCTCGGCCTGGGTGAGGCCGCCGGTGGGTATCTTGCCCGAGGGCACATCGCCGAGGGTGCCCGACAGGACCCCTGCGGTGTTGTTGTAGATGACCGCACCGGCCGCGCCCGCCGTCGCGGCCGCCGCCTGCTTCTCGGCGAAGGAACAGCCTCCGCGCTTGATCAGCGCGATCTTGCCGGTGAACGTCTCCGAGGCGTAGTCGCCCGCCTCGCACCCCGTGGTCTCGTCGGCGGGGACCCCGACGAGCTCGGCCGTCAGACCGCCGACCTTGGTGGACGGGGTGTACGTCATCGCCTTGATGTCGACGTCGCGGGGCGTGGGGGAGACCACGGAGAGCTTCTCGGCGAGGGTCTCGGTGTAGATGAAGTCGAAGTTCTCGTACGAGACCCGGTAGCCGGCCTTCTGGAGCTGCCGGTAGACGTAGGCGGCGGAGGCGTCGTGCCCCAGCGACCCTGCGGCACGATGTCCCTCGGCGGAGTCGGCTATCGCCTGGAACTGCTGGAGATGCCGGTACGCGTCCTGCGCGGACGAGCGCTGCACCAGCTTCCGCGACAGCTTGGCGCCGTCCTTCGCGGGGTCGTGCGAGGACGGGTGGCCTTGGTTCGGGGACGCGGCCATCAGCAGCGGCGTGGCCAGGGCGGTGGCGGCCACAACCGCGATGGCTCTGCGACGTGTTGCGTGCACAGGAGTCCTTCCGATCTGAACGGATGTGCTGGGAAAGCTAGCGAGTGAGCTGACTTCTGTGAACCGCTGTGGCCGTTTGTGATCAGTTGTTATTCGATACGTGGCCCCTCATGGGCGACGGCCCACCTGCGACCGGTTCCTGATCACTTCTTGGCGCCCTGCTTCGCCGTCTTCGCGGTCGTCGCGGTCTTCGCGGCTCTCGGCGTCTTGGCCGCCTTGGCGGCTTTGGCCGCTGCCTTCGCCTCCTGTTTGTGCGCGCGCACCTGGGCGAGGGAATCCGGGCCGGTGATGTCGGCGACCGAGCGGTGCGAGCCGTCCTCCCCGTACGGACCGGCTGCCTCGCGCCACCCCGTGGGCCGTACACCGAACTGTTTGCCGAGCAGCGCCAGGAAGATCTGCGCCTTCTGGGTGCCGTAGCCGGGCAACGCGTTCAGCCGTTTCAGCAGCTCGTCCCCGGTTGTGGCGTCGGCCCACACGGCCGTCGCCTCGCCGTCGTACTCCGCCACCAGGAACTGGCACAGCTGCTGCACCCGCTGGGCCATGGAGCCGGGATAGCGGTGCAGGGCCGGTTTGGCGGTGAAGAGTTCGGTGAAGGCATCGGGGTCGTAGGCGGCGATCTCCCCGGCGTCCAGGTCGTCGGATCCCATGCGCTGTGCCAGCGTGAACGGGCCGGTGAACGCCCATTCCATCGGTACCTGCTGGTCCAGCAGCATGCCGACGAGCGCGGCCAGCGGGCTGCGCCCGAGGAGCTCGTCCGCTTCGGGCTGCTGGGCGATCCGCACCGTTGTGGCCTTGCCGTTCTCGCTTCGAGTCATCTTTCGATCATCCCGAGAGAGGCGGGGGACGGCGAGTCCAGCTGCTGCTGATGGCCGAGAGGGGCGAGAGGGGCGAGAGGGGCGAGAGGGGCGAGAGGGGCGAGAGGGGCGAGAGAGGCGAGGGATGGGGCGCCGCGAGGGCGACGCGAGGCGACCCGAGCGGGGCGGGCAGCGAGCGGCGAGGCGAACCGTCTCGTCTCCTGCGTTCGGGCCCCCCGCCCCGCTCCCGTCTCCCGCTCGGGTCGACGTCTGCCACCCTTCCGGGTGTGCGGAGCCGTCTCAGCCCTTGACGGCCTCCGCGATCTGCTGGGCGGCCTGGTCGGGTGTGAGGTGCGTGGTGTCGACGACCTCGGCCTCGTCGTGCAGCCACGTGCGGGCCGCCTCGGCGTAGGGCTTGAGGTAGTGGAGCCGGAACGGGGAGTCGGGGCCGAGAACGGTGTCGCCCGCGATGCGTCCGCGAAGGGTCTCCTGGTCGGCGTGGAGGACGAAGTGCCGGACCGGGATGTCGTGTTGGGCGAGCCCCGCGCTGATCTCGCGCCAGTACTCCTCGACCAGGACCGTCATCGGAATCACCAGCGTGCCGCCGGTGTAGGCGAGTACGTGGCGGGCGGTCTCGACCACGAGCGGTCGCCACGGCGGCCAGTGCTGGAAGTTGTCCGTTCCGGGCAGCCCGGGTGTGATGTCCATGAGTGTCTCGCCGACCTTCTCGGCGTCGAACACCCGTGAATCCGGGATCAGCCGCTGCACGAGTGCGCTGGTCGTCGTCTTGCCTGCACCGTGGGTGCCGTTGAGCCATACGATCATGGGTCCGACGCTAGCGGTGCTCGGGTGCGGGAAGGTGCTGATCTCGTCACAGAACGGGCACGCCGCGAGGCCGGCACGGTTCCGGCGAACCGGCGGAACGGGTCACAGGTGCAGCCCTCCCGGAACGTCACGGCGGTCGGCGTGGGTCCTGCCGGTGAACACGGTCGCGGCGGTGGTTGTCAGTGGTGGATGTCAGGATCGGTGATGTGGACATCGGTAACTGGCAGTCATTTCTGGACCGTTGGAGTGCGCAGTGGATCGCGGCGCAGGACCTGCTCGATCCCGAGGAGTACGACGAGGAGGACGTCGCCGCCGGCCTCGGCTTCCCGCCCGCCGGCGAACAGGGGACGGCTGCCCTGGAGGAACGGCTGGGCACCCGTCTGCCACCGTCGTACCGGGCGTTTCTCCAGGCATCCAATGGCTGGCGGTACACGGGCACGGCGGTGTATCTGCTCGGCGTCGCGGAGGACGTCCACTGGCACCGGGACCCGCTGGGGCTCACTCCGCTGTACGAGGAGAATCTGGACGAGCGGTCGGGGCAGGACGAGATTCTGCGGGCCGGGATGTGGAAGCGGTCGCTCCAGCTCTCGCTGGACTCGGACATGACCGATGTGCTGCTCGACCCGGGGGACGTCGGGGAGGACGGCGAGTGGCCGGTGTACGTCTACAAGGGCTGGTCCGGTGAGTACCCCGACCGCTACGACTCGTTCGCCGACTACATGGAGGCGATGTACCGCGAGTTCCACCGGGGGTACAGCGACCGGCCGGAGTTCGACAACGAGGTGACGCGCGAGCTGGACGCCTCCGTCGAGCGCGCCCGTCTCGCCTGCCTGGCCGGGGGCGATGTCGACGAGCTGCTGGTCGTCCTCGACCGGGCCGGGTCGTTCGGCCGTGAACGGGCGCGGCGGCTGCGCGACCAGATGGCCGCGATGCTCGGCCCCGCGGGCTACCTGGCGGACACCGTGGACCTGGACGATCCGCTGTACGTACGCGAGATCCTGCCCGTCGTCGTCGCGGCGGAGGTCAGGTACGGCGGTTCCACGGACGAGGAGTGGTTCCTGCGGCGGTACGAGGAGAAGGACCGCCCCCGGGTGGAGGCGGCGTTGCGGGACGCGAAGGAGAGGACCTTCCGCTACGAGGCGCCGGGTCCGTTCGGCCGGGCGGTCACCGAGGCCCGTGAGCAGGCGCGCTGGGGCGACACGGACGCGGCGTGGCGCACGCTCGCGGCCGGCGTCGCGGAGTGGGAGCCGTACGGCCCGGAGCAGGTGGCGCCGGTCGGGCTGATGGCCGATCCGGTTCTCGGGCCGGTCATCACCCCGGAGCGGGGCCGCCGTCTTCTGCGTACGGCCAGGGGTGGGGCGGAGCGGAGGCGGACGGGGCCTCTGCCCGACGTTCCGGCTGTCGGTTCCGGGGCGGTTTCGGTTGCTGTTCCGGAGGTGGTTCCCGTGGTGGAGGCCGCTCCTGCGGTGGTCGCGGTTGCCGAGGCCGATCCCGTTCCGGAGGCGGGGCTCGGGTGGCTGGCCGGGGAGCGGGGCGAGCACTCCTACCGTCTCGTGTTCGTCCACGGAGTGACGCCCGAGGCCCTTGCCGAACGGCTCGGCGCAAAGGGCCCGTTGCTGGCCCCGTGCAACGAACAGGACATGTGGGGCCTCCGCCACTGGAGCCGGGGCCGCGGGCGGGGCGACGCGGTGTTCCGGGTGGGATCGTGCGCCGGTGGCTGGACCTTCGCCTTCGAGCGTGGGCCCGAGACCCTCCAGCCGGGCAGGCTGAGCGGCCTCGATGCCGAGGTGTCGCGGGGCACGTGGGCGATATCGATCTGGAGCGAGAGACACCAGGCCGCCGACGAGGCGTTCCCGGACGCGTTCCGCTTCTCGTACGCCGAGGACGGCCGGGAGCGCTTCGGGAGTACGGCGCGCGGCGGCGGGGCCGAGTCCACCGGGACACCGCCCGAAGGCCTGGACCCGGCCCTCTTCGGTGCCGCTCTGGTCGACGGCTCCGGCCCCCGCCTCGACCGCGACGCGGAGACACGGGCGCTCGACGCCGTCGCCGGGACGTTCGGAGTGGCCCTGCCGCGGTTCGCCGTGCGCCACGGCCGGCTGCACGCGGCGCGGGGTACGTCGTGGATCCGGCCGCCGGGCCCCGGTGAGCGGTATCTGACGTTCAGCCGGATCCGGGGAGGTACCGGGAGCTGACCAGCCCGGCCCGTGCGGCCCCGGCCCGTGCGGCCTCGGCCCGTGCCGCCTCGGCCCGTACCACCCCGGTCCGTGCCGCCTCGGCCGTACCTCCGCGCGACGTGTCCGGCCCGTACCGCCGCGCGACCCGTACCGCCCGGCTGCCCGAAGAGGCAGCATCGGGTGCCCCGGGCGGGCCGGGCGGGGGCTGGACGGGGCAGGGGGCCTCCCCTGATGGTGGAGGACCGAGACCGGTGCGGTCAGGGGAGATGACGATGAACGCACACGACCACGACCATGACCACGATCATCAGCACGAGCACGAGTACGACCCCGAGCGGGACCACGACCGTGCCTTCCCCGGGGAGAGCGTCCACGAGGACGAGCACGGCCGCCTCGGGCAGCTCGGGCATGGTGACGCCCTCGCCGCGCCGAGGGCGGCCGACGCCCATGACGGCGGGGCGGACTCGCACCACCTCTTCCGGGCCGCCGCCGCCGGGCGCGCGGACGTGGTCGGTACGGCCGGGATGGGCGTGCTCCAGCGGACCGTCGGCAACGGGGCCCTCGGCCCGTTGATCCAGCGGTCCAGGGCCGCCCGGTCCGAACAGGCCGAGGAGACCCAGGAGACACCGCGCTCCCCGGTGCACGATGTCGTGTCGTCCGGCGGCGGCTCGCCCCTGGACACCGATACGCGGACGGACCTGGAGAGCCGCATGGGCGCGGACTTCTCCGACGTACGCATCCACAACGACTCCGCCGCGCACGAGTCGGCGAAGGGCGTCGGGGCGCACGCGTACACCGTGGGCAACAACGTGGTCTTCCAGCGCGACGCGTACGATCCGTCGTCACCGCAGGGCCGTACGACGCTGGCGCATGAGCTGACCCATGTGATCCAGCAGCGCAGCGGGCCGGTCGAGGGCACGGAGGCGCCCGGCGGCATCCGGGTCAGCGACCCCTCGGACCGCTTCGAGCGGGAGGCCGTGGCGAACGCGGACCGGGTGCTGTCGGACCCGGCCCCCGAGTCGTCGCCGGCAACCGGGTCGGCTTCCGCCGGACCTGCTCCGTCGGCTTCCGCCGCTCCCTCGGTGCAGCGGGCGGCCACGGAGGACGAGGACGAGCAACCGGCCGACGTGCAGGGTTCGTTCGTGCAGCGCGCGGAGGAGAAGCCGGAAGAGGAGGAAGAGGCCCCACCGGCCTGAAGGCACCGGGCGACGAGCCGCCCGCGCCCGCCGTGCGCGCCCTGCCCCGTGCCCCGTGCCGGCGGGCCCCTCGTGCGCCGTCGTGTCCCGCCCCCGCCCAGCCCGTCCCGTTCTGCCCCGTCCCGCGCTGCCCTGTTCCGGCCCCGCCTCGCCCCGCCCGCGCGGCGCCCCGAGTGGGTCGGCGCCCCGGGCGGTTCAGCCCGCGGAGTCCGGCCGCATCGTGCCGCCGAGGAAAAGCGACTCGGAGCACCGGGAAGGTGCCGGGGCGCCCACCGGTTTGCCGACCTTCCGGCAGTCGATGGTCATGGTCACCTTGCCGCCCGCGGGTACCAGGATCGGCGTCACGAAGTGGTAGTCGGAGTCCCGGAAGTTCTCCAGCCCGAGGCTCAGTACGCGGTTGCCCTTCCCGGCGGAGACGGTGACCGTACCCGCGTCGCCCTGCGGGTTCTGCACCACGATGTCGGTCAGCTGGAAGGTGTGCCCGTCCGGTACCTCCAGCGCCGTGGAGGTGTTCGAGCCGTCCCCCACCGAGTCCCTGACCCGTACCTGGGCGCTGGTCGGGGCTGCCGCCGAAGCGGCGTCCCCGGGGGCGGCGGGGCTCGGTGACGGACCGGGCTTCGACGCTCCGGCGCCCGTGCCCGCCCCTGTGGAGTCGCCGCCGGAACCCGCCCCGGCCGGGTCGCCGCCCTGGTCCGGTGCCTTGCTCTTGTCGGCCGCCGCCGCGGACCGTACCGCCTCGGGCGTGACCGCCTCCCGGGCCGCCGACTTCACGGCCGGGCGCAGCAACGCGTACCAGAGGCCGACCAGCGCGATCAGCAGCACAGCCGCAGTGATGAGTGCCCGGGGCAGCCAGCGCGGAAGGACCGGGTCCTGTTGGTAGGAGCCGTCGACGAGGACCGGTTCCACCGCTTCCTGGCCCTCGGCCACCTGCGTGGCGGCGTACACCTGGAAGGAGTGGGTGACCGGCGTGCCGCGCCACATCCGTTTGGCCGGCCGCACGCGCAGCTTCCCGAACTCCGCGTGTCCCGGGGCGATCCGGAGCTCGGACGCGGCGAAGGCGACGCTCGCGAGTTCCGAACCGGGCCGGGAGCCGAGCCGCACGGTGACCGGTGTGTTCCCCCGGTTGTCCACGGCGAGCTGATGCCGTCCGCCGCGTGAGCCGTGCGAACCGCGCGGCACCAGTTCGGCGGTCGTCTCGGTGAACGGCAGTACCGTCACCCGTCCTTCGGGAACCACCGTCTCGTCCGGCGCACTGGCGGGCACCACCCGGATCCCGAACGGGGTCTCGCCCGCGGGTACGGTGGAGTCCCGCGGCGGTCGCAGCATGAGCGATACGGTTCGGGAGTCGCCCGGGTACAGCGACAGGACCGCCGGCTCCACCGCGGACCACGCGGCACAGTCACCGACCACCTCGAAGCGGTACTCCTCCACGGTCCGGCCGGAGTTGAGGACCTGGAGGGGCAGGGCTGTCTCCTCGCCCGGTGCGGCGGCGACGGACGACTCGTCGAGACTTGCCGAGAGACTCATACGGCGGACCGTAAGGTCGATGGCCTTGGCAGGCATCGGCCGTGGAGGAACACTTTCGGGCAGATTTACTGCCCGTAACAACCTTTTAGTTTCCTCTTTGGTAATCAAGGGAATCTTCTGACCGCCTCATAGCTCATGAGGCTGACGAATGCAGCTGTGAGGCTTTGGGCATGCTGTGAGGCTTTGGGCGTGCTGTGATACTTACGGCTGTTGCCCAGGGGGAGCATTGCCATGGAGCGGACCACTGTCGCGCTGAGAGCCCAAGATCCAATTTCGCAGGCGGGTGTGGCCAGTCAATTACGGGCCCGCCCCGAGGTCAGTGTCATGGATTGGGACGAGGCCGGGGAATCGCCCCAGGTCGTGGTCGTGGTCGTGGACGCCGTCGACGAGGACGTCCTGAGAACGCTGCGCCACATCCAGCGTACGAGCAGCGCCCGCGCGGTTCTGGTGACCACGGACATCGATGAGCAGAAGCTGGTGAGTGCGGCGGAGTGCGGGGTCGCCGGTGTGGTCAGGCGCTCCGAGTCGACGCCGGAACACCTGGTGCATGTCATCGGTACGGTGGCTCGCGGTGAGGGCCATCTGCCCTCCGACCTGCTCGGACGCCTCCTCGAAGAGGTCGGCAGGCTCCAGGGGCAGGTGCTGGGTCCACGCGGACTCCACTTCACCGGGCTGGCGGCGCGGGAGGTGGATGTGCTGCGGCTGGTCGCCGAGGGCTACGACACCGCGGACATCGCGACGAAGCTCGCCTATTCGGAACGCACGATCAAGAACGTTCTCCATTCGGTGATGACCCGGCTTCAGCTGCGAAATCGTTCCCACGCGGTGGCGTATGCGATGCGGCAGGGCCTTATTTGATCTACGCGAGATGTGATCTTCGCGCGTCGCCGTATTGCCTCAAAGGGCAGTGAGGGTTTCCCGTGGAAGGGGCTCGCTTTCCGCTGTGGGTGCCCGGTTCGTACGGGACCGTGCGAACCGGTCGGGTCGAACCGGTCGGGTCGGGTCCGGGGGAGGAATTCCGTGCGGTGGTTTCAGCCAGGAAAAGGATCACGCAGGCCGGCCGGGGCGCGTCGTGCGTCGGCGCTGGTCCTGCTCCTGTTGGCCGCCGGGCTGACCCCCGCATCGGGCGTGACGGGGGTGGCCACGGCCCTACCGGTGCCCCCTGATCCCTGGGTCACCCCGGCGAGCCTGCACGAAGCCCTCGACCCGGGCGGCTCCACGGGCGTGGACAAGCGGGTGCGTACGCCCCCGATCCCGCCGATGCCCGATGTGGTGCTGCTGGTGGACGGCACCGGAAGCATGGCCGTCCCGATCGGTGACGTACAGAAGGGATTGAAGGAAATCACCGCCACCATACGGGAACAGCAGCCGGATTCCCGGTTCGCCGTGGCCACCTACGGCGACGAGAAGGACGATCCGACGGCGGAGTTCGCCGTGCTCCAGGGGCTGACGAAGAACCTGGAGGATGTGCAGAAGAAGGGGGTCGACGAGTTGGACACCTCCCGTGGCTTCAGGAGCAAGGGCCCGTCCGAGGACTGGATCTACGCGCTGTGGAAGGTGGCCAACGGTGCGGACGGGGGGACGGTCTTCCGGGACGGAGCCAGCCCGGTGGTCGTGCTGGTCGGTGATGCCTCAAGCCACGTCCCCAGCAACGGCATTCCTTATGACGAAGCGGTGTTCGCCCTCCAGGACAAGGGCGTACGTGTCATCGCCGTCGACGTGACGACGGAGAACGGTGACGGTCTCAACGGGTTCGGGTACAAGAGCGAGACCTACAAGGACCCGTATCACGATCCTGATCAGGCAAAACGGATCACCGCGGCAACCAACGGCCGGATGCTCAACGGGATTCCGGGCGACGGTGTGACCGACGCGATCATCGAGGGCTTCAAGAACCTCCCCACCTCCGTCGGCTATCGCCTCGACGCCTGCGACCCGCACCTCTCCGTCGCCCTGGATCCGCCCACGCGCCGGCTGACCAGCGGCGAGACCGCCGAGTTCGCGGAGACCATCGACGTCTCGGCCGACGCACCGCAGGGCACCACCCTCACCTGCACCGTTCAGTTCCTGCTGGGCACCCAGGTGCCGGGGACGGACACCCTCGGGCCCACCGCCGAGCCCGATCCGGACTTCCAGCAGCGGATCAGCATCGACGTGAACGACATCAACGCCCCGGTCGTCACCGTGGACGACCGTACGGCGAGGGCGAAGGACGACGACGGGGTGCGGATCAGCTACACGGCAACGGCCACCGATGCCCAGGACGGAACGCTGCCGGTGGCCTGCACGCCCGCTTCCGGCTCGCTGTTCCCGGTCGGGAGGACCACGGTCACCTGCTCGGCCACGGACACGGCGGGGAACACCGGTACGGACACGGCGGAGTTCGAGGTGCTGGAGGCCCCCGTGCCACCTTCCTCGGACCTCGCGGTCAAGGCCGATGTCCGCCCGGACCGCACATACGTCGGGCGCCCGGCCCGCGCCCGTTTCACCCTCACCAACGCCGGTCCGGACGCGGCGACCGGGGTCGTCATCGGTGCGACCTGGCCCAAGCCCGCCAAGGCGAAGGACCGCAGCCTGCCGTCCCTGAACCGCTGCACGGCGGCCGAGCCGTGCACGATTCCCGCCGGTGGCCGGATCGAGGTGACGCAGACGGGCACGTACCGGGCGGCGGTCACCGGGAACGTACGGGCCTCCGTGCGCGGCACGCTGCCCGACCGGCGTACGGCGAACAACAAGGCCACGGACCGGCTGCGGGTCCTGAAGCCCTCGCTCACCGTCACTCCGCAGGTGGCCAGACCGGGGCAGCCCGTACTGGCCCGGGGCAAGGACTATCCGCCCGGCGAGACCGTACGTTTCACGTGGAACATCGGCATCACGGCCGACCGGTCCGGTGTGCGGGTGGGCCGCGACGGCACCTTCGAGGTGCAGATGCTGGTGCTGCGCAAGGACACGCTCGGCCCGCGCGTCCTGCGGGCGGACGCACGCGACCTTCCCCGTCTCCAGAAACCGGTCCTGGTCGTCCAACGCCACCTTCAGCCACCGGACTTCGCGGGGCGGTCATGAGTGGCGGGGCGGGCGTGAGTCGCGGGGCGAGTGTGCGTCGTGGGGCGAGTGTGCGTCGTGGGGTTGTCATGAGTCGTGGAGCGGGCGTGAGTCGCGGGGCCGGCGTGACAAGGGCGGCGGTCACCGGATGATCCACGAGGTCGACGACGTACTACGGTCGCTGATCCGGGCAGAAGTGCTCGAAGGCGGTCAGATCTCGGTCGTCTTCGATGCGCCGACGCGGGAGTGGGCGGCGAAGGTCAACGCACCCATGGTCAACCTCTACCTCTACGACATCCGAGAGGACATGAGGCGCCGCGAGCGCGGCCTGCACAACGAGTACGACGAGCGCGGTGCGGTCGTCGCACGCCGCCGCCCGCCCCGCTACTTCAAGCTGTCGTACCTGATCACGGCATGGACGAAGCGCCCGGAGGACGAACACCGGCTGCTGTCCTCGCTGCTGGCGTGCCTGCTGCGCTACGAGGCGCTGCCCCCGGAGCGGCTGACGGGCTCACTGGCGGAGATCGGGGCCGCCGTACCGATGTCGATCGCGCTGCCGCCGCCGGAGGACCGCTCGTTCGCGGACGTGTGGAGCGCGCTGGGTGGTGAGCTGAAGCCCTCGCTGGACCTGGTGATCAGCGTCCCGGTGACGGCCTCGCCGAGCTACGAGGCGGGACCCCCGGTGGGGGACGAGGGGCTCCAGGCGCGGTTCGGGGACGTACCCGCCCCTACGGAGGGCGAGGCGCGGGGCCACCAGGGTGGGACGCAGGACCAGCCCGGCCGCAAGGGGCTGCCGGTGTACGGGTCCCGTCCCGGCCGGCCGGTCCGCCCAGGCCGCGAGGAACCGGAGGCTTCCGGTACGGCGGGACCCCGGCGGGGCCTCTCGCTCCGCATCACCGAGAACCGTGATGCCCGGGACCAGGACGGCCGTACGGAGGACAGCACCGCATGACGACCCCGGCTGCTCCCGGCCCCGCGCCTTCGTCCGCTCCCGGCCCAGTGCCTTCGTCCGCCCCCGGGGCCGTGTCGTCCGATCCGAGCCTGCGCCACCTGCTCGCCCGCGCGGTGGCCGTCGAGCAGCGGGTACGCCGCGCGGTCGAGGCCCGGCAGCGGACCGATCCGGACCCGGACGACGCGTTCCGCGGTCTGTACCTCACGGACGAGAACATCGTGAGACTGCTGGACGAGAAGGCGGTACGCGGGTTCCCCGATCCGGTCGGGGAGGCTCCGGAGACGACCCCGTATGCCCCGGAGGGCCCGGCCGTCTCAACCGTCCCAGAGGCCCTGGGAGACCTGGGGGCCGTGGGGGCCCTGGGGGCCATGCGAACCTCCGCCGTCCCGGCTGCCTCCGTCGTCCCGGCCGCCGCATCCTCCGCGCGGTCCGCATCCCGACTGACCTCCCTGGCGGCCGAATTCGGGCTCACTCCGCTCGACATCGAGATCCTGCTCATCGCCCTCGTACCGGATCTGGACGACCGCTTCGAGGCGTTCTACGGCTACCTCAACGACGACGTGACCCGCCGCCGCCCGTCCATCGGCCTGGCCCTGGGCCTCTGCGGCTCGACCCCCGCCGATCAGGCGGCACGCGGCCGGCTGTCGGCCCGCGCCCCGCTCCGTGAGGGCAGGCTGCTCCTGGTCGAGGACCTGGACCGCCCGTTCCTGAGCCGCGCCCTTCGCGTACCGGACCGGGTCACCGCGCACCTCCTGGGCGACGACACCCCGGACCCGCGCCTCGCCGACCTGCTGGCCCCCTGGCACGCCGTGGCGGGCGTCGGCGACCCGGGACCGCTGGCGGGGGTCCTGTCCGACGGGGTTCCGCTGGCCTACCTCAGCGAGGACCAGGGCGGCGCGGGTACGGCGCTGGCCGCGTCCGCGCTCACCCGGGCGGGCCTCGGGGTCCTGGGCCTTGACCTGGCCCGACTGGCCGAGGACCCCGCCCCGGCGGAGGCGGTGCGCTCCCTGGTCCGCGAGGCGCGACTGACCGGGGCGGGCCTGGTCTGCGCCCCGCTGGACGCGGTCTCCCGGGAACACCCGCACCTGCTCAGGCTCCTCACCGCCACCCCCGTACCGACCGTCATGGTGGGCAGGGTCCCGTGGGACGCGTCCTGGTCGGCCACCCCGCCGCTGCTCCTGCACGCCCCGCGGGTGGAGCCTTCGGCGCGCGGGGCCCTGTGGACGGACGCGTACCGGGACCTGGCCCCGGCCCCCGTACCGCCCACGATCGACGCGGACCACCTGCTCGCCCCTTTCCTCCTCACCCCGGAACAGGTCACGGGCGCAGCGCGCAGCGCCGCCCAGACGGCCCGCCTCAACGGCGGAAACCTCACCGCCGACCACGTACGCCAGGGAGCCCGCGCCCAGAACGCGGCCGGCCTGGACCGCCTCGCCCGCCGCATCGAACCCACGGTGACCTGGGACGACCTGGTCCTCCCTCCCGACGCCCACGCCCAGCTCCGTGAACTCACCGCCCGCGCCCGCCACCGCGACCGGGTCCTGGGGGAGTGGGGCATGCGTCCGGGAGGCGGCCGGGGCCGGGGGGTCTCGGCGCTGTTCGCGGGGGACTCCGGCACCGGCAAGACGATGTCGGCGGAGGTGATCGCCGCGGACCTGGGGCTGGACCTGTACACGGTCGACCTGGCGACGGTCATCGACAAGTACGTGGGCGAGACCGAGAAGAACCTGGAGCGCATCTTCACGGAGGCGGCGGGCGTGAACGGCGTCCTGCTCTTCGACGAGGCCGACGCGATCTTCGGCAAGCGCTCGGACGTGAAGGACGCCCATGACCGCTACGCGAACGTGGAGAGCGCGTACCTCCTGCAACGCATGGAGTCCTTCGACGGCCTGGCCATCCTCGCCACCAACCTCCGGGCCAACCTGGACGACGCGTTCACCCGCCGCCTGGACCTGGTCATCGACTTCCCCGTCCCCGACCCGGACCAGCGCCTGGTCCTCTGGGAACGTTGCCTGGGTCCGCTCCTCCCGAGGGGCAAGGACCTGGACCTGGCCTTCTGCGCGGAGAACTTCGAGCTGGCGGGCGGCAACATCCGCTCGATCGCGGTGACGGCTGCGTATCTGGCGGCGGACACGGGCGACGCGGTGACGATGGAGACGCTGATCCACGCGATCCAGCGGGAGTACCAGAAACTGGGCCGCCTGACCCTGGCCTCGGAGTTCGGGCCGTATCTGGGGCTGGTGCGGGGGTGAGGGGGCGGGGGTGAGGGGGCGGAAGTGAGCACCACCGCCACCGGCTTCTGCGCCTGCAGAGCCGTGGCCGCCACGACCGTGCCATCAGGCGGCGTTCCCCGTGGTGCCCGCAGCTCCGCGCAGCAGAGCGCGTGCGGCGTCGATCTCGGCCCGGTGGAAAGGTCTGTGCTCGGCTGAAGGCTCCGTGCTCGGCCTCGTGCTCGGCCTCGTGATCGGTGGTCAGTCCGGGCAGGTTGTCGCGCTCGACATGACGCTGCACGGCGGCGTCGGCGTAGACGGACCCGGTCCCGGTCCCCGCGTGTGCCCTTGCGCGGACCGTTGCCTGCCACCACCGTGGACGGGCGGGCCATTGACCGAAGACCATCGCCGTACCGTGACGGGAGTCAGCGTGACCGCATGGATCGACCACTCACCGGGTGACTCCGTCATCCAGCGGATGTCGGCAACCGTGCCGCAGCGGGTGCGCGGAATCCTCGGGGCGCTTCCGTTTCCCGCGTCCGGCCTGTCTCAGCCGCCCGAGCGGTGGGGGCTGTTCCAGGGGCGGGCGCTGTTCGAGCTGCGGGCGCTGTTCGAGGTGCGGGCGTGAGCGGGTCCGGCCCCCGAACCCCCGTACCGGACGTCTTCGACCCGGGGCAGTACGCGCGGGGCGTCCCCCACGACCGCTACCGCCATCTGCGCGACCACCACCCCGTCGCGTGGCAGGAGGAGCCGGAGGTACGGGGCTGGCCCGCGGGCCCCGGTTTCTGGGCGGTCACCCGGCATGAGGACGTGGTCCGGGTCCTGAAGGACTCCTCCACGTACTCCTCGTACCTCGGCGCCACCCAGATCCGCGATCCGGACCCCGCCGACCTGCCGTTCATCCGCCGCATGATGCTCAACCAGGACCCTCCGCACCACCGGCGGCTGCGCACGCTCGTCAGCCGCGCGTTCACCCCCGGGCGCGTGGACCGTTTCGGGACGGCTGTCCGGGAACGGGCCCGTTCCCTGCTCACCCGGGCGGTGGCCGAGGCGCGGGGAGGTGACGGTACCTGCGACCTGGTCGCCCGCGTCACTGATGACTACGCCTTGCTCAACCTCACCGACCTGCTCGGAGTGCCCGCCACCGACCGAGGCTTCCTCCTCCACTGGACCCAACGCGTCATCGGCTACCAGGATCCCGATGAGGCGGGGACTCCGGTACTCGGCCCGGACGGCAAGCCGGTCAACCCGCGCTCTCCGGCGTCGCTGCGCGACATGTTCGACTACGCGCACGAGTTGGCCGCACACAAGCGTCAGTACCCTGCCGACGATGTGATGACAGCCCTCGCCACCGACCCCGAACTGACCGCGCCCGAACTGGAGATGTTCTTCTTCCTGCTCGTGGTGGCGGGGAACGACACGGTACGCAGCGCGGCCCCCGGCGGCCTGCACCTCCTGGCCCAGCATCCGGATGCGTACCGGAGCCTGTGCGACGGAGAGGCCGGGTTCGCCACAGCTGTGGACGAACTGCTCCGCCGCCATCCCCCGGTCCTGTCCTTCCGCCGCACCGCTCGCCAGGACACGACTCTGGCCGGCACGCGCATCCGTACCGGCGACAAGGTGGTCGTCTTCCACGCCTCGGCCAACCACGACGAGCGCGTCTTCCCCGACCCGTACGCCTTGGACCTCTCCCGGTCCCCGAACCCGCACATCTCGTTCGGCGATGGCCCTCATGTCTGCCTGGGCGCGCACTTCGCGCGCTTGCAACTACGGGTCCTGTACGAGGAGACGTGCCGCGTCCTGCCTGACGGACCACCTCGTATGTCGGGCCCACCGCGCCGCCTGGTGTCGAACTTCATCAACGGGTTGAAGACGCTGCCTGTGCGGGTGGGCGATGCGTGACGTCACATGCCATCCGACCTGCACGGGCATTCGCGCCGACTGCGCCGGGCAAGTCGATGCTCGAAGCATCCCGAGAGCGGTTGCCGAGCCTATGCCCCCCCGTCTGTGACTCGGGTGCGCTCCGCCAATCTGTCACGAAGATCCGACAGGTCGTCTTCGGGGAACTCACGGGCGAGAAAGTCGAGCCCGTCGCGTAGGTAGGGCAGTGAAACAGACATGCCGTAGTTGTCTTTGTCAGGCTCTGCGAAGAGGTACTGCCAGTCGTAGAGGCCCTTGGTGCGTAACATGACGTCGAGGTAGTCGCTGTAACTGATGTGGAGCCGAGAAGGTCCCTGCCGGAGGTCGAAGTACCAGATCTCCGGCGAAACCTCATTATGGGTGAGCCTTAGCGCGGAGTATGTTCCGGTCCCTCCCACAGGATGGGTCTCGAAAATCCTAAACTCCTCGATGAGCTGCCCTGCTTCGGAGGTTGCCGGGTCAATCGCCGACGGCTGAGGTCCACGCACCACTGCCTCGGCGATGTGAACGATATGAAACTCCCCTGCAATCTTGTCGAACGGTTCCAGCGCGCGCCAGGAGAAGGAGAGATTGGAAAATCGATGGAAATTCCCTGCAAGTTCTGCTGGCGGAGGAATATCCTGAACCATTCTGATGATCTCGAATGCGTCTTCGGCGCGCTTGAGGTAAATCGCCAACGGGCCCCGGTCGTACTTATTCGTCCGAATGGAGCTGCGTGCCTGGACTTCCTTCACTGTATTGCGAAGTTTGAGTTCATATTCGGTTTCCATGTCATCCTCCGGCTAGGCGCTTGCGTGGAAGCTCCGTCGGGTGAATATCAGTCGAACCTGAGTCGCTGTGTGGCGTCGGCGTTTGTGAGTTGTGTGGTGAGGTGTGGGAGCTTGCTGAGGGCGTCGGGGAAGTCTCTGAGGGGTGTGGTCTTCACTAGCTTTTTGATTGCTTTCGCTTCGGCTCTGCCAATGCCGAGGGAACTGAAAACGGCGTACTTCTCTTTAGGCTCATTGATTCGAAGTACGTGATGTGGTGCCATTCCGAATCTGAGTCGTTGTGCTGTATTGGCGTTTGTGAGTTGTGTGGTGAGGTGTGGGAACTTGCTGATGGCATCAGCGAGGTCAATGAGCGGTCGATTCTTCACCAGTTTCTTGATCTTTTCCGCGTCGGTTCTTCCGATGCCGAGGGAATGAAAGACGGTGTATTTTACTCCTGACAGGTTGATCCGAAGGATGTCGTTGGTCAGCGGCGCTGGTGGGTCCTGCGTGTCGGCGAAGGATCTGGGGCCGTTGCCAGGCCGCGGCGAACGCTCGCTCCACGTTCCGCCGGAGTGGTCATAACCTCCCCACTCGACCTCGATTGTCTTGGGGAATCCTGCATGGGTTGCGTAGTAGTTGACATTGACGTTGTACCAAATCATGCGCTCAAGGGCTGGACTCGTGGCTGCCTTGTTAAGGGATGATTTGGCTGGGTTTTCCACGGCCCAGAGGAACATCGGGTTGTTGATGAAACCCCTTGCGGGGACCAGATTGGAGTCTTTTGCGTCGCCTCCAAGGAATGCGGGAAGGAGATGCATCTTCACCCAGGCGTTATTGTTGGCCCCCGTCGTGTTGTAGGTCTCGGCCACGTTCCATCCCGTCAGAGTGGCTCCGTCGTAGGTACTTGCCTCGGTGCCCTTCTGGATATCCTTGTCGATGTAGCTCGCTTTGAACGGCTGGGCGAGGACGCCATGCTCGAACGGCGGGAGTACTGGCGGAGGCAGGGGTGGAGCCGCGCCCGGTCGATGGGCCAGGAGCTGGGCAAGCTTGGAAAGGGCTGAAAGGAGCGCCTTGTAGGCATCCTGCTTGGCTTGTGATCCCACGGGCTGTGAGCGAAATACTTTGTTCAGTGACTTTACTTCCTGCTCATTCTTCTTGACATCGTCAAGTGCGGCACGAGACCCGTTCTCGGCGCTCGGGCCCGCCGTTCTCAGTTCGGTTTCCCAACCCGTCATGTATTTATAGATGTCCTGCGGAGTGCTGTGCACGACGAGGTCGGCGTCGGCGCCTTCTCCGTTGAACTGGACCTTGTGGTTCTCCTTGTCGAGCGACTGGAAGCTTTTTTTGGGGGATGGGTAGAACGAAGAACCCTTCTCGTTGTTCTTCCCTTTCTCAGTGGCGTCCTGCTTCTTGCCATCAGGAGCTCTCTTGGGTTTCTTCCAAAGCGCCTTGCCCTTCTTCGCTATGAAGTCGACGATTTTGTCGATGGCCCTGTTGACGGGGCGGGACACCGCGTGGAAGACGCTCTTCACCTTGTTGGCGAGGCCGCCGATGCCCAGCAGTGAGGCCAGGAATCCGATCAGGAGCGGGACGCTGGTGGCGAGGGCGGCTTCGACCAGCTTCGGGACGCCTGCGGCGCCGCCGTTGGCTATGGCGATGACCGCGTCCAGGACCGCGTTGACGAAGTCGGCTATCTGGGCGCCCTGGGTCACGATGAACGTGACGATGTCGATGATTCCCTTGACCGCGCGGATGAAGGCGGAGGCCGGGTTGAGGAGGGAGAGGATCCAGGTGATGCCCGCGATGATGACCGTGGGAATCAGATAGCTCGTCAGCTTTTCCAGGATCGTGGCCTTGAGGTCGCCGGTCTCGGCCTGGATTTCCTTGACCGCGCCGGCCGGGCCCTCGCGGGCGAGGTTCTTCGCTACGGGGACGGATGTTTCGACGGCGGTCATCGCTTCGTCGGGGACGCCCTTGCGGGTGACGCGGGCGCGGATGTTGTCCCAGGTCAGGCCGAGCAGTGAGCCGATCAGCTGGATGATGCCCTTGAGGTCGAACTTCTGGGGGAGTTCGAGGCCCGCCTTGACCGCGGTGCCCAGGAGCCAGGACACGACGCCGGTCTTCAGGTGTTCGGCGATGTTGGTGATGAAGAGGTTGAGGCCGGCGCCGACGGCCTTGACCAGGTTGCCGAGGAACCCGATGGGGTCCTTGAGG